>CAZKQQ010000016.1:0-54745 GCA_964554945.1 uncultured Solibacteraceae bacterium | reverse complement strand
GGCTGGTGAATGCACCATGGCGGCCACTGTAATTTAGAGAACTAGTAGGTGACCGCGATGTTCAGGAGGAGGACCGGCGGCGGCCTTTTCCGGATGGCTTCGGCTGCTCCGTCTTCGGCGGCTTCCGGACCATCTCGAGGCTCTTGCGCAATGCTTCCATGATGTCGACTACGGGGGCCGGTTTGGCGACCTCGCCGCGCTGGTAGGCCGGTACGGCGCTACCTGCACGCGCACGGATGAGCTCCTGCAGCCGCTCTTCGAAGGCGTCCTTCAACCTTGCCGGTTCGAATTTTGCGGCCAGTGCGCGGACGAAGATCTTCGCGAGTTCCAGTTCTTTGGCGGTGACCAGGGCGGTATCGCTTGTGTATTCCTCCTCCTGCCGGACTTCATTGCCGTAAAACAGCGTATGCAGAACGAGACCCCGGCGCCCGGCCCGGATGACGGTCGCGTGTTCGCAACCGTGCATGGCCAGTGAGCCGAGCGCGGCATAGCCGGTCTCAGTGAGAGCGCGATAAAGCAGGGCGTACGGCTTTTCGCCGCCGCGATTGGGAGCTGCGTAATAGGACGTATCGAAGAAGAGCGGATCAATTTCTTCCAGCCGCACAAAGCCGCCAATCGCCAACTCGGTTGATGTTTGCGGGCGCAAGGCCGCGACTTCGCGCGGCTCGAACGTGACATATCGATCCTTCTCGATCTCATAACCTTTCAGAAGCTGCGGTCTTTCAAGCGGCGCTTCGGTGAACTCGCCCACCGGCTGATTGCGAACGCGGGCGACAGATTCGGCCGCGGGAGGAGCCACGGGAGCCGCGGGCCTAGGTAACTCGTGGATCTTGCCGCGCGGCGGCGTTTCCGCTTCCGTGATCTCCAACTCAGTATTCGGTTCCGCCGGTGCGGCAGGCCGGTAGACTTGGCGGAACCGGATGCGCTCCCGCCGGGCTGCCTTGTGCAGGTGCACCGGGATTGACACCATTCCGAAAGCCAAACGTCCGCGCCATACTGTCGCCGGCATCGACCATTCAAAAGGCAATAGCCATGCCGGGGCAATTTTCCGTACAGAATTGGAAGGCATGTTTCGTTAAACCGGTACGGTTCTGTGTGACACTTATGACAGAAGGGCGGTGACGGAGCGGCGGCCCAGGGTTTCAGAGCGTGTAATCTCTGACTCATGGGAAGCTAAATTGCCGTTTTCGCTGCAGGTCTTGAATATGGCAAAGAAAAAGGAAGCACCAGAGCAAGAGGGTTTGCTGGTCAGCGCCGCGAAGACGATTGGCAAGGCGGCCGGCAAGATCGCGTCCGTAGCAGGCGTCACGCCCGAGGCGGGGGAGCACCCGGCCGGGCGCAAAAAGCAGGCCAAACTGCCGCCGAAGAACAAGGCGCGACTGCCGCGCCGCCAGAAGAAGGCGCAGAAGAAAAAGCAGATGGCTGCGTAATCAGCCAGCTCCGCTTCTACTTGACCGGCAGAAATCTCTGCACGCGCTCGCCGGCGAACACTTCGCCGGTATAGAGGATGCCTTTGGAATCGACCGCGATCATGTGCAGACCGAAGAACTGGCCGCCGTTCTCGCCCATCGTGCCCATTTTGCCGATCAGCTTACCGTCCTCGCGGTTGAGAAACCAGATGTGGTTGTTGGTGAGGTCGGAAATGTAGAGGAGGCGCTGGCCTTTGTCCGGCGAGAACATGACGCCGCCGGTAGACCCGCCGACGCCGGTCATGGGTGCGAGGATGAATTCCTTAACGAACTTGCCTTCTTTGGTCGAGACCTGGATGCGGTTCGCATTCCGATCGGCCGCGTAGACGAAACCATCGTGAGAGATGTTCAGCGTGAGATGGCCGCGGAACTCTTTGGGCATCGGCCCGCCGGGAGTATAGGCCCGGTCGGCATCATTGGTGCTCATCTCCGATAATTTGTGGCCGTAGGCGCCCCAGCCGCGTTTGAACTGAAGGGTATCCAGGTCGAACACCATGACGCGACCGCCGAGATAGTTGTCGGCGGCGTAGAGTTCGTGCGCTGGTTCGTCGAGGCGGATCTCCTCGATGCCGCCGACGATCATCGGAGTGGTCGGCGGATACTTGGCGCGGAAAGCGGCAATGGCGGCTTGCTGGGCCGCGCGCGCGGCGGGATCAGCAGGTCCTCCGCGGCCACGGCCGGGAAGGAAGCCCGCGACCGGGCCGGCGCTGCCGCGACCGGGAACGCGCGTGGATACGGCAGGAGCGGCATCGGCATTGCCGGCGCCAGGCTGGCGTTCCGGCGTGCGCGGCACCTCGCCCACGACTTTGCCGGTCTTGGGATCGTACTTTCGCACGGTGTCCTGCCCGATGTAAACGAATCCTTTAGTGTCGACCGCCATGCCGTGGCCTTGCGGCGCGTCGAAGGAACCGATCACATTGCCGTTCTTATCGATGTGGATCATCGAGGGAGGCCGCACGCAGCAATCGGCGAGCGGAGGGTCCAACTCCGCCTCGAGCTCAATATCGGTCAGATCGTTGGGCCGGTCTAAGACCCAGACATTGTCGTCCTTGTCCACTGCCAGACCCGTGACGCCACCCATCTTCCACTTGTTGGGCAGCGGTTTCGGCCAGTCCGGATCGAATTTGAATTTGGGGACGGATGGCTCCTGGGCATTCAGCAGCAACACGCTTACCGCTAACGCTCCCAGCGCCGCCAGCAGTACCAATACGCGGCCCCCCACGCTTCGGCTGTTCGACATCAATGCCTCCTCGGTTCCCAAAGATTATATGCCAGTCTGTTGATGCGCTCCCTTACGGTCGCGGCTCTGTGCCGGACGCTGAGGGCGACTCCTTGTCCCACGCCGAGGCGGAGCACGATGCCGGCGGGCGCGGCTTGGATTAGAATGGACAGCCAGCGAGGTGCAACGATGAGAGTGTCGGGTCTATGTATCGCCGTGTTATTGGGGGGCGTGGCGGGCGCGCAGGTCCCGCTCGATCAGGAACCGAGACATCATCTGGAATTCGCGAATGAATCTCTGCGCGTGATCTCGCCACAGATTCCGCCGGGGGACACCACGCTCGAGCACCTGCACATGCGTGATGAGACCACCATCTGCATTCATGGCTCATCGACGCGGGGAAAGCCCCACGACGGCGAATGGGGCAAGCCGGGAATGCCCTGCATACCCGGCACCGCCGGCCTTACTGAATACACCGGCAAACCTCGTTCGCACACGGTGCAGAACGTCGGCTCGGATCTGTTCTACTTGCTGCTGGTGGAGAATCAGCGCGAGAGCGGCTGGCAGAGCAACGGGGCTCTCGATGCTCCGGGATTGAAGGTGCTGCGGGAGAATCGCTCGTTCCGGATTTATGACGCGGATGCTTCCGGGTCCGGCGTTATGGAACATGCGCACGCCGTGCCGGTAGTGGTGGTGCTGGTGTCCGGCGAAGCCAAAGCGGGGGCGAAGTGGTTGGATCAGCCGGGACAGTGGGCTCTGATTCCGGCAGGAGAGAAACACCGGGTGGCTGCGAAGAGCGAGGCGCGCGTGATTGAAGTGGAGGTCCGGTAAATTCATGCGCCGTCGCAATTTTCTGGAGACGGTAGCGCTGCTGTTCGCGTTTACGCGGCTGCGGGCGCAGACGAAAGGCGTCGCGGGCAGTGGCGCTGAGCCGCTTGCCGAAGCGGCGAAGGGCTTTGTGGCGGCGCTGCGGCCAGAACTGCGCAGCCGGCTGCGCTTCAGTATCGATGATGCCGAGCGCAAGGATTGGAGCAACCTGCCGCACTATCTGCATCCGCGCAAGGGCATCCGTCTCGGTGAGTTGACGACCGAGGAACGCGCGGCGGGGCACCGTCTGCTGCAGGCGATTCTCTCCAGCCAGGGTTATTACAAAGCCACCGCGATCATGGCGCTGGACGACTTCCTGGGATCGACTTCCGAGGAGATAGGACAGCATTACGGCGCCCAATACTACTTCCTCGATGTGTTCGGCGAACCGGGCGGGGACGCGCCCTGGGGCGTGCAGATCGACGGGCATCACCTCGCCGTGAATGTCACGGTGGTCGACCGCCAGGTTACGATGACGCCCGCGCATTTCGGGGCAGACCCGGCCGTGATTCCAAGTGGCCCGCACGCCGGCTGGCAGCTTCTGGGCGGCGAGACCGCCAAGGGTTTTGCGCTGCGCAACGCACTGACGCCCGAGCAGGCGCGCCGCGCCGTGCTCTCGGACGCGCTGCCGCCTGACATTTTTACGCTGCCCGGCCGCGACGAGGCGCTGAAGACTCCCGCGGGCGTGGCGTCCTTGCAAGGGCGCCAGCGGGATTTGCTCCAGTCGCTTGTCGACGAGTATCTCGGCAACCTGCGGCCGGAAGTTGCGCGCTCTTACCGGTCCGCAATTCAAAGCGCGGGGTTTGACAAACTGCACTTCGCCTGGATGGGTCCGGCGGAAGTGGGCAAAGCAATGTACTACCGCGTTCACGGTCCGACGCTGCTCATCGAGTATGACGCCATCGTTCCGCCGAACACAAAGCTACCTAACGATCCACATCACATTCACACTGTGGTTCGCGCGCCGGGCAACGATTTTGGCGAGGACTGGCTGCGGCGGCATCACCTCGAACATCATCACAAGTAGTTGTCCGGGGCCGCTGCCGATCACTGATCGCTCGCGAATTGCCGCAAGTCCGCGCGGTGCAAACTGAGGTAGAATCATGGCTCCGGTGGGAGGGAATATGAGGATTCATCATGCGCTTCTCGTGCTTGCATGGTTTGGCCAAACCGCGCTGGCTCCCGCGCTTGCTGCGCAGCAGCGCTCGTTCTATCAGCAGACGCAATACAAAGGCCAGGAGATCGGGAAGCTGACCGGCGACGTATACTACGCGCGCATGGATGATTACGTCTCGGTCTTCATGGTCACGCCGGACGGCATTGTGCTGGCGGAGCCGATCGGGACCGAATTCGCCACATGGCTCAAGGGTGAAATGGATAAGCGCTTCCATGTTCCGGTGAAGTACGTCATTTATAGCCACTCGCACTGGGACCACGCTTCGGGCGGCTCGGTGTACGCGGGGACTGCGCAGTTCATTGGCCACGAAAATATGTTGAAAAACATTGCCATGCCGCCGGCCACGACCCCGCTGGCGGCGAATGCGCGCGCGCTGGACAAAAACGGAGATGGAAAGATACAGCCCGACGAGGCGCAAGGCAACCTGAAAACCATGTTCGGTTTGTACGACGCCAATCATGATGGAGCGCTGAGCGGCGCGGAGATTCTGCGCGGACCGATCGAATACGTCCGGGCTCCGGATCTGACCTACACCGACCGGTTGACCATCAACTTAGGCGGTAAACGGGTCGAGGTGATTTCGCGGCCGATCGCGCACGCCGACGACAATACGTTAGTTCGGTTCGTCGATGGAAGCAACGTGCTGTTTGCGTCCGACTGGATCACCGTGCATCGCATTCCATTCGGCGCGATCTCTCCGGACGAGATCCCGCTCATCCGGGCCGTGGAGGCCATGGATTTCGAATACTTCGTCTGCAGTCACGGCGCGTTGGGCAAGAAGGCGGATGTTGCCGCGAACATTCGCTATCGCGAGGAGCTACGGGACGCCGTAGCCCGCGCCGTCTCCTCGGGCCAGACGCTAGAGCAAACGCAAGCCAGCGTCCTGATGGAGAACTACAAAGACTGGGAGTTTTACGACCAGCAGCGCGCGCAGAATGTAGCGGGAACTTATCGCGCGCTCACCGCGAAGCGATAAGCGCCTGTACACTCCCGAGGTTCACTGCGGCTGCTTTTTCAAATCGCCGCAGTCCGATCCCACCCACTTCGATGTGAATGACGACTGCGAGGTCATCTTGTTGTTGCCGCCGCTGGCGTTCATTTGTGTCGTGCCCTTGACGTTTTCGGAATCGACCGCTTGAATGTGCATGGTCGCGCTGCCCTGAATCGCGCCCTCGCTGCAGTCAAGGCGAACTTCCTGCTCGCTGGATGAGGAGCGAATGATGGTGCTCTTGCAGCTTTGCTTCACGGTGTCATTGAAGCTCAGCGGTTTGTTGAGGTCGTCTTTCGTTACGCACGATTTGTTGGTGGTCGTTCTCGGGCCCTGGCCTGCGCGCTGCTTCAGAACCGCTTCCATCTGAGCTCGCTGCTCCGGCGTCAGACGCGCCAAGGCTTCGGGCGGAATGGGCGGCATCCCGGCCATCTGGGTGCTCACCGTCGTCTCCCACAGTCCCGGTTTCACATTCATCGGTTTGAACTCATCCGCTGCCCAAGATGCCAGCGGACACAGACAGACCGCAATTGTTAGCAAAGATACGTTCTTCATAAAGAGGCCTCCAGTGAAACTCAGAGCATCCCACACCGCGGCTGCAATGGCAATCGGGCTTACTCGGTCATGCGCCGGTCGCATTCGGCGATGGCGTCTTCGGCCAACTTGAGGCGACGCGCCGTTTCTTCGGTTTGGGGCTGCCAGCTCTTCCAGCGGGCCCGGTTCTTCTGAAATTCCAGGCGGGCCCAGCCGTAGTTGCGGTTGGACAACAGCATCTGCCCGTAGAGTTGATCGAGATCGGAGGCCGCTTCCACCGCCGCCAACTCCGGCCGCGCGACGGAAAGCAGACGGTTCGCCAAAGGCTGTCCTTTGACGATCAGTGCCGCCGCGTCATCCGGCTTGCCCGCCCGGAACGCACGCTCCGCCTGGCGGTTCATCGCGGTGAGTTCCACCAGCGTCTGTGCGTATCCTTTGTCCGTTGTAGGGTCGGCCATCTTCGACTCGACCGCGGGAGGAGCCGAGCCGCATCCGCTGATCAGGGTCACAGCCAAAAGCAGGCGCGCGGCGCTCAAGGTTTTTTGCCGACCATGTGTTTGAGATCGGCGTTGTTTTCCTGGCAGATGTATTCGAACGGCTCCATGCCGGGATGAAACAAGATGTTCCAGCTGGTGCTCCAGGGTTTCGAGTACGCACCCGGATCATCGATGGTGGCCTCGTAATGCAGGATCAACTCATTGACTCGCGTGAAGCGCTCCACCACGTGCAGCTTCTCGGTGTGCGGGTGCCCGGCGGCGTCGATCCAGCTTCGGTCATTCAGGCCGGTTACATCAACGACAAGCGTATCTCCGTCCCAATGACCGATACTCTCGCCCAGATATGTTGGATTCAACCGGTCAGGCGGAGTATGTTGGCGCCCATCCATGTACACTACGCGCCACATGTGCGCGCCGCCTTCGAAGACAAACAGGATGCGGTCTGGGAGTTGATAGATCTGAAACGGAAACGAGGTGGCGTACATGCGCGGAATGCCGGGAGGCAGGCAGTAACCTTCAGGGTCGTCTTTCGTGAAATTGGCGTTGCGCGTGACGAAGATGTCCTTGGCCCACGGCAGGAAAGCAACATCGACTTTACGTTCGGGCTGCGCACTTCCGGCAAAGCCGCCGCCGGAGCCTGCCATATCTCCGATTCCGGGGGGCTCCCACGATCCTTTCGAGTTACCCAAATCGGGATGCCGGTCCGGCAAACGCGGCGCGGCGCCAATATCTTTTCGCTTCAGGGCGGCGGCCACCTGCTTTCCATCGAAGTCATCCGCCCAGCTTACCGCTGCCACTCCGAAGAGCGCCGCGCCGCACGCGGCAATCGCAAAACTTGCACACCGCATTTGCACCTCCCGCCGCCACTGACCGGGCAGACGGTCTGAGGCACATCTTACACTTTTTCGGCGCAGGTGGAAAAATCGTCTTGCGCCTGGGGCGCTTGGAGACGGCTAGTGGCTGCTTCGCAGATCGAGCGATTGATTCAGTTTGAACTTGAGAACGGTCTCCGCAGGAATATTGATGGCCTTACCGCGGGTGGCTACCTGGGCCCCGGCGCCGGCGGCGCCGCCGGCTACTGCCCCGATGGCTGCGCCTTTCCCACCGCCGGCGATAGCGCCAATGATGGTTCCCAGGACCGCTCCGCCACCGACGTATTCGCCGGTACGTTTGTTCTTCCCGAGCCCTGTGCCCCGCGACCGGTCATACGATTCGGCATTCACGACATAGCGGCGCCCATTCACCGTGACGGATTCCAGATCGACCATCAGATCGTTGTCGCTCACATTTCTCACTACGAGTTCGGCCCGCGAGTCCCGCGGAATCAGCAGCGTGCCATCACTGCCAACGACGTCCTGCGAGACAGTTGCCGAGTACGTGTTTCCATTGCTGCGATCCTGAACTTTAATCGCCTGGTCGGTGCGCACGGGGATCTCGGTGCCGGACGGAATAGTTCCCGGAGAATTCACCCGGTCAGCGTTATTAGCATCACGATCGGGTGATTGGGACGCCTGCGGCTGATTTTGGCCGAACGCGGCGGCAGCCAAACCTGCGCCAAGAATTGTGTAAATGAGTACACGAGTCATTGCGAATCACCTCTGTTCTGCGGTTGCATTTTCAATTCCCCGGCGGGCTGCGGGTCAAGGACGTCGGGACCAAGCTCCGGCACATCGGGATCGGGGACCGGGGGACGCGGCTCCGGGTTCTGAGGGTCCGGGTCGGGAGGCGGCAGTTTTGGATCGGGCTCGCGTGTTGGATCTCGTTTCATATCAATCAACCCTTGCACCGGGCGGGCCACGAATCCAAGCAACCTGGCTGGGACCGTGTGCATCTAAAAAATTGGTATCTGCCAATCCCAATTTCAAAGAGATAATAAGCCCTGTGCCAACTTTAAAACTGTCGGCTCTTCTGGTCCTCCTATATCTTCCCGCGGCTTTACCGGCTTTTGCGGCGAACCTGGATGCACCCGGCATCCCCAACTTTCACAAAGTCGATGAGCACCTCTATCGCGGCGCGCAACCCAGTCCGGAAGGCTGGAAGACGCTCGCCGGCATTGGTGTTAAAACCGTGGTCGACCTGCGGCGTGACGGTGAAAACGCCGAGCATTCGATCAAAGCCGAAGCCAAGGCTGTCGAGGCCGCCGGCATGCATTACGTCAACATTCCGCTGAACGGAATGAGTGCTCCCTCGAACGCCGATGTCGGCAAGATCCTGGCGCTATTGGGATCCAAGGACCCGGTGTTCGTGCACTGCCGGTACGGAAAAGACCGGACGGGCACGGCCGTGGCCTGTTATCGAATCGCGCACGACTCCTGGCCCAATGACAAGGCGTTTCATGAGGCTAAAGAGAATGGCATTCACTGGTTCGAAACGTCGATGAAGCACTACATCATGGCCTTCCAGGCTGGCGTGATCCAAACGGCGGGCGGACTCACGGCCCCTCCCGCGCTGGCGGCGGCTCAGCCGTAAGGCGTCCGTCGACGGCAATCGGCGTGCTATTAGTTCCGCGAGGGACTGATATGAGGCGTCGTTCTCGTAAGAAAATATGGAAGGGGCTCATTGCGGGTCTAACCGGCGGGCTGGCTGCGACTTTCGTGATGAGCAAATTTCAGGCGGTCAGCAAACATTGGCTATTCCCGCAGCATCAAGGTGCGCAAAGCCACCCGCCCTCCAGACAGGAACCGGCCACGGTAAAAGCCGCGCAATCCCTTTCCCGTGTCACGGCTGGGCGCGATCTTACATCGTCGGAGAAGAAAGTGGCCGGTCCGGCGGTGCATTATGCGTTTGGAGCGGGAAGCGGCATGCTGTACGGGGTGCTTTCGGAATTCAAGCCTAAAGCCCGATCCGGCCGGGGGACCGCATTTGGCGCGGGGCTCTGGGCATTGGCCGATGAAGTGGCCGTACCCGCGCTCGGGCTGTCAAAGCCTGCTCCGAAGGAGCCGGCCTCCGCGCATTTGTACGGCTTGGCCTCTCATCTGGTGTACGGATTCACCGCCGACACGGTCACGCGCGGCGTCCGCGCTCTGCTCTGATCATTGGGCGCGGCGGCGCTGCTGCGGCTCGAGCCCGCGCCCTAGCTCATTGGGCGGGCACGGTCCATAAATAGATTGTGTCGCCATCCACTTGTTCTTCCTTGTCCGGCTTCCAATCGCCCATGTCGAAGCTGTGCGAAACGATGCGGGTTCCCGGCTTGAGCTCCTTGAGCAGCTTGGGACGGAGCCGCATATTGACATGAGGCAGCAGATACAACATCACGACCGTGGCATCGTGGATGTCGGCATCGAACAAATCATTCTCCTCAAACCGCACGCGCGGCCCGGCGATCGCAGCCTTCGCATTGGCGCGCGCCTCTTGAATGCGCTGCGGATTGATATCGATTCCGACGCCGTGCGCCTTATACTCTTTGGCCGCCAGGATGACGATACGGCCATCGCCGCAACCGAGGTCATAAACGTTGTCGCTGCTGGTGACGCCCGCCAGCCTAAGCATAGCCTCTGCCACTAAAGTGGAACTTGGCACGTACGGAACCTCTGGCACCAGCTTGGGCGGAGTCTGGGCGGGCGCTACAAGCGCCAGTATTCCGGCGCCGATTGCGAGGTGAACGGACTGCATTCGCATGGAGGGCCTCCGACTATCTAAAGTAGTACGATTTCCAGTCCGGACCCGGTAGCCCGGTCCTCATTAAGGGTTGTGAGCACTGTGCATCCACCGAAGTATCGCGGGGAGAACACCGGCGACTGCGAGTGCGATCAGGATGGATGGCAGGAACAGTGAATTGTGATAAGCGATTCGGACGTGTCGCGACCCGGCGGGTACACCAACTCGCAAGCTCCCGTCATCGGCACCTTCCGCAGCTGCGCAACGGTTGTCGACGCAGACTTCCAGACCAGGATTGGCTGCAAACGCAACGTCAAGGCTGCCCGCTTGCATATTCGCGACGTCAATATCGAGGGAATTTACCGTGTGAGTCCAATGAAGATTATTGGCATTCGGAGGCAAGCCAGCATGCGCGCTCCAGCGAACGCGCGGCAGTACGTCCGGATCCTCCCACAAGACCCATTGGCCGGCACTCGCCTTCGGGCAGTAGCCAGCTTCCGCGAGAGATGCCGATGCATTGGTGCGTTCCGGGCTAAGGAGGACATAACGCACGCTCCACCGTTTCAGGTGTTGAATGACGGAGTCGTTGATCGTTCCCTCGAACGCGCCTGTGTGCAGGTTTCCCAAGGCCACCTTCGCGCCGAGATGCGAGTGCATCGGCTCGTAGCCCAATAGGTTGTCGAGCCCGAACAGAAGAGCGTAATTGAATTCGGCATAAGTGTCGGACGGGCTGTATAAGGGATTATTGCTGAACACAACATAACGTCCATCCGGGAGAAGGCTCTGCCAACGGGGCGCCAGCGGGGGATGATACTCGCGAACTCGCCACGCATGGTTCGGCAGGAAAAGAAACACCCAGATCCAGCTTGCCATGAACACGGCCAGAGCAATTCTGCGCCGGAATTCTTTCCATCGCGCGATGGCCAGCACTGCGAGTACACTCTCGAAAAAAAGACCAAAATAGATCAACTTGAAAGGAAAGCGGAATCGGTTGAGGACAGGCACATGGTACAGAATGGGACCGCCGACGTTCATGCTCCACAGGACTCCTGCCAGGCAACAAACCCCTGCTGCTGTAAGCCACGGGCGCAGCCTACTTCTATATAGCCAGAGAGGCAGCGATAGAACCACCCCGAGCATCGTAACGTAGCTTGTGTAGGCGAGAAACGGTTTTGCGCGTTCGAAAATAAACTCTGTCGGAGGTATGGGACTGAATATCAGGAACTGCCCCACAATCCACTCCGCTGTATTCATACTCAGCCGCGAGAATTCCTGATAAGAGAGGGGAGAGGACCGCAGTAACGAGCGATTCACCTCCGCTGCAAGAGGAACAAAGAAAGGCAATCCCAGAAGAAGCACGGGTATATTCAAAGCTAGATAAGCACCTGTTCGCCGAACCCAGAATGGGGGCCGGCGTAGCATGCACCAAAGACAGGTGAAGAGATGTTCGAAAATCATTCCGAGGACGAAGAACTGAGAATGGCCCGCATACAGCAGGCAAAGCCGAAAGAATATGACCCAACTCGCACGCGAGGCCCGCGGATTGGCCATGTAGCGGAGACCTGCCCAAACCATCCACGGAAACCATGCGCATAGCATCGTGGCACTGAACCACATTCTTCCGAACCAGAGGAAAAAGCCAGATAAAGCCATCAACCCACCCAGAGAGGCGGCCGTGGGCGTGCATCGTAAATAGCGGAACAGGAAATAACCTCCGGCAACAGCAAGCAAGGCATTGAAGAGGCCCAAGATGTCCATTGCCCCAAACGGATGGCCCCAGATCAACTTACTCAATCCGACTGCCAGGTAAACCGGCAGATAAAAGACCGCGGGCTGCCCCATCGAGGCGTGGGGAACGCCTCCGAAGGTGTGCCAGTTATAAAGCGGCAGTTCGCCAGCCATCAAACTTCGATAGTTGTGAAGGTAAACCGGCAAATAGTACTCGAGGCTGTCGTCCTGCAGGAAGTAGTAAGGAAAGCGAACCTCGAGTATAAGGAACAGCAGAATACATGTACCCAGGGTGGCGCTCAACGGCGAGCGGACGGCTGTGCCAAGCCGCTTCATATTCGGGAGATCTGGGTAGTTTTTCTGGTATGCTCCAAAATCACGGAGGAGGCGGGTGTGCGGCGGCGTTTCCCATGATGATTGTGCCGCAGAATGTAAACCGGCCTGTTCTTCACCTGCTCAAAGATCTTGCCAATGTAGACGCCGAGGAGGCCGAGCAGCACCATCGTGGAACCGAACCCAAGCGTCGTGATGACCATGAGCGAAGTCCAGCCGGAGGGGAAGACCGCTTGTTGCAAAAGCCGCCAGACGACCGCGGACAGTTCAGCCGCGGCAATCACCAGAAAGATACCGCCCAACACCAATCCAAGCCGCAGAGGCGCAGTCGAAAACGAGAAGATGCCGTCTGACGCTAGCCGTATTTGCTGTCTCAGCGAATATTTAGACTGACCGTGCTTTCTCGGATTCATTGAAACTGGCAGAACCGCGCTGGTAAAGCCCACCAGCGTAAGCAGGCCCCTCAGGTAACGGTGTACCTCTTGGTGTCGCTGAAGCGCCTCGAGTACGTGACGTCCGAAAAGCGCGAATTCCGTCGTATTATGTGGGACGGCCGTCTGGCTCAGAGCGGCCCAGAGATCGTGGAAACGTGCGCTGAGCCAGCGTTTCCAGGCCGCACCCGCTTCCACGCCGTCGATCCGAACCGTTCGTACGATGTCCACGCCATTCGCATGCAAATGGAGCATTCGCGGGATCAACGTCACCGGGTGTTGCCCGTCACCGTCCATCACAACCACAGCGTCGGCATCGGCTGCCTCGAGTCCCGCCCACAATGCAGCCTGATGGCCAAAATTGCGGCTCAACGAAATGTATTGGGTCTCGGGATCTCGCTCGCAAAGATCGGCCAGAATATCCGCAGTGCGATCCGTGGATCCGTCGTCTATATAGAGCACATCGAGGGTCCAGCCGGGAGGCAGATGTTCAGCTTGAGAACGCAAGGAAGTGTTGAACTCTTCCAGCCCATCGCTCTCATTGAAGATCGGGACAATCGCCAGGAGGGAAGGCATATCAGCCATGCCTTTCCAGTAGTTCATCACAACGCGGCAGACGCGGCTCCCATGCTTCGAATACGGTGTAGAAGCTGGCATGATGTCCCGAGAGCGGAAACCGCTCCGTCTCCACGCGGTTAAATAGCCAGTGCACCAGGGACATGATTTCGGGAGCCTCATTCACGTGTTCGTGCCGCATGATCTGGGCATAAGAAAGACGAGTATCAAGCCGAAATTTCACGCCCGTCGTGAAACGCCAGGCCAGACCCCACAACAGTCCACCCTCGGATGGAATACCCGCTTGAAAACGGCCCCCTTGCCGCAGACGTAATGCCGCGGCGGCTATCATGCGCGGCAGTTCCGTGAGATGCTCCAGCACTGCGACAGAAATAATTCGATCGTACCGGGCTTCTTTGGGCAGATCGTCCAATTGGTCGTAGATGTTTCGCAGCCGTGCTCGCCGTGGTTGCGTCTGCCAGAGCTCCCGGAACGGCTCTATCGCATCGTAAGTCAGATGGGGCGGCTCATATTCCACGTGATTCAGCGTTCCGGCCCCAATTTCCAACACTTCGTTACCATGCTGGCGCGCGGCAATGCGGCGGTGCATCCAGCCTTCGGCTTTATTCTTCCATCGAGTCAGAACGCTTTGGCCTTCACGGTTTTCTTGATAGTGATCCAGATAAATACTTTGATGCGCTACGCTCAACGAAGGCCGGGAGCGAGGGTAGGAAGACAAGAGCTCCGCTATTGAGATCTTTGAAGGCATCATGAAACCGTGGAATCGCCGCTAAATGGGCTCGGCTCTGGTTGCTTCAGGATACCTACGCAGTACCGGGTGGACAACCTGAATAAGATTATCGATTCCGTCATAGCTTCAGTTAATGGGACCTTTGCGCTCGTATAGGATCCACAGATCGCTCTCCGCGGCCCGCCGGAACTGCTCGGAAAGCGTAGACGCGTAGATTTTCTGGAGGAGGTAGGTCGCAGACCCGTGGACCGGCGCCTTGGGCACCATCACATGCGTCACTTCGCGGAAGACTCTTTCAGCCGGCGGAAAGTGTTCCGCGTTGAAGTCACGGCCATAATGCCAGAACAACGCGTCTCCCCGGGGAGGTGTTAGCCCCAGAGCAAACGAGAAGGGATTCGACAGGTCCATGACCAGTACGTGCGATCGTGCGTCAACGCGCGTTCGCAGCAGATGGACGCCATCATTGAACCACAAGACGTACGGATACGCCTCTCCCTCTCCCTCACGCCAGATAACGGCTTGTGCACGCAAAGCGACGCGGACGGAATCCGGAGACAGGGCCCGCAACACCGGTGGACTCGCTCGCAAATCGTGAAGCGGCGAAGCGTCAAACGTGGGCCAGTGCTGCTGGACTTCCAGTTCGGAAAGGCCGCTATTTCCGGCGGCGAGCGTTCCCAGATCCTGATAAAGACTCTGACCGATTACGCCGACTGCCACTAAGCATACGGCCAGATATGCCAGGGGCGGGGCGGCATGATCGTGGGTCAGACCGCGGCGGAGTTCCTCGGCGACGGTAACGATTGCTAAGGAGATCAGCGGGATCTCAAACTTTTGAAAATTTGCGCAGCAGGTAATGATCCCCAGGACGGCAAGGGTGACCGGAACGGCAAGCCATCGGGCTCGTGCTTTCCACGAACTGCTTCGGGGAAACAGCCAAATGCCGGCGATCAGCATCGAAGAGCCCAGAAGCCACAACTCGAACGCATTCGCTAAAACCAGTTGTAATAAGTTTGTGATCCGGTCCGATAGCGTCTGGACCGAAGCCAGTAGCCGCAGATCGCCTACAAAGGCGGCGATGTTGAAGTCCAGATACCAAAAGCCCGCGCCGGTGATGCCGGCCCATGCAATCGCCACCCAGGCGAGCCATTTCCAGTCGATGCCGCGCCAAGCGAGCCGGATCGCGACTGCCATGACCATTACGGCGAAATAGTTGATTTTCAAGAATAGGAGCAGGCCGGTGATGATGCCCGTCGAAATGCCCGCGGCGGCACGCTCTTTGCCGTCGCGCCGGGGAATAAATAACTCGATCGATGCAATGATCAGCAGAGCCCAACCCCAGCGGTTATATTGCATCGAATAGCTGACCAGGGGAGGAGGCCATCCCAGACTGCGCGGCGTCACCGCCAGCACTCCGATCCACAGCGCTAGAAATCCCGCGAAGAAAGCCGGTGCTCGAGCTCGCAGCATGATGCAGGCCCAGACCGCGAACACAGGAAGCAGGATTGCATGTGTGTATGCGATGGCCGACGCGGTCGCGGAACCGACTTTCATGCCCATGGCGACCAAAGCAAGAGTGAGCAGTCCGAGTGGAGAATAGAAATCCACGTGCGGTTTTTGGCCCTGTAAGACGCGGTAGCCGCCGTCAAGAAGGGTGGACATATCCCACACCATCGAATTAAGAGGTGGGCAGCCAGTCTTAACGATTGCCGCCGAGAGTTCCAGAGACAGAATCAGCACGAGCCCCAAAGCAATGCGGTGAGCTTTGCTGGAATCGCAAGCGAGCATCTCCACTAGCTTGTCCAGCATCGCGCTCCGCGGCGGACCCGCAAGCGCTCGTTTCTCGGGAGGTCCTTGCGAAAGAAGACCCGGGACGGTCATGGTATCTTCTATGCGCGCCGCAAGGCAGGGCGCGTCATGGCACTCCTGGGTTCGGTGAAGATCTTCCACGCTGCGGAGACGAACCGAAAATTACGTAGAAACGTCATTTTTGAATCGCCTTCCGGCCGCTTGACCCAGCGCGTGGGAATCTCGGCTGCCCGATAGCCCAGCCGCAGTGGTTTCAACAGCAGTTCCGCGCAGAATTCATGCGTGCCGTACTCCCAGTTCACCTCCCGCAGCACTTCGGTCCGGATCAGCTTATAGCCGAAAGTGATGTCGTGAATCGACGTGCGATACAGCATGCGGAAGATCAGATTGAAGCCGTAGTTGAGCACGAGCTTGAGCGGATCGTAGCCGGAGAAACCGCCGCCGCGCAGCCAGCGGCTTGCGCACACGATATCCGCTCCAGTCTCCTCGGCTTTACGAACCAATCTGCCGGCATCATCCGGGTTGGTTTCCAGATCGCTCGACAGGATCAGCGTGTAATCGCCAGTGGCGAGTGGAATGGCTTCGCGATAAGCCCAGCCAATCCCGCTGCGCGGCCCCTGGACGACAATTCGCACGTCGGGATCTTCTCCGAGCTTCGCGCACAGAGCCATGCACGATGCGTCCGATTTCGGGTGGACGACGATGAGTATCTCGTGGTCCCAGGGCTTCAGCTGTTCCCGAATCCGCTCCACCGATTGCAAAAGCAGGTCAGTCTCGGAATAGACTGTCATCACCGCGCTGATTTTCATCGCCGCACCGCCTCGGCCGGCTTGGCGTGTTCACTCGCCAGAATCTGGTCGTAGATCCACGCGTACGTTTTTTCCATACCGGTCCGCAACGGAATACCCGGCTCCCAGTGGAGATACCGCTGGATCCGGGTGTTATCGCTATTGCGTCCCATGACCCCTTTGGGCGCGTCCAGATCATAGCGCCGGTTCAGCCGGATGCCGGCAATGTCCTCCACGATACTGACCAGTTGATTAACCGACACCATCTCGGAGGACCCGAGATTGATCGGTTCGAGAATGTCCGAGTTCATGATCAACTGAATGCCTTTCACGCAGTCATCGATGTACATGAAGCTGCGCGTCCGTGTCCCATCGCCCCAGATGGTGATTTCATGTTCACCGCTGAGCTTGGCCTCGATCACCTTGCGGCAGATGGCTGCCGGCGCCTTCTCGCGGCCGCCATCCCAGGTTCCGTATGGACCGTAGACATTGTGAAAGCGCGCCACCCGCGTCCGGATGCCATAGTCTTCGCGAAAGTGGCGGCACATCCGTTCGCTGAACAGTTTCTCCCAGCCGTAGCCGTCCTCCGCCATGGCGGGATAGGCGTCCTCTTCTTTAAGGCCCGGATTAGCGGCGTCCTGCTGCTTGTCGGCGTTGTAGACGCAGGCGGAAGAGGAGTAGAAATATCGCCCGACCTGGAACTCTTTAGCGGCCTGGAGCATATGGGTATTGATGAGGACCGAGAGCATGCAGAGCGCTTTATTGTTCTCGATGAAACCCATCCCACCCATGTTTGCCGCGAGGTTGTAAATTTCGTAGGCGTCCCGCGCTGCCCACTTACAGTTCTCAATCTGGTTCAGATCGAGCTCGAGGTTTTCAACGTCGGAAAAGGCCTGATACCATTCCTTCAGCGGCTTAATGTCGACGGCTCGGATGCGCCTGCCCTGGCGGCGGAACTCGGCAACCAACGCACCGCCAATAAAACCGCCTGCTCCCGTCACCACCACCAACTCGTTCTTCATATGACGCACTCCTCGGTCCTCTTCGGGAGGGCATGGGTTTTCCCGCTCTCCGCGCCGAGCTTTGCAAACGCCTTGTGCCACAGTTGCAAGCCTGCAATCAACTGCAAACGGCATTCTTTTTGGGGGCCATTCCATGCCGGATCTTCCCGCCAGGCCATGGGTAGACTGAACGCGATCTCTCCCATGCACTCGTGATAGCTGGAGTGCCGCAATGTGATGGAGCGCAGCGCCTCGCAGAAATCGTCAGTCATAATCATGCCATTGCGCTCAGCATCCAAGTCAGTCCACAGGTTGTGAGGGTTGCGTTGTTGTCGAACCAGCGGCGTGCCGAACGAGATCACGTCACCGAGATGTTCGGCGATCCGATTAACGATATACGCCGCCCAAATGTCGTCGTAACGCCCTACATAAGGGCTCAGGAAATACGCCGGTACGACATCGCGCATCAAGGCAGTGTTCTGCGAATTGAACGGCGACCATGTGCCCGGCTGGAGCGCAAAGTTCCCTTTCCACGGTGTCTTCAATCCGCGCACCACGGGCTGCCGGTCCATGCGGGTGAGCGCGTCAATATCGGGATCATCCAGCCAGAAGCCCGCGTTCACGGCGATTCTGCGAGCGCTGCGATAGGTGGTTACGAAGTGCTGGGGTTCCGTCCAACGGTTCTTTTGGGGATAGCCCCGATGGTAGAAGCGCACGCTTTCGTCCACCTGGAGAAACGAACACACATCGAACCAGCCCGACGTGGAGGCGTAAGCCGTCAGTTCCCGTATGCTTCCGGCACAGCTATGCAGTCCAATATAGTCCTGCGGCATCACGAAATTGTCGTCATCGACCGTGATGATGATTTGCGCGCCGCGCTCCCAGGCCATCAGCATGCCGATATTCCGGCGCTGGATGCAGTCGAAACGAATATGCTTCCACAACTCCGGAAAGCGGGCCATGTATTCCCGCTGGGCTTCGATGTCCGAATAAGAGCAGGGGTAATAAGCGGAGATTTTGTTGCAGAAATCGGCGGTTTCAGCCGGGCTTTTGCGATCACCAATGACGATGAGGTCCAGATCCCTGTGCCCATAACTGCGTGCATTTTTGACATATTGCAGCAGCGCCACCGGGATGTTGATGGTGGTGGTGACGATCGTAATCCTCATGCCGTCGGGTCCTTCGTGGCGGGGCCGCTGGCTTGTGAAGCGTGCGCGGGGCACCCGCAAGCGCGTCTGCATTCACCGGTTTAGCGCCGCGTTCGAAAATCATTATCACGATAAAAGGAGACGTAGAATAGACCGCGTTAGTGACTAAACCGCTGTTGTCCTCAGTTATGATCCGCGCTGTACCTTGGTGAAGTATAAGAACCAACCACACTGCGGCAGAGGGACTGCCGGCAGCAGCAATTCGGCAAATTACTCGTCTTTAAGGTTCTGCCTACGCCAAGCGGTGAGCTCATACAGAAACAATCCGAAGAGCAGGAGGGAGGCCGAGCATGCGATCGAGGTCCAGAAGAACATCACGGATGCCGAAGCGGTGAAACCATGGTGGCGATTGAAGAAAGCCCAGAGCACGGCGACGGGCAGCCGGTACAGGCAGGCCGCGCACATCAAGGTTGCCGCTAAGAGCTTCCATTGGCGCAGACGTGCGGCGCAACCGAGCAGGAGCGCGAGGCCGGGATATTGCAATACCTGATAGTACGACCAGGAAATCGGCAATACCACCAGGCTCAGGCTTACGAGCGCGGCGCTGGCCAAGGGGACGTCTGCAACGGAGAGTCTCCACCCTGCCCGGACTCCAAGGGCCAGAATACCTGTGACGGCTGTAAGAATCCCAGCCGCGAGTGCGATCCACCGATGTCGCGCCGATGGCACCAGCGTGCGCCAGTCGTGACTGTCAATCCAATTATGCGGCAAGGCCTCGCCCTGCCGAGGCCATGTGAGCGCGCGCAAAGTTAAAGACGGCACCGACCAGCTAAGTATGTTAGGCGTGCCGTTAACGACCCGTTCTTGCGGCGCGTGTGGGCCGCTCATGCCCCATGCAACGACTATCCAGGGCAGCCCCAGGAAGACCGCGGCGACGAGCACCATGGCCGTAACCGCGCGCCAGTCTCGCCTCAGCAACAACACAACTCCAAGCAGCCCGGGTATCAGCTTGAGCGCGAAACCCAAGCCGGCCGAAGCACCCTGTCTCACGCCCTGCTGCATGTAGAAGCACGTCAGCAACAGAGTCAGGACCGGGCCCATTTGCCCGAGTCCCAGGTCCTCGGCGGCCGCGCCTCCTCCGGCCCACACCAGAGCGATCAGACATCCGGCCCCCACGTCCCGTTCGAAATATTGCCATAGCAGCCAGGCGGACAACAGCAGACAAAGGTGCGAAAGCACGAACCAGATCCGTCGAGCCGTTACGTAATCAAGCGGCGCGATGGGAGCTAACAGAAAAGAGAGAGCGGGCGGATAGATATAGACGTCAACCAGATAGGGCGACTGTCCATGGAGGACATTGCGCGACGCGTTGTAGTAACCGGCGAAATCGCTCCGGCCCGCGTCAGGGATTTGCGTGAGCACATTCTCGCGCACGTACCAGATTCCGCAAAGCAGGACGAAAGGGAGAGCCAGCGTACGCCACAGCGATTCGCTTCGAGTTGAGATGGCCGGGCTCATCGTGGTGTCGACCTGCCCAGCTTAAGTGGGAGGTCGGGAGGCTTACCAGTTATCATTCGTTAACACGCCTGCCGTACAACGGAAACTGCGGAGCGTTGCCGCTGTATTTGACTGATTTAGTTTCAGTGCGTCATCGAATAGACGACGTAATTGACGCCGATGCGAATGCCGAGGGCGGCGAACTTCTCCGGATAGGTCGGATCGTCGGCCCATTCCCAGGAATCCCCGACGTCCGACTGAAAAGTCATCGCCACGATCACACGGCCTTTGTCGTCGTAAATGCCGCGCCAACGCGCCGGGCATGGAAAGCATTTGTCCGTGCGTCCGCGGTTCACCGAACCACGGCTGGCCACTTGATAGCGGTCATTGAGATCGTAGACCGTGTGAAAGACCTGGTCGGTATCCGGCAGATCGACAACGGGCCTTCCCGGCAGCACGCGCCGCATGCTGTCCATAAACACCGCCCATTCCTGGTCGCCCCAAAAGTCGTCGCACATCAGAAACCCGCCTCGCATCAGGAACTCGCGTAAAGAGGCGGCCTGGCTGTCGGTCAGATTCCAGCTGCCGGTCTGCACCGCATACAGCCAAGGCCAATCATACACATCGCCTTCATCGAGATTGACCGGTTGCTCGACGGAACGGACGTGAATTCGAGTGAGACGGCGCAGCGCCGGAGCAAAGTGACGATCGGCGCGCGGATAATCCTGGGTCCAGATGGAGAATCCCTGTGCCCAATCCCCACCGCTCCCGAACCGGTAAAAACCGCCGCGGGTGTAGCGCGAAGCCGGGTACATCAAACGCGCGAAGACCCATTCCGTCTTCTCCTGGTAGTCCGCCGGCAGGGGCACATCGCCCACGCGATATTCGACGCCGGGAAATTCGCGGAACGGCAGGTGGAGGGCCCACAGCGAAATGCTGATTCCCAAGCACGCGGCGATCCTACGAACGCTCATCTGGCCTGAGGCTATTCTCTCGCACTTGTCCCGCCAGTTGCTCGAAACGTCGCGGCGTTACCGGATGTTGATGCGCACGGTGTTCGCGGCCTGACCGTCGACCGTCAGAACCAGGTCGGCCTCGCCCATTCCGCGGAGAGAGCCAGGAATCTGCACGTTGACCTGATCCAGGCCGGGATAGGCGCCCTGCGCTCCCGCGTACAGCACCGGCAGACTTACGCCCGCGAAGGTGCAGGTCACATTCGCAAGCGACGAACGATGCCGGATACCGGTTCCATACAGGGATAGAGAAACCGCGCCGCCACTCACGTTGATCGGCACGGTGGCGCACCCGCTTCCACCACATGAGAACACGGGCACGCCGCTCACTGTCGCTGCCGCCGCGCCTTGTCCGCTCGCATCCGCGGTGAACAGCCCCGGCGCAACCGCGCGCACTTCCGCCGAGAGGACTGTATCGGAAGAGCCCGGCAGTTGAATTGTGATAGACGCGGTACCCGGCGCCGCGCCGCCCGGCAATAGAAAATTCACCTGGTTTGTTGAAGCGAAAAAGATAGTCGCGGGCCATGCCGCCGCGGCGCTATCTCTCACTGTTACCGTGATGCCGTCGCTCGCCGGCAGAGTCAGCCCCATCACGCTCGCGATGCTGTCGGAGGCGAGTGTGGGCGCGTAACTCGCAGCCGAGCCTTCCCGCAGATTGTCCGCCGCGATCACGCCGTAATACCGCGCCATCCAATACGGCAGGATGTAATCGACGCCCGCCCCTTCGATGATGTTGCTGCCGCCGGCATTCGCAAGCTGATATGGGCTTCGCTGCCACAGGAAATCCGTGGTTGGCCGGTCCGGCACAGGAATCGGCTGGCAAGCCTGGGTTGCGTCTCCGCAGGTCGCGTATTTGCCCGTGTTGTTGACGTTCAAGTCTCGCCGCGGCCGCTGCAGCCATTGCGTGAGGAGAAGTTGTGTCTCCGTGTCGCGGGTCGTGTTCCGGCCATTTACTGCGAAATCGATCATATTGAAAAAAGCGTTGCCTTGGTCATCGGTGTGGTTGCGCAGGATGTCATACGCCTTCCCGTAAACCTCTCCGAACGAACTGCTCTCCAGGTGAATGAGCGTATACAGGTTGACGGTGTCGAGATTGAACTTGAAATAGGAGCCATTGCTCAACACGTCAAAGGAAATCGGCAGGATCGCCAGCGGCGATAGAGTAAATCGCGCGATGTCGTATGCCGTCGAGAATTGATTGGGGTTCACGTGCCGCGCCAGTTGGAGGAAGGCAAGCTGCTCGTCGGGGCGGTCGAGGAATGTGGTCGTCGTCGTGCCGTCCGGCAGGACTATGCTCCACCCGTGGTCTTTCAGGAACTGCACCAGCCGTGTCACCTGTGCCGCAATGGTCGTTCGCATGGCCGGGTCATTCATCAGATCGTACGCGACACCCAAACCGAACAACACACCCGAGTATTGGTCTCGTGAGGTATTGCCCACCCAGAAGTTCCCCGGGCCGCTGCGGTAGATCCCGTTGCCGGCCTCCTCGTTCTGAATTGCGATGGCGTATGGCGAGGGCTCCGGAAGCAAACACCGCGCCAGCACGTTGTTGCCGGTCACATCGATCAGCGATTGAATCCCGGCCAGCGCCCGTTGCGCGGCCGCCAGCGCGTCCGGCGACTGTGTCACCTTGTATCGAAACGACTCAGCGGCGAGGTCGAATCCCGTCCACAGTGCCGAGTCTCCGCACCGCGTATAGCTCACGATCTGGTCGCCGGTGGCACTATCGAAAATAGGATCGAGCAGCGTGTAATGCGGAAAGTGCCGGTTTTGAATGTTTTTCGAGATCGCCAGCGCGTCAACCTCCGCGGCGCCAACGCCATAAAAAGGAAGAAGCAGAAATGTAAGAATCATTACGCGGAGCTGCATGTTTTTGTTCGCCGCTGGAAGGTGCAATTGCATTACCGCAAGCCGGTGGCTCTTACGCATGTGAAGAGGCTTCTCTTTCGCCTTCTTTATTGCTCGCCAAAACTCCAGTAAATCGCTAGGAATCAGTCAATTACAGCCCTAACGAGTCTTGACACTGCAATTCCGAGGACATATAATTCAGCCTGCTGGAGGAGTTTGTCTGTCGGGTTCTACGCGCAAAATCAAGAGCTTGGGTTTCTTCCTGCTCGGGGTGGTGAGCCTCTCTGCGGCGCCGCTGGCGCTTGAACAACGAGCGCTCCTCGACCAGTACTGCGTCACTTGCCATAACCAGAAGACCAAGACAGCCGGCCTGATGCTCGACAAGCTGGATGTGAATGACATCCCCGCGGGCGCGGAGACCTGGGAAAAAGTCATCGAGAAGATTCGCGGCGGCATGATGCCGCCTGTCGGCATGCCGCGGCCCGATCGTGCCGCGCTCGACATTTTTATTACCTCGCTCGAAAAGCAGCTCGACCAGGCGTACTTCGCCAAGGTGAATCCCGGCCGCGTCAGCCTGCACCGCCTGAATCGCGCCGAGTACGGCAACGCCGTTCGCGACCTCCTCGCGCTGGACGTGGACGTCTCTTCCCTGCTTCCTGCCGACGACGCCAATTTCGGCTTCGACAACATTGCCGATTCGCTGAGTGTTTCGCCCATGCTGATGGAGCGGTACGTCACGGCCGCCTGGAAGATCAGCGGACTCGCGGTCGGCGACACCAAAACGCCGCCGACCACCTACACATTCCGGAACCGTCCCGATCTCTCTCAGGACCGCCACATCGAAGGTCTGCCGCTGGGCACCCGCGGCGGCATTCTCGTGAAGTACGATTTCCCGCTCGATGCCGAGTATCGGTTCAAGGTTCGCTTCTGGGGCAATACTGTAAACACGGTGCGCGGGCTGGAGTTGCCGAGCCAGGTGGAGGTTACGCTGGACGGCGCGCGCGTCAAGCTAGTCACCATCGGCGGCCAGCAGGACGCCGATTTTGGCAATACCAATCCCACGGCATCGGCCGAGCAACTTGCCAAGCGCGTCGAATTGCAGATCCCCATCAGCGCCGGCCCGCACAATGTCGGGTTTACCTTCCTGCAGCAATCATCCGGTCCGACGGTCGAGATTCTGCAGCCGTATCAGCGTGAGAAAGTAGATCCGATCAATACTTCGGGCATTGCGGAGATTGACTGGGTTTCGGTATCCGGTCCGTACAAGCAGACTGGCCCTGGAGACACGCCTAGCCGCCGCCGCATCTTCACTTGCCATCCGGCGTCCGGTGGCGATGCGGTGCCCTGCGCCCGCCAGATTCTGTCCTCTATCGCCCGCCGCGCTTACCGCCGGCCGCTCGCTGAGCCGGAGATGGAGCGCCTTCTAGGCTATTACCAGCGCGGCCAGAACAACGGGGGCAGCTTCGATTCGGGAATCGAGAGCGCGCTCGCGTTCATCCTGGTGAGCCCCCAGTTTCTATTCCGTGCCGAAACCGATCCCGCCAAGACGGCGCCCGGTTCTCCATACCGTATCAGCGATCTCGAACTCGCCTCGCGTCTGTCCTTCTTTCTATGGAGCAGCGTTCCCGATGACGAGTTGCTGAACGTGGCGGCACGCGGGAAGCTGAAGGATCCCGTCGTGCTCGAGCAACAGGTGCGCCGCATGCTCGCCGACCGCCGGTCGGAAGCTTTGATTGACAATTTCTTTGGCCAGTGGCTCTATCTGCGCAATCTCAAAGCCACGGTCCCCGACCAGCAGGTGTTCCCCGACTTCGACGACAACCTGCGCCAGGCATTCCTCCGCGAGACCGAGCTGTTCGCCGGCAGCATCATCCGTGAAGACCGCAGCGTAGTCGATCTGCTGACCGCCAATTACACGTTCGTCAATGAGCGTCTCGCGAAGCATTACGGGATCCCTAACGTGTACGGCAACCAGTTCCGTCGCGTGACGCTGACCAACCCGGCCCGCCGTGGCTTACTGGGCCAAGGCAGCGTGCTCACGGTTTCTTCTTACGCCAACCGCACATCGCCAGTGCTGCGCGGCAAGTGGATACTCACCAATATTCTCGGCACGCCGCCGCCTCCGCCGCCGCCCAATGTGCCGCCATTCAACGAGCAGGCCACCGGCACTATGCGCGAGCGCATGGTCCAGCACCGCACCAACCCCGCCTGCTCCGGGTGTCACAGCGTGATGGATCCGGTCGGCTTCTCGCTGGAAAATTTCGATGCCATCGGCCATTGGCGGACGCGGGATGGCGGCGCTGCGATCGATGCGTCGGGCGCGCTTCCCGACGGCACCAAAGTCGATGGGCCGGCCACTGTAATCTCCGCATTGGCAGCGCATCCCGAGCAGTTCGTGCGCACCATGACCGAAATGATGCTCACCTACGGTCTGGGCCGCGGCCTGGAATATTACGACATGCCGGTGGTGCGCACCGTCGCGCGCGAGGCCGGCAACAAGAATTACCGGTTCTCGGAACTGGTGCTGGGCATCGTAAAGAGCCCGCCCTTCCAGATGAAAGTGAAATCGCAGCCAGAGCCCACGCCCGCGCTGGCGAGGGTAGGAGACACGCAACCGTAAGGGAGCGGAAGGAGTCGACCAATGACGTTCCTCACCAAGAATCATCTTTCACGCCGCACGCTCCTCCGCGGCGCCGGCGCGGCGGTCGCGCTGCCGTTCCTCGACTCCATGGTGCCGGCCCAGTCGCGCACGCCCAAAGGCACGCTCCGTGCCGGATTCATCTATGTGCCGCACGGCTCGATCCTGCCGCAGTGGACTCCGATCGGCGATGGCGCCGATTTCAAGTTTTCCCGCATTCTGAAACCACTCGAGCCTTTCCGCGATCGCGTCACCGTGGTCACCGGATGCGCGATCAACGCCGAGAATGGCCACGCCATCAGTAATTCAATGTGGCTGAACGGCGTCAAGCCCGCGCACGGCACGGAAATCCGATCGGGCACCACGGTCGACCAGTTGATCGCCGCGAAGATCGGCCAGGACACCACGTATCCCTCGCTGGAACTTGCCACGGAAGATCATTCCGCCGAACTCGGCAGCTGCGGCGGCGATTACGCGTGCGCCTACATGAACACCATCTCGTGGCGCAATCCGACCACGCCGAACCCGATGGAGCTGAACCCGCGCGTAGTTTTTGAGCGCCTGTTCGGCGGCGATGGAAATACTGCCGAAGAGCGTGTGGCGCGCCTGAAAGACAATCTCAGCCTGCTTGACGGTGTCACCGCCAGCGCCAAGGATCTGTCCCGCGGCCTCGACCCGCGCGACCGCGCGCGGCTTACCGATTATCTTGACAACGTCCGTGAAATCGAGCGCCGCATTTCCCAGGCCGAAAAAAAGAATCGCGAGTCTGATCTCGCAGCCCCCGACACGCCTGTCGGCATCCCAGATTCATTCGAAGAGCACGCGAAATTGATGTTTGACTTGTGGGCGCTCGCCTTCCAGGGAGATATCACGCGCGTCACTAGCTTTATGATGGCTCGCGAGCTGAGCACCCGCACTTACCCGCAAATCGGAGTTGCCGAGGGACACCATCCTGTTTCGCATCACCAGAACGTGCCCGAGCAGATCGAGAAGCACGCGAAGATCAATACCTACCACATCTCGCTGTTCGCGGGCTTCCTCGAGAAGCTGCGCAACACGCCCGATGGCGACGGCAACATTCTCGACCACTCGATGATTCTTTATGGCAGCGGCATGAGCAACGGCAACGTGCACAGCCACGATATCCTGCCGGCTGTGATCGTTGGCGGCGCAGCGGGCCGGCTGAAGGGCAATCGCCACGTCAAGGCGCCCCTGATGACACCGTTTGCAAACGTTCTGGTCGGCCTGCTCGATAAGGCCGGTGTTCCCACCGATCACCTGGGCGACAGCTCCGGCCGCGTCGAACTGTAGGAGGTAATCATGCGGATTACGCCTTTTTGCGCGTTATTACTGTGGATCGCCGTAAGCGCTTTCGCCGGGGATCAGCGTTTGGTTGATGCCGCCAAAAATCAGGACGCTGCCGCCGTGAACTCGTTACTCAAGCAGCGCGTGGACGTTAACACCTCCGACGTTGACGGGACCACCGCTCTGATCTATGCCGCGCATCAGAATCATGTCGAATTGGTGAAATCACTGCTGGCCGCCGGCGCCAATGCCAAGGCCGCTAATCGCTATCAGGTCACCGCCCTAGCGGAAGCATGCAACCTCGGGAACGGTGAGATGATCGAGTTGTTATTGAAGGCGGGCGCCGACCCCAATGCTCCGATAGGTGAAGGTGAAACGCCGCTCATGACTGCTTCGCGCACCGGAACGATCTCTGGCGTGAAGGCTTTGCTGGCGGCCGGCGCGAATGTCAACGCCAAAGAGGCCTACCGCGGCGAGACCGCCTTAATGTGGGCCGTCGCCGAAAATCACGCGGATGTCGCCAAGCTCCTGATCGCCGCCGGCGCGGAGGTCAACGCCAAATCCACCTTCTACGATTTCAATTTTCGCAAGGTCGCTTCCGGCGGCACGCAGGCCATCTATTTCCGCGGCGGTTTCACCCCGCTATTATTCGCCGCGCGCCAAGGCGCCGTCGAAGCCGCACAAGTCTTGGTGGACGCCGGTGCCGATGTCAACCTGCCCGAGCCGGAATATAAATTCACGCCTGTGCTCGAAGCGATTTACAACGATCACTACGATCTCGCCGCATTGCTGGCCGAAAGGAAAGCCAATCTCGATGGCGCGCTTTATCTCGCCGTCGAGATGCGTAATCTGGATTATTTCGGGAACCGCCCGCGCAAGCCGGTGACCGATAAACTTGACGAGTTGGCGTTTATCAAATTCTTGCTCGAGCACGGCGCTGATCCAGATGCAGTTCTAAATACGAAGCTGCCGGGCCGCATGGCCCAGGGCGCCATCACGGTGCCCAAGGGCGCCACGCCGTTCTATCGGGCGGCGCGTTCCGCCGATGTCGCAGTCATGCGCCTCCTGTTGGAAAAAGGCGCCAATCCAATGAAACCATCCGATGACCACACCACGCCATTGCTCGCCGCCGCCACCGGCCAAGGCGCGCGTTTTGCGGGTGGTGAAGAGCGTCCCGAGCCGGAATTTGTGGAAGCGATCCGTATCTGTCTCGATAAAGGTTCCGACGTTAATGCGGCCAATGATCGCGGGGATACGCCTATGCACGCCGCCGCCCAGCGTGGCGCCGATCAGATTGTCCAATTCCTCGCCGATCATGGCGCGAAACTTGATGTGAAGAATAAGTCCGGCCGTACCCCGCTCGATCTTGCCCTCGGTATTGGCGGAGTCGCCAACACCGGTGGCAGCGCCCACCAGAGCACCGCCGACTTGATTAAAAAACTGATGGACAACTCCGCGACAAAGCGTGTCGCGCAGCTGCAATGATCAAGTATTTTCTCTTCGCCGGCGTGCTTCTGGCGCAGCCCGCACCGTGCCAAAATCTCCCCGACGGCCCAGGCAAAGATGCCTTCACGGGCGTCTGCAGCGAGTGTCACGCGCTGGACTTGGCCACCAGCCAGAAGAAGCCCCGCGCCGGCTGGCAGTCCACCGTCGAGTCCATGGTCGCTAAAGGCGCGACTGCTTCCAAAGAGCAGCTTGATACCATCGTTACCTATCTCGCCGCGCACTTCGGTCCCGATGACACCGCCTCCTTGAACGCAGCCGCAACCGTTATGCCCGAGGGCCCCGCCAAGCAGATCATTCTGCGCGAATGCACCACCTGTCATCTCCCGGACCACTTCACCAAATACCGTCACAGCAATGAGGAGTGGCAGGCCATCGTGATCCGCATGGCCCCGCGCACCCGCTCCATCACCAAAGAGGAAACCGACACGGTCCTGAAATATCTCTCTACCAATTTCCCGAAAGTCGACGATACCTCGAAGCTGAACGTGAATAAAGCTACGGTACAAGACATCGCCGCCCGGCTGGGCCTGAGCCCCGACGAAGCAAAAGCCGTAGTCGACTATCGGCAGCGTCATGGCACCTTTCGGGAATGGGGCGAGTTACTCGCCATCTACGGTGTCGACGGCCGCAAAATCGAAGCCGCCAAAGACCGCATGAGCTTCTAACGTCGTCGCGTCCGCTCGCTTACACTCGTGAGCGATAGAGCCGCGACCCAAGTGATATACATTCATTGACGGAGCAATACTCTTTGTTAAGCGTTTCACCTTTATGCCCGCTGTATCCGGGTTTGGAGGTGCGAGTATTTACTTCTCGCCTCTCGTGACGCCAGACAAACCCGCAATCCCGCGATAAACTAAAAAAACTTCTCGCTCACGTTTCGATCCGGCTGTAATTTTCCGGCGCCGAACATGGGAATTGGTTTATCAGGGTTGTCACACAGTGCAGAAATCAGCGGCCGTCCTTCGCTAGTCAGCGGAGAACCGTCGCGCCACTTCATCTTAGAG
This sequence comes from uncultured Solibacteraceae bacterium, assembly GCA_964554945.1. GTDB lineage: Bacteria > Acidobacteriota > Terriglobia > Bryobacterales > Bryobacteraceae > PSRJ01. Next base: position 25,045 of record CAZKQQ010000016.1, on the reverse strand, counting down.
GTTCTATGAAGCGCTTCATTCCGTTTCTCGGTTTGCTCTTATTTGTCTCCGCCGCGTTCGCGCAGGGAGGGGGAGGCACCATCACCGGAACAATCAGCGATCCGGCAGGCGCGATCCTTTCCGATGCGTCAATCGATGCAAAAAATACGGACACTGGCAGCGTTTACCACGCTCAATCGACGAACACGGGCAACTACACGATTTCCAACTTGCCAGTCGGCCCATATGAGCTCGATGTCACGGCTCCGGGTTTCAAGAAATTCGTGCGCCAGAACATAACCATCCAGGCGGCGCAAGTTCTACCTGTGAATGTCACGCTCGAAATCGGCGCCACCACGGAATCCGTCACCATTACCGCCGAAGCCACTATGCTGAAGACGGAGACTGGCGACGTCTCCAGCAACGTCACGGTACAAGCCCTCGATAATTTGCCCATGCTCGCCATTGGCGCGTCCCAAGCCGGCAGTTCCGGCATTCGCAATCCGAATAACGTGCTGGATGTGGTCCCGGGGACTTACTACGTGCCCAATTCCCAGGTCAAGATTAACGGCGCGCCGACTAACTCGTATAACTATCACGTCGAGGGAATGGATGCGACCAACGTCGGCATCCCGTACGCCAATGCCGAGACGCAGCCCTCGGTTGATTCCATTCAGGAAGTCGCGATTCAGACTAGCAACTTCGCCCCCGAGTTCGGATTCGCCGGCGGCGGCTATTTCAATGTGACCATGAAATCCGGCACCAACCTGCTCCATGGCACCGCCTATGACTACTTCGTGAATGAGGTGCTGAACGCGGGCACTCCCTTCACCGACGACGGGCACGGCAACCTGATCCGTCCTCCTGCCCGCCGCAACGACTACGGCTTTACTCTCGGCGGCCCCGTCTGGATTCCGCGCGTCTACAACGGCCACGACAAGACATTCTTCTTTTTCAACTTCGAGCAGTACCGCGAGACTCAGCACATCAACAACATTCCCGACACAGTGCCGGACGCGCTCTACCGGTCCGGCAATTTCAGCGAAGCCGAGGCTGCGGTCGGCAATAGAATCTTAGGTAATGACGTGCTCGGCCGGCCGATTCCGCAGAACGGCATTTACGACCCCAGGACGCGGCGCGTCGATCCCGCCAGCGGCCAAACGGTCGAAGATCTTTTTACGGGTAACATCATTCCGGGCAATTTGCTGAGCCCTGTGGCGCTGAAGATCCAGAACCAGATTCCCCTTCCGAACCGGCCGGGCCTCGTCAATAACTATCTGCCGACGTATCCCAGCACGCGCCACACGACCATTCCCGCGGTGAAGATCGACCATAACTTCAACGCCAGCTCGAAGCTCTCTTTCTATTGGTCCCAGACTCACACGGATTCGCAATACTCGCCGATCTACGGCAATTCCGACGGCCTTCCCGACAGCATTACGCAGGCGCGCGGCACATTTATTCACTCGCACTCGGAGCGCCTGAATTACGACAACACACTGTCGCCGACCCTGCTGTTGCACCTCGGCGCCGGCTATCAGCAGAACAATTTCTTCGATGACGCTCCACTGCTGACCTTCAACGCGGCCGCCACATACGGATTGAACGGCGCGACCGTCAATCGCAATGCCCCGATCTTCAACGGCTTTTGCGGAACTGTCGGTCACGGCACTTGCACCGGCGCGGGCGGCATGTACAACATGGGGCCTCCGGGACAGGGCCACAGCTATTGGGAAAAGCCCACGGGCACTGGCAGCCTGACCTGGGTCAAAGGGAACCACACTTTCAAAATCGGCGGGGAAGTCTTCTTTGAGAGCGTTCCGCAGGTTCCGTACACCAACACCAACGGCTCCTACACCTTCTCTCCCAATCAGACCATGGAGCCGTACCTGACCCAAACCAATTTCGTCGGCGGCTCTCCGGGGTTCGCGTACGCCAGTTTCCTGCTCGGCCAGGTCAACGCGTTCAATATTGCCGCGCCAGCTGATTACCATAACGGCAAACAGCAGTGGGGCGTCTTTCTCCAGGACTCCTGGAAGGTGACTCGGAAACTGACGCTCGATTACGGTTTTCGTTACGATTACGGCACCTACTATCGCGAGACCTACGGCCGTACTCTCGACTTCTCGCCCACGACGGCGAACCCGAACGCCGGTAATCATCCGGGCGCCTGGATCTATGAAGCCACCTGTCACTGCAGCTTCGCTAACAATTATCCGTACGCGCTCGCGCCGCGCCTCGGCCTCGCTTATCAAGTCACGCCCAAGACTGTCATCCGCGCGGGTTGGGGCCTTGTTTATAATCAGACGGCCGTGACTTCGCTGGGAGTAGTGCAGCCTGGAATTGCCAACACCAACAGCGTGAGTTCGCCTGGTCTGGGTCTTCCTGCCATGGCGCTCGATAGCGGCATTCCGGCTAATCAGATTCCGACCTGGCCCGACTTTAATCCTGGCATCTATCCGCAAGTACCCGGAACCGTGGCGCTGTCTCTTCCTGCCGGAGCCACTTTCTACGATCCGCAAGCGGGCCGTCCCGCGCGCCAAAACGAATGGAGCATCGGCATCCAGCAGGAGATCACGAACAACCTGGTGCTCGAGGCTTCGTACGTCGGCAACCGCGGCGTCTGGTGGCAGGCCCCCGGTCTTGAAAATCTGAATGCCATCAGCCCCGCGACTCTGGCTGCGCACGGTATAAATCTCGCCAGCCAGACCGACCAGACACTGCTCACTTCGCCGCTCGGTTCCTCGACCGCGCAAGGGCGCGGTTTCACCGCTCCCTATGCCGGGTTCCCGCTGACTCAATCCGTCGCCCAATCGCTCCGGCCGTTCCCGCAGTTCGGCTATATTCCGGTGCAGGGCGATCCGCGCGGCAAGACCTGGTACGATTCGCTGCAGGCCAAGTTGACCAAGCGTCTCTCGCACAACCTGCTCGTCAATGCCGCGTTTACCTGGGAGAAATCTCTCCAGGAAGGCGTCGACACCAATAGCCCGCTCTCTCTCGGAGGCCAGATCCCGACAGACGTGCTCACCTCCCAGACACAGACCAAGAGCATATCGTCGCTGGATCAGCCGTTCATTCTCCAGATCTCGGCACAGTACACCACGCCCAGACTCTCCATCGCGAAGCCGGTATCCTGGATTTTTCGCGACTGGTCTATCGGGACGCTGCTGATCTACGGCAGCGGCCTTCCGATACCCACGCCCGTGGCCACCACCAGCATCGCCAACCAGTTGTTTGAGAGCACGACCATGAACCGCGTAGCGGGTGTCAATCCCTACACTGTCGACCTCAATTGCCACTGCTTTAATCCGGGCAGCACGTTAGTGCTGAATCCGGCGGCCTGGCAGAATCCTCCTGCCGGCCAATTCGGTCAGAGCGCTCTGTTCTACGATGACTTCCGCTATCAGCGGCATCCGCAGGAGAACATGAACCTGGGCCGCACCTGGGCGTTCCACGAGCGGTTCAACGTGCAACTCCGCATTGAATTCAACAACATCTTCAATCGCACTTACTTAAACAATCCCGACGTCACCAATCCTTTCGCGCCGGTCTCGCACTTCCCCAACGGATATTTGAGCGGCGGTTTCGGTTACATCAATCTTGCCACTACCAGCACCCAATTCGGCCAGCCGCGGAACGGCGACATCGTCCTGAAGTTCACTTTTTAATTCACTTGAATCCTCCGCCCTTTACGGTCGCGGTTCTGCCGGACACGGCACCGCGACCGTAAAGGAGCGGCCGCTCAAGCTTCCGCCGGTCCGTGAATCAATCTCCGATCTGCCCTACACTACGCATTCCCGATACCAGGCCTCGATCGCCTCGGCCACGAAATCCGGAGCGTCGCACATTGGAAAGTGATTCCCCTCCGTTACCACCACCTGGCGCGCATTTGAAAACAGTTCCTTCCACCGCTTTTGAAAACCGAACGGGTCATTTCGCTCGCCGAAAATCGTGAGAGCGGGCACCCGCGACAGCGGTCCTTTCAGCGCGCGTCCGGCCTTCTCGTAAAGGCCGTCGCAATGCAGCGCGTCGCGCAGGTAGTTGTGAAACGATCGCCTGCCGCGCGCGTCCATACCCGCCCGGAATATGCCCCGGCTGCCTTCGCTCATATGACGTCCGACACCGAATGTCGTTGCCGTGATGCGGGGGATAAAGCCGGTGGCAACATCGACTTCGCGAACAATCCGGCTTCCCATCAGAGCCAGCATTCCACGCAGTCCTGCGCCGGCCGGCTGCCAGCCGAATGTGTTCATCCCCACGAATCCGCGAATGCGGGCGGGTGTCATGGTGAGTGTGGCCAGCGCGGAGGGGCCTCCCAAATCGTGCGCCACCACGATGATCTCCGTCAGGTCGAGCGCCTCGATCACCGCCGCCACAGCCGCCGCCGCGCCCTCCAGGCTCACCGCCTCGCCCTTGGGGCCTTCGGTTTGCCCAGTACCCGGTGCGTCGAAAAAAATACACCGGAACCGATCAGCGAGCCGCGTCACCAACTCACGCCAGATAAATGACCACGTGCCGACGTGAACCAGCAGCAGCGCCGGTCCCTCGCCGGCCTCGCTCACCGCGAGCCGGCAATCGCCGGTTTCCACGCGGAAGGTGCGGAACGGCCACTCGCTCTCGGGCAGCCACTCCGGCCGGGCCAGCGGAGGAAACCACGGGGACAAAATCGATTCGCTGTTCATAGAGTCTCCCTGCGCGGCTGCTTCGACCGAACTGTCTCCAGCCGAAGCCCGCTGGCCGCCAATAAGAGAATCGCTGCTTCGGGAATAAACAACCGGACGCTTTGGGCCACCACGCCATCCGTAGCGATACTCAGGAGCCGCACCGCAATCGCAGTCGTCAGCACCGTCGCGACCAGGCTCACGCCCGCGCGCAGCCGCTGCGCGGACAGCAGGCACGTGAAGCAGAAGATTGCAATTGCCAGCGGGAATGCGCCGAAGCCGATCCGGCTGGTGGTGACGGCCAGCTCTGAATTCAGCGAGGCGCCTGTATTCGCCGCCGCCCGTACCGGGTCCGCGATATATCGCACCCCGATCATGGTGAAAATCAGCGTGGCCGCTCCCAGCACCAGCCGGTTAATCCATGGCGCAAAAACTGAAAGTCGTTTCATAATCCTCCCTACCCGCGTACCGCGACTCGCTGCGGTGCGCGTTCGCTCGCGGCCGTTTCTGGCGGCTGTCCGTTTCGCAAGGGCAGCAGTTTCCGAAACTCCGCGACCCGCAAGTAAGTTCCGCCCCAGATTAGTATTCCCGCCAATAACGGGGGCAGCAGGTTCTCACCGCCAATCAAGTGCGTGACCGTAGCTCCGCCCAAGTAGCCGGTCAGCAGCAAGGTGCCCAAGATGATGGTACGCGGCACGAGGTACAGTGCCAGGCAGGTCAGCTCCAGCAGCGCGATCGGCACGATCGCGTTAGCCGGAATTCCCGCGTGCACCAGCCCGTTCACTACCTGAGGCACCCCGGCGATTTTCGAAATCGCGCTGCCCACTAAACCCAGTGCGATAATCCCGCTCAGGATTTCGCCGGCCCGGTTGTTGGTCTTGCTCGTCATGCTCTCCTCCTTCTGTAACCAGAAGACCGGTGAGGGTCGCGCTCTGTGACAGCGCCGGGTCTCAGCAGGGCGGGTCGGGCAGATGCTCCAGATGCGTGAGCTTTTCGGGATTGGTCACGATGTAGATGGATTGAATCAGACCGCGGTCGATCTCGATCGTCAATACCGAGAACGGACGGCCTTGCGAATAGCTGACGATTCCAGGTTCACCGTTGATCTGCGCCATGCGGCTGGTCAGATCGTCGGGCACGAGCTTTCGAAGGCCACCGAGAACCGCGCGCGCTACCTTCTCCGCTCCATGAACCAGGTTCGGCACTGCGGGAGCTTTCCCTCCGCCATCGGCGTGCAGCACGGCTTCGCTCGAAAGCAGCGCCACAAGCTTTTCCAGATCGCCCGTAGCCGCTGCCTGCCGGAAATCGGCAAGCAGCTGCTGCCGCTGCTCGATCGAAGCCTTAAAGCGCGGACGCAGCTCTGCCACATGGAGGCGTGCCCGGCGAAGAATCTGCCGGCAGTTTGCCTCGCTCTGATCCAGAATGCGGGCGATCTCCGAGTACTCGTAGTCGAATACTTCGCGAAACAGAAAGACGGCGCGTTCGGCAGGCGTGAGTCGCTCCAGCAGTACCAGGAACGCCATCGAAAGAGAATCTTCGAGCTTCGTCCCCTGGGAAGGATCGCCTTCGGCTCCCGTCACCACGGGCTCCGGCAGCCAATGCCCCGGATATTCCTCGCGCTGCACGCGCGCCGACTGCAGATGGTTGAGGCACAGCCGGCTGATCACCGTGACGAGGAACGCGCGCGGCGATTGGATTTGCTCCTCGTGACTCTGCTGCCACCGGATGAATGTTTCCTGCAGCATGTCCTCGGCATCCGCCACCGATCCGAGCATGCGGTACGCGATGGAGAACAACAACCCTCGACACTGATGAAACACTTGTAACCGGTCGCCCCGGTCAATCTCGCCGGACATATGTCTATTTTGCAGAGACCGGCGAAGCCGAGATTCTGTGACAGCCCGTTAGATTTCTCGATGACAGAATCGAAAGGAGCTTTAGGCCGCTCCTTCAAACAGTTAGATTTGCCCGGGCGCTCGGAGTGACTCTTCCTGCTACCGCGAATCAGAAGAGGTTTAGTCGACATCGCCGGGGCCTGCCGCTTTTGCTGCTGGCCGGTTAGCCTTCGTGTGTCTGCTTTAACCCGAAGACCGTAGTGTGCTGTTCATCCAAATCGAACGGCCCACGAAGCCAAGCATCGTCCCGGCGGCGTTCGCGGAGATATCGCGGTATTCCAGGAGCGTCCCGTAGATACGCGTCTGAAAAACTTCCAGCGCGATTCCAAAGACCAGCAGGATTACGCCCACGCCCACCGACGCCCGCGTGGTGCGGGAGCTACCGCAGAGCAGAAGAAATGCAAGGGAAAATGCACCGATGTGCACGCACTCGTGCACGAGCCCGACAGTGGCGAGCCTGCCTTTGTAGGGTATCGGGAGGAGAGCCAGCACCACCAGCGCGGCCAGGAAGAACAGGCCCGTGATCGTCGACCGCAGCCGCACTCCTTCAGTCTACTGCGGCGGAGACCGTTTCGCGCTGTTCGCTCGCATTCACCTGTTCCTTCCAGGATCGGGCGTACAGACCATCGAGAGCGAGGAGTTCTTCGTGAGTGCCGGATTCGACCACGCGTCCTTCATTCATTACGTGGATCAGGTCGGCGCGCATCGCGATGGTGAACCGGTGCGTGACCACCATGGCGGTCCGGGCGTCCGCAAGACGCCGCAGGCGGGCGAACCAGTCCGCTTCCGCCCACGGGTCCATGAAACTGGTCGGCTCATCGAGCAGGATGAGCGGCGTCCGCCTGTAAAACGCGCGTGCCATGGCCACCCGCTGCCATTCCCCGGCGCTGAGTTCGTTTCCTTCGGCGAAGGACTTGCCGAGCTTCGTCGAATAACCCTGCGGAAGACGGGAAATCACCTCGTGGGCTCCGGAAGCGATCGCAGCCTCTTGAACGGCGTGATCATCCGGAGAAGCGGGCCCACCCAACGAGATGTTCTCCCGCGCCGTCGCGTCAAACGATGCGGGAAGCTGGAAAAGCACGGAGGAAAGCGCGCGCGCATCGGCCACGGCCATGTCTCGAAGATCAATGCCGTCAACAGTGATGCGGCCGCCCACGGGATCATAAAAGCGGCAGAGCAACTTGACCAGCGTACTCTTGCCCGCGCCATTGGGCCCCACCACCGCCACCACCAATCCCGCCGGAAGGAATAGATCCAAATTTCGTAAGGTCGGCTTGGGACTGTCAGGGTATTGGAACGTCACGTCCTCGAAGTGAATTCCATCCTGCACCGGTATCGGGGCGGGCACTGGAGCCGGCGGGTCCGTGATCGCCGGCTTAAGCTCCAGAAATTGGAACAATTCCCCCAAACGCAAAATACTGGTGAGCGATTGACCCAGGCTTCCCGTCAAAAGTCGAACGAGGGCGCTGCCCCCCATGAATGCCTGATAAAACAGGGCGAGATCGCCGAGTGTGGCCTTGCCGTGCAAGAGACGCCAGACAATCCAGCCGACCGCGCCGCCGGCGATGCACAAGCCGGCGAATGCGGCGAGCATCCGGTCCCGCGTTTGCCGCTCGATCAACCCCAGGCGCTGCACGCGAAGCCGCGTCCGCAAGCTCTGGTACGCCGCGCGAAACCTCGGGCCAAGCTGGTATAGCCGCAACTCCGGGGCCATCGCCGGGCTGGAGAATTTCTGGTCGTAGTACTGCAACCACCGCCGCTCCACCGTGGTCTGCTGCCACCATCGGTGGGTGAGCCAGTTGTAGCGGGCAACGATGGAAAACGCGGGGATGGCGCTCAATGCCAGCAGAACCAGCAGCCAGGCGCTATAGTGAGCCACTAACAGTCCGATCATCACCAGGCTCACGCCGTTCTGTAACAGGCTGCCGATGTTCTCAAGCAGCACCGGCGGACGAGTCTGCGCTTCATCCTGAGCGCGATAGAACTGATCGAAATATGCCGGGGTCTCGTAGAAGGCCAGGTCCACCTCGGTGGCCTTTTCCTGCACCAGCGCCGAGATGCGGTCCTGCAGCAATTCGGACTGCATGGCGCGCAGCCACTCCATCGCACCCTGGAGCAATTCGATAAACAGGCTCGCCGCGGCGATCAGCGCGCCCGTAATGAGCACAGGCCGGGCAGTCTGCCAGGCGAAGCCCCCGCGGCTCAGGGCGGCGAGCCCGTCGATCATCAACTTCGTCAGCCAGATCACCACGATGGGAAGCAGACCGGAAAGCACCAGGGCCATCGCCCACAGGACGGTCCACTTGCCCGATGTTCTCCAAAGCAGGCGGCCGATTTTGGGAAGAACATCCAGTCGCGCGCGGGTCTGTTCCCACTTATGGATCAGGCGGTCCATGCGGCTTCCTCGGGCTCGGACCGGAGCGCGGTATGATTTTCTATCCGTTCCGCAATGCTCGCGATCTCACTCAACTCGGTGAAGGTGCGGATTCGGAACATGGGGACCTGTTGCGCCAGGCGGCCGCACATTTTCAGGTGACATGGGTTCCCTTTAACTCCCCAGCGGGTCGGCACGGAATGGCGAATCAACTCGGTGATGGATTCGATCGGAGAGAGACGCGCGATCTCCGGTGACGCCTCCCGATCGAGCACGTAGATTGCTTCGAGGGGCCGCGGCACATCGCAGAAAGCGTCCGCCACCGATAGCGCATGTTTCGCCTGCGTATGGTGCATCGGGGTGAGCGCCAACCGTCGATGGCCCAACGACTCGGCGACTTTAGGATAGACTTTCAGACTCGGAAATGCCGGCAAAACACGAGGTCCCGCGCCATTCATTTCGAGCGCCGCATTGTCGTCCGCCAAAATCCGATGGCCGCGCGCGTGAAGGGCCGAGGCGAAGGTAGATTTGCCGGCACCGATCGGACCCATCAATGCGACGCCGCTGCCTTCAATGTCGATCACGCTGGAATGGAGCACAAAGTAGCCCCGCTGATACAGGGCCGAGGCCAGCATCATCCCCTGGACGTAGAGGCGGAAGATAGATTGGTCGGCTCCCGGATCAGGTGTGATGATCACCTCGCGGCCGTCCCGGACAAGGAATTGAGCGACGCCGCCGAACTGGAAATGGGCCTCTTTCACCGGAGTTTCGCGCCAGTCGATTGGCCGCGCCTCAATCGGTTCCTTTGCCGCGGCCAGCCGGATGTTGAGGCCTTCCTGGGCCAATCCGACCGGCAGTTCCGGGAGGCGGATCTCGGAGGCTATGGCGAGATTATAGGCTGAGTAATGGAACATGATTTGGGAACTCGTTTAAAAACTGGGGAACTGCCGGAGCGTTGGACGCGCGGCAGTTCCCACAAGGAGCAGATCAACCGCTGATAGGCGTGTTGTTGAAAACAAAACCGTCACTGACGCCGAAGTGTTTGTCCTTCGTTAGAGTCAGTTCCTTGACATCGCCCAGAACAATCAACTGGGGCTGAGTCCATTGTTGTTTGCTGTTTTCTATCATCGGCTCCTCCTTTCTGGCGTCTGCGTATGCCGGCGCCGGATGTCACGAACTGAACCCGGCGGAGCGCAACCACAACGCCAGGTTGACCGCGGCGAACAGTTGTATTGATTCGCCTTGGGTTCGTACGTGATTCTTTTCATACTCGTGATAAGCCGCGCGCATCGCCTTTGCATCGACGTACGGTTCGAGCGGCGCGGGATCGCGCAGAATGACGCGTTCCAGGTTGTCGCGCTCGAAGTCGAGGAGGCGGCGGTGGAAATTAGGGCTCAGATTGCCTTTGTTGCGGCGCCATTGAATGTCAGGAGGCAGAATTCCGCTCATGGCCCTCCTCAGAATCCAACGGTTCCATCCCTGGCCCAATTTTTGATCGGCCGGCAGAGCCAGGCAGAATTCCATTACGCGGCGGTCGAAAAAGGGGTAGCGGCCCTCCAGTGAAAATGCGGCGGCGGCCTTGTCTGCAATTTCCAACGTATAGGCGTACAAGGCCTGGGAAACGGTCTGCCAATGCATTTCGCGGGCGCTTCGCGTCAGTGACCACGCCGTTTGAGAGCGCAGCATGGCGCGGGCGCGCCGTTCGATGCCGGTTCGATGCTTGAGCCGCTCGCTGATCAGGATCTTGTTCCCAGTCACCTGGCGACGCCGCCCGCGGAGGCAATGCCATGCCAGGTAAGCCCACCTCGGGGTCAGCGGCTTGACGCAATATTCTTTGACGATACGCCTGGGACGAATGCCGTTGAGCTGGTGTTGGGACAGCAATTGCGCTTCTCGCCAGACGGCGCCCCAGCGCAGCGTCTGCGCCAGTTCCGTGAGGCGCTCGAATCCGTGAGAGACTGTGGCATCGCCGTCGAATCCATCGAGAAAAACGCGCACCCCTTGCTCGCGCGATGCGCCGTACATCGCCCAATGCAGGTACAGGTTGGGGGCGAAATTGGCGTGGTCCAGATGGAAATGCATGCGGTCGATCTGTCCCAGCGGGCTGAGACGATCGGCCTGGATAAAATGAGGTTCAAAACCGCCGCTGTCCAGCACGGACTGGATTTGCGTTCGCTCGTCAATCACGCGGCGATCTTCGGCGGGCAGTTCGGGAAAGATCAGCGAAAATGTATGAAGGGATTTGCCGGATGCGTTGCGCGCCAGGCAGGCAATGGATGACGAATCGAGGCCGCCACTCAGCGCCGTGCCCACGGGAAACGCGCTCCGTGTCCGGCAGCGTACGGCTTCGGTGAACAATTCGCGGAATGCCTCGACATACTCCTGGTCCGAACCCAGCCTCAATTCACGTTTCGGATCGAGCGCCCAGTATTGCCGCACTGCGGATTGCTCCCGGGTCACAGTCATCGTGCAGGCGCCGGGCAAGCGGCGAATGCCTTCATAAAAAGTTCCGGCCCGGTCTTCAAACAGAGTGACCAGGTACTCGGCCACGCGAAGTTCATTCAGTTTGGAGGGAACTTCCGGCACCGCGAGCAGCGCTTTTATCTCCGAGGCGAAGGCGAAGATCCCGGCGGACTCGTAGTAGTACAGGCTCTTCACGCCAACCGGGTCACAGGCGCAGAAGACCGCCTGGCGCCGCCGGTCCCAGATGGCGAATGCGAAATCGCCGATGAGCCGATCCGCGCACTGCTCGCCCCATTTCCGGTATGCCGCCAGAATCAGGTCGCTATCGGTAACAACCCTTGAATGGGAATCCAAATCCAACTCGGCCAGCAGTTCGGTGCGGTTGTCAATGCGGGCATCGGCGGTGATGGCCCAGTCCGATTCTGACGTAGCCGCGGGCAGCCGTTCGTGAAGCGATTCGGGAGTTGTGTGCAGCATGCAATGGCCGAAGGCCGAGGACTCGTTGAGCCAAACGCCACATAAGTCGGGCCCCCGATGGCGGATCGCGCGAAGCATCGAGTGCACCGACTCGGCAGCAGCAGGCCGCCCATCCCGGTAATACAAGCCGCAAATTCCGCTCATCGAATCAAGTGCTCCATTTCCGGCAGACGTGTATACGAGTCGACTACTCCGGCGGGGCCTCCCAGAATTACCTGGCCGTTACGTTCCAGCCAGGCGTGCGCCGTGAATGCGCCATCGGTCTTCCTGCGAACCCCGATGCGCAATTGACACCCATGCCCGTGCCGATTGAGTAGCGCCTGGCCGACCAAGGCGGTTGCCAGACAGGTGGTCCCAACCGGAGAGTGCTTGCCGGCGGAAGCGGCCGCCCGAATCACCTGATTTTCGGGGCAGCGGCGCTGGACGGCAAGAGGCCGCTCCGCCAATAAGAGCCATCTGATCGAACGCCGCACTGCCGCCAGCGGGAGCAGTCGCAATCCGACCCGCGTCATCATAACCATGGCGAGCGCCTGGCCTAGCATCCAGAACTCCCTGGGCGATCTCGCTAATCCTTTTCTCAGCCTTGTTGGCATTCCGCGATTGTCACCAAGCCATGCTCGATCAGTTGATCGAGTAAGGCCGACACATCCGCCACGCATTGATCCGGGGTGACGTCGTACTCCTGCTGAAGGCGTTCACAAAGACTCGCCAGCGTACAGGGCGTCTGTAGCCAGTTCCAGATTTGGCTCCCCGTCGCACTGAGAGCGAAGTACCGGTCTGACACGGTGTCAAGAATTACCGTTTCACCGGACAGCTCACAGGAGACCGCTTGTGGAGCTGGAGTGATGAGACATTCTGCGCTGAGTGTAGGCATGTCAGCTTTTGTGAATTCCTTTCTTGTCGAGTTTTAAAATCAAAAACTTGCGAAGCGGCAAAAACTGCGCGGCAGGACCCTCTAGTACGGTTTGCCACGGTGCCGACTAACTTGAGATGGGTTGTAAAAAATATTACGTGATGCTAAATACTATCTGTGGTTTGTAATTAGATTCACCAACCGCACGAAAGGAATACCTCAGGTTTGTCAACCCAAAACAACTTCCTCGGTCGAACTCTGTCTCTCCTCGGTTTACTGATTGCGTCCCTCATTCCGCTATCTGCTTTCAGCCAAGTGACCTTATCGCCGGGCGACAACATTCAGGCGGCCGTCGATCAAAGCGGCCCCGGCACGACGTTTTTTCTGAACGCCGGCACGTTCCGTCTGCAGTCGGTGCAGCCGAAAGACGGGGATATTTTTGTTGGAGCGGGCGCGACGATCCTTAATGGCGCCCAGCTTCTGACCAGCTTTGGCCGCGAAGGCGCCCTGTGGGTGGCCTACGACCAATATCAACAGGGACAATTGAACGGTGGCTGCGACGCCCAGCATCCCGGGTGCGTGTTTCCGGAGGACCTCTACTTCGACGATAAGCCCCTGCTCCATGTGACGGATCCCGTCGCCATCGCGCCCGGAACGTGGTTTTTCGACTACGCCAATCACAAGATCTATTTTGCGGACGATCCGACCGGGCACAAGGTGGAAGCCAGCGTGGCGCGCAGCGCGTTCCGGGGCCCGGCGAGTAATGTCACCATCACCACGCTTACCATTGAAAAATATGCCACTCCGGGGCAATTCGGAACTATTGGCGATCAATATCCCGGACCGAACTGGGTAGTAGCGAATAATGAAATTCGGTGGAACCACGGCGCCGGCGTCAATCTCACCAGCGGTAGCCAAGCCACTAATAATTTCATTCATCACAACGGCCAGAAGGGAATCGGCGCCGGCGGTCAGAATGTCCTGATTCAGGGAAACGAAATCTCGTTTAACAACTGGGCCGGATACGATCCCGGCTGGGATTCGGGCGGCGGCAAGTTTGCCCAGACCGACGGCCTGGTGGTCCGCGGAAACAACGTGCACGACAACTACGGTCCCGGCTTGTGGAATGACGTGGACAGCATCAACACGCTTTACGAAGGCAACACCATCGTGAATAATACGGCGGGCGCGGGGATCCAGTACGAGATCAGTTATGCGGCGACCATTCGAAACAACGTGGTTCGCAACAACTCTGTGGGCAACTCGCCATGGATGTGGGGCGCGCAGATCCTGATTCAGAACTCGCGGGACGTTGCGGTTTATGGGAATACCGTTGAAGTGGCCGCCGATCGTGGTAACGGCGTCGGAATCGTGCAGCAATTCCGGGGAGACGGCGCGTATGGTCCCCACATCGCCGCCAACAATTACGTCTTCAACAACTCGATCACGTACCGGCGTAGTCCGCAAGGCGTGAGCGGCATGGTGGGCGACTACCTGGAATCGGCGCTGGTCGGAACGCAGGGCAATTTGTTTGACTACAACGCCTACCATATGACGGATCCTGGAGCCGCCCACTGGAGGTGGTCCGGCTATCAAAACTGGGACGGCATGCACCTGATGGGACAAGAGCTGCACGGTAGTGTAGATTCCAACTTGGCTGCGGCGCAATAGATCCGCTTGCTTACGCTCGCGGTTCCATGACAAAACCCGGCACGGAGCCGCGAGTGCAAGGGAGCGGTCTTTAGGCGTGCACTTCATGGTCCTGAATCCTATGGATTACGCGCCCCAAAATATGAGCCGGGTTTAGTGAAATGGCGGCGGCCAACGAGAGCGCGCATTTCCAATACTGGCCTTCTCCATACTGTCTGGAGGCGCGTTTGAAGGCGTGCAGCGCTACAAATCGAGCGTTCTCGCGAAGACGCTGTGAAAGTGGTTCCCGTCTTCTGGCCTCCTGGAACTCCGGCAAAGAAAGCTCCGGCAGCCGCTGCAACCGGCGTTTGACATTTTCATCGATATAGCCGCAAAGTTCCTGCTGCAGGGCGGCCCGTTTCATGGTCATGGCTCCGCTGTGAAGCCTGAAGTCAACGAGGTAATCGCCCTGGCAGGCGATCGAAAAGCCGCTGGTCACGAATCTTCCCCACAGGTCGCGATCCTCGGCGTAGGCCAGATCTTCGCGATATCCGCCAAGTTGGAGGAATGCATCCTTTCGCATCAGAACGGTCGACTGCACCAATTCCAGAAAAAGGGAAGGCCGCAGTTCGGCCTTGCCGCGTTCTACGTCCACCTGGCATGAGGAAGATCCAATTCGCTTGCCCGCGGCATTGATGAAGAAGCAGTTGCTGCAGGCAACGTGCGCGCCGGGGTGCGCTTTGAGAAACTCAAATTGGCGTTCCAGCCGGTCCGGATGCATACGATCGTCGGAATCCGTACGCGCGATCAGATCGTAAGAAGAATGGCGAATCCCGTTGTTGGCTGCGGCGGGAACGCCGGCGCGTTGCTGACGAATTACCTTCACCCTCGAGTCCCGGCGCGCATAGCTTTCCAGGATACTGGGAGAAGAGTCAGTGGAGCCGTCATCGACGACGATTAACTCGAGATTTTCAATGGTCTGGCTCAGAACGCTCTCCACGGATTCCGCCAGGAATCGTTCGCTGTTATAAACCGCCATTACAACGGAAATACACATCGTGGATGTCCTCAAGGTTTCAGCGCGACCAGGTTGTAGCCCGACGCCTGTGAATAGGGATTTTCGTGCGGTACGAGTTCTCCGCGCCGGGTGATCCGATGGATTTGATATCCGTGGCCTTCCAAAAGATCAATTACTTTCTCCGGGCCGTAACCGAAACGCTTATAGGTGCTATCCAGACACTCAAAAAGAACCGCGGGGGCAGCCGGGGATGGGCGGCTGAGCATCTGCGCCGCGCCTTGCAAGACGAGCCATTCCGCGCCTTCCACATCGATCTTGAGAAGATCGGGCCAGACGTTTTTTTCGCGGCAGTAATCATCGAGGGTGATCGAGGGGACGCGGATGCGAGCAAGACGTTTTCCGCTGCCTACCGGAGTCGCGATCGAAGACATGCTTGGCTCGGAACAGATATCGAAATCGAGGTGCCCGTTGTGATCCGAGACGGCACAGGAATTAATCACAATATTCCGCAGCTGGTTCGAGACGCAGTTTTCGCGCAGTAGTGTCGCCGTCGCAGGCTGCGCCTCGAAGGCATGAATTCGCCCACGATCTCCCACGCGCGAGGCGGCGATCAAGCTGTATTCCCCGATGTGGGCGCCTGCGTCGAAGAATACCATTCCGGGTTTCAAGAACGAATCGATGAATGCCGCGCTTTCGGGCTCGGAACTTCCGAGGTAGTAAATGAGAGCTCCCGCCGCGCCTCTTGGGGCTATCAGCGAAAAGCCGGCTGAGTGGCGCAAGCGCATCGGCCCGGAGTTTGCGACCCACCGGAGCCGCCAAGCCATCCGCTTCATTACGGCCTTGAGCGGATTGCGGCGAAAGTCATCGCGGCCGGCCAATCGCCGGAACGGCGCCACCATCGCGTTAACTGCTTCCAATCTAGTTTCCTCGCAATGCCACGCTAAGAACCATTCGGCCGGGTAAACGACCGGAAACCAGCAATTGACGCGGTCTTGTCATATTCGGTCCTTATGCGCCTGCAGGCAGCAAATATTCCGCCAGCTTGTAGCGCAGAATCAGCCGCGCCAGATACTGGCGCTTTGACTCTAGCGAACTTCCCGATGTTAAGGAGCGGCCGCTGGCGAAGCCGAGCGCGAACCAAAACCAGATGCCGAGAACCGGCCCTTCCATCAGTACTCCGAACGAACTATTGACGACGGTGCATACGAGCATCACAATCCAGAATGCCAGTTCGTCCCGCCGCTCCTCCGTGTAAGGCTGGCCGCGCGCAGTCCGGCCGCGCCAGACCCGGCCGCATAGACCTCCAATCCCCAGCACAAGAATTGCGGCCCAAAGGAACAGCCCGACAAAACCCATGCGCGTAAAGACGGTGACGTTAAAGTTATGAGGAGAGCGAACCACGAACTCCTCCTCTAACGACTCGAGCAGCGGGTTGTAAAGGTGGAGGCTCTCGCCAAAACCGATGCCGAAAGCGGGATTGGTGTCCATCACGTGGTCGTACAGATGTTGCCACCAGATCATGCGCCAATTCGCGGTTCCTTCTGGATTCATGGGATCGGCCTCGGCGAACCGATCGAGGTTCGTAATTTTCGCGATTTGTCCGGAGAAGACCAATGCCGCCAACACCGCCAAAGGAACGACGGCTACAGACAGCGTTATTAGGCGCTGATTGAAGCAAGACTTGCGGTAGCGGCTGAACCCGAGCATCAGGACGATTATTACGCCGGCCCCAAGGCCCACGCGCATCCCTCTGCCTTCCGAAATCGTAAACACCCCCAGGCCCAGCAATGCAATCGGCACCAGCAGCACGCGCAGGAATGGCCGTTTGTAAATGGTCGCCGTGCAGAGCACGATCAGCGCACCGAGCGCCAGGTTCTGGCCGGCTTCGTGCGTTGAATTGAAGAGGATCGGGACGCCGCGCCAGGGAATAATGGGGCCTGAATGAGAGAGCCGCTGGCGTGAGAGGATATCGGCGGTGTTCCAGACCAGCGAAACGATCCAGAAGATCCGGAACAGGCGCCAGACTCGATCAGCGACGGGTTGATGGGAGGCCAGCCCTAGGCCGACGAAAAAGAAGAGGCCGTAATACCAGATCGCCGCGTCGCGAAGCGCGTCCAGCCCCCAGCGGCCGACCGAAAGAGCAGTCAAAATCGCACCTTCGGTCATAAACGCGAGCAGCAGCAGAATGAGATGGCGCGTCGAGTAAACATAACTGGTGCCCCAAGCCCAGGGGGCGAGTTTCAACAGACCCAGCGCCAGAACCAGTTCGCCCCAATAAAGCGGCGGGAACCCAAGATAGGTCGGACCCTTCCCAATGATCGTGATCGCCGCGAGATAAGTCAGCAGAAACCATGGGACACGAATCTTCACGCTTTCCGGTCCTGCCCAGGGCCGGAGCGGGGCGTCGTAGCGGCGGGCTATGGTTTCGGTCTCAGGCATTCTTTTGAATTATCGATCTGCCGGAGCGGGCGCGTTCCCAGAGAACCGAGTCATAATCGGCAATCATGCGAGCCTCGCTCCAGCGGTCATCCGGGAGTCGCGGCTGCACGCCGCTCAGCAAGGTGCCTGCGATGGTTGCGGCAAACCGCGACATGGAAAACGGCGGAGGAACCAGCGCGCCTCGCCCGGTAAGCACTTCGCGGATGCAGCCGGCATCCCAGGCAACCACGGGGCGGTTCGCCGCCAAAGCCTCAATCAAAACCATTCCGAGGCCTTCCTGCTCGCCGCGGGCGTGGAAACAAAGCAGGTCCAACTGGCCAAAAGCATCTTCCGGTTTCTCGACGACGCCGCACAATTCAACCGAATGGCCGGAGGTATAGAGAGCTTTCTTCCGCA
Source organism: uncultured Solibacteraceae bacterium (assembly GCA_964554945.1). Classification (GTDB taxonomy): domain Bacteria; phylum Acidobacteriota; class Terriglobia; order Bryobacterales; family Bryobacteraceae; genus PSRJ01. The sequence continues at coordinate 6,861 of CAZKQQ010000016.1, read as the reverse complement.
TGGCGGGAAGCAGAATTCCGTCTCCAAAGACTTTCCACACGTGCGGGATGCCCATATCGTTCAGGCGCGCGCTCAGCTCAAAAACTTCCAAAGGGCGCTTGGGCGGAACGAGGCGTCCGAGAAAGCCAATGCGGTACGGCGGCTCGAACCGGGGGGCGGGAAGACCATATAACGCGGCGGCATTCGGCAATCCGTTGTAGATGACCGTCGCCTGGTTGTCCGCAAGATTGAGCTTCTGGCAGATTTCGCGCTGCACATAACGCGAAACAGTGACGAGCCTCCATGCTCCGTCCTCCACGCGGCGCCGTACGCGACGCCAGGCGTATCCCCGGAAACCGCGAAGCATTTCTTCGCCGGCGTAGCGCACGTCGTGTTCGGTCCAAACCACAGGAGTCGAGCCAAAGAGCAGCGGAAAAACGGAGCCGTGCGCGGAGATCACGTGAACATTGCGCTCTCGCGCAATCCGGTCGAGGAATCGCGCGGTCTCGAAAATGCCCGACGGGGATCTCTGGATCTGGTGGTCGATGAACTCAATTTCAGGACGAATGGTTCCGCGAAGGAACGGCACGCGGCTAAACGGCCCCACCAGAAGCACGCGCCAGCCCATTGCCACAAGACCATTTGCGACCGACAGGGCAACACGTTCCATGCCTCCAGCCGGTTCCACGTTGCTGCACCAGACAAGCGCGGTTCTACGGGGATCGGCGCCGGTCTTTCTTTGCATGGCGCCCCCCTCGCGCAGAGATGCGGCGAGTCCAGTCGCGCGGGCCGGCGGCGCGGGAACAGCGGAAAACTCAAGCATGGGAGCCTGCGACTTCCGGCGCCACGCCTTCCGGCCGGCGCCAAACCTGGCGCAACTTGGCAGCCATACAGATACCTGTGCCAGCGCTCAAGGCCGGCACTCCGAGGACTGCGCCGATCAATCCGAAGCGCCAGGTAAGGAAAGTGTTTACGGGTAGCATGATCGCAACCATGAATAATTTGATCCGAAACGAGGATTGCGGAGATTGAATTGAATTGAACGCGATATCGCAGGTGGTAATCATCGCGCATGCCACCAGATGAATGCTGATGACAGGCACATAGCCCGCGTAGGGAGCGAACCGTTCTCCGTAAATCGAGTGGAGCAGCGGCGTGTGCAGCAAGGTAAGGGCGAGCCAATATCCGCCGGTCAACAAGCCCAGGGTCGCCCCAACACGCAGAACGGGCCGCTGGGTTTTTTCGATTCCGTATTCGGTATAGATCTGGGAAATGCGAGGCAGAACAACACGGGTCACTGACGACAAGACCTGGAACATCGGCAGCAGAAGTCCGACCAGGGCATTCAGGCCGCCGGTTGCGCGAAGGCCCAGAAGCGGACCGCTAATGACCGAGATACTGTTGGTCTGCGCCCAGGAAAGACCGACGGTGCTCAATCCCCATCGCCCAAAGCGCCAGTGGCGTGTCCAAATTTCACTCAGCCCGGGTTCGATCTCCATCGCCGGCCGCCTCGTGCCATAGGAGCGGAGAAGGACCAGGCTGGCAACTACTGCCGCCGCCGCGGTGCACAAGAACGCTCTCAGCGGGGTGATGCCGCCGCGCAGATAGCTGGCCCACATTCCTGCGAATACCGCTGCACAATAGATGGCGGATCCACGGGCCGCGCGGCCCGGAGCGAAATCGAGATAGGCAAAACAGCGAGCGAGCCAGAATAAGAGGATGCATGGAGTAGCCACGATCAGGCCAACCAGCGCACTCGCGAGCGCGCCGCGAATGTGGAGCTGCGGCGCGGCTATCCACGCCGATCCAGCTAAAGCAACGAAAACCAGGCTGAAGATGACGTGCATCGCAAGGATTTTTCGGAGATACCGATCGCTCCGCTGCGGAAACAAAGAGAACGCAAGGACATTTGTAGGCTCCAGGAGGAGAGCCTGGTGCACATTGGCGACAAGCAGAAACGCCGCGAACATGATCATGTAGGCGCCATAGGGCTCCGGTCCCGCCGAGCGGGCCAGCGTGACACCCAAGACGAAATTCGAGCCGGAGATCAAGCCCTGATCGAGCAGCGCCAACGCGCCACGGGGTGTCCAGCGGCGCAGGCGGTTGATCTCAGGAGCAAGATATGCAGCCCCGCGGCCGGGATCAGTCCGAGCGGCATTTTCAGGAGCAGGCGTAACCGTTGCACTCATCGCGGGCACTCGTCTGGGGCGCTAATCACATCGGATAGGCGTTCTCGCTATATTCATACGCGGACTCCTTACCGTTCCAATCGTTCAGAATTGTGCCGAACACGGGCACTCCGTCTTCGAGAAAACGGCCTCGAGCCGCTTGCGCGAGCTGACGCGTGGTCTGACCGGAACGAACCACCAGGACCACGGCATCGGACACTCTTCCGAACACGCGGGCGTCGGCGAACGGCAGAACCGGCGGGGTGTCGATCAAGATCAAATCGAACTCATCACGGAATTGTTCGATCAACTCTCCGAGCCGCTGAGAATGCAAGAGCATGGCTACCTCGTCGGATTTGGTGCCGCTCGGCAGCAGGGATAGACCTCGCACCGCGGTCGCCCGGACGAGGTCGATCGGCAGTTCGTTGCCGCTCGGATCAGCGTTCTTGAGAAGATCGCTCAGCCCCGGCTTGTTGGGCAGACCATAAACATGGTGCTGACGGGGGTTCCTCAGATCGCCGTCGATCAGGAGAACGCGCCGTCCGATCTGCGCGGCGATGACGGCTAGATTGCCAATGACCGTGCTTTTTCCTTCATGGGCCGCGCCGCTGGTGACGACCACTACTTTGGGCGGCTCCGAGGTTCGGGAGCCTGAAAGTATCGAAGTCACCGCCGCGTGAAACGCCTCCAAAACGGGACTGAATTTCGCCTGGCGACTTCGGGAGAGAGGTGTTTCGCCCAAGCCATTCCGGCTACGACTGTAGAATCCGCCCGAATCACTGAACGCCGTGGGCAGGAGGTAAGGCTTCGCCGATGGGATTACACCGAGTTCCGGCACGTTGAGGTAAGTGGGAACGATGCCGGGCCCCTTCACGCGCCGGTCGTTGCTCTCCCGAATCAGCGCGAAGGCTCCCGCCAGCAGGAGGCCGGACATCAAGCCGATGGCTGCGTTGCGCACGGGATTGGGCGAGTAAGGAAACAGCGGGGATTCGGCGGGGTCGACCACCCGCGCATTGTGAACCCGCGCGGCCGCATTCACGCCGGCTTGTTTCATGCCGGCCAGCAGGGCGTCATACAAATTGCGATTGGTCTCCACTTCCCGTTTGAGCACGTTGTAGTGAATCGACTTCGATGCCTGGTCGCCGACGAGCCCGGCCTGCCGGTTGTAAGCCGACTCGATAAGATTCTCGTGGCGCATCTCCACGTCGTAGGACTCCCCGAGCTGCCTCAGCCAGCGGTCATACTCTTTCTGAAGATTGGCTTGCACCTCCTTGATTTCGGCCTCGGTCTCCTGAACTTTGAAGTACTCCGGTGTAAAGACGCTGGTCAGAGAAGCGCGCTGACGCTTGAGGTCGGCGAGGCGGGTTTCCAAGTCATGAATCGCCGCATTATCTCCCGAGTCCAGCGGAGCCCCCGCGGCCTTGCTCTTGGCGATTTCATACTTCGCCTGCACGTTGGCCACTCGGGCCTGCGCCTGCGAAAGATCCTGCGCGAGAAACTGAAGTTTGTCCTCAGTCTGCTCGGCGACATTCCCCTTGGGAGACGTGTAAAGCAATCCGGACGATTTGGCGTATTTCTGCAGATTGAATTCAGACGCTTCCAGCCTGGCCTTCGTATCCTCAAGCTGCTTCTGTAGCCAATCATGGGTCTGCTCGGCATTATCGACGCGAACGTCGACGTCTTCCTGGATGTATTCGGAGGTAATGGTATTGAGAATACGGGCCGCTAATTTCGGATCATTCGAGTCGTACGTCAGATCGATCAGGCGAGTACCGCGGACAGGAGACACGCCGACCTTGGCGCGGTTGACGGGCGATAACTGCTCGGCCGTGTACCCTTGCGAGTGCGCATACGCAACATCAACCGGTTTGATTTCGCCGTTTTGTTCCAGGCGACGGCGAACTCGTGACAACAAGCTCGCGCTGCGCAATAGGTTTACCTGGGTGTCCATATAGACGTCTTGGGAAAGAATGGAATTCCCGCCAGGCGTAAAATTCTGCATGTTCATGATGGACCGGTTGGGTTCAAGCAGTTCAATGGTGGTGCGCGCCTGATAAACCTTCGTTTCCCGCTGGCTAATAAGGAATCCGACGGCTGCGCAAAACAGGGCGAAGAAGATCAGGGCAAATTTGTGGCGTTTGAGCGCGCGTCCATACATCGAAAGACCGCTCGGCGGGTGGTCGACTGTATAGGAGCTTGCGGTTAACGTCGTTTCGAGCGCGTTCAGGAGATCTTCCACTCGCCGTTCCACGTGCGGTGAGTGAGTATCCCGATTGCGGAAATTGGGAGCAGGATGCCAGGATTGCGGAGTTAACGACATATGAGAAAGTCCTTAGCGGGAGCGGCCTGTGGCAATCGCCCATTGCTGTCCCGCCTGGCGAAACTCACTGACGAGCTGATCGTCCAAAAGGCGCAAGTGCACCATCTCCGGGTAATCCGCCGCGTACCGTTGGCGCGCGGCGACCAGTTCGATTTCGTGAGTGAGAGTAAAACGGGATAAGAATATATTGGTGTCGGAATGATTCTGAGTAAGAGGATGTAACTCGATAAGAAAATCGGAATGACTCAGGGAATTAATAACATCTGCGGTGAATAGCTCTGTTTCATAACCTTCGCAGTCACAGAAGATCAGACTGCGATCCGGACAAATCCGTTTGAGCGTGTGAGGTGTGCACCATCCGTTTAGCACGATTCGCTCTTCCATATTGTTGGCGCGCGCCATTATCCGGGAAAACCGCCGCTCGAATGGGTCAATCTCGAATGCAAAGACGGGCCGGCCCGTGGCGAATGCAAATCCGACGCTGTAATATCCCTCCGCCGCACCGATATCCACGAACCGGCGGTAGCTCTGATCGGCAAGGAGGCGTGTCAAACCGGGATGCAATTCTTGTTCGTAACATCCCAGCAACTTCGGGATGGCATGTCGGGAGTACGCGTTGCGAGCGGGATAGCGCATTCCGCGGAATGGTCCGTTTTGCACAGTAAAACCCAGCGCTCGCTCAATAATCCGGGTAGCCGCAGGAGCTGGTGATCGTTTATAACGCCGGTACTGCGAATACCGCTCGCCGATGGCGAGCAGTGTGGATGACGTCGGAACCGGCAAGATCTGCGGCAGAATCTCCTCGGCTGCTTTCCGCAATTGGTGCATGGGCTAATGAATTAAGATGTGCGCGCCGGCGGATTCACGCGCGGTCTCGGTCGCGGGATCAGAAGCGGCCGGCGCCGCTGCCAAACGTTTTCGTTCCGTGGTCCAGTAGTGCCAAGTCAAAGCGACTGCCGCGCTCAGAAGCCGCACGGGTCTGACGACGTAATGGAGAAAGGACAGCTGCGGCGGCAGCGGCAGATACCGTTCCGCCGACGGGTGCGGAAGGCGCAAGCTGGAAAAGACGATAATCCGTGCCTTGTCGGACCACCGCTCGCGCGTGCGGAGCAGAAACAAGTACCAGCTGCCGCGTTTGTGCGAGTCGTGCTCTTTGCTCTCGCTTATAAACAGCTTGGCAAGGATCTCGCGGAAGAGCGCATCGGTTCCGTGATCGGCGCCAGCGTCGTTCCGGTATGGCGGAGGAACCGCTACCTGGAGCAGGTGGTTCGCTAACAGCAGGGTCACCTTCACGAGGCGATGGATGCCGCATTTCCGCGCTCGCCTGTAGACGGCGTCCCAATCCAAGTCCGGATGCGCTCCGATGATGGCGGCTACGCTGCTCAACCACTCCAACCGCTCCCATTCGTGTTTGCAGCCGTGGACGCACAGATAAAGGAAGAGATCCTCCGCGGCGAAGACGATAACGGAGCGCCCGGCCAGGGTCGCGGAAACGCTACGCTTCCAGAAGGACGCCATCGGCAGGTCGATCGAAAGGTATCGCTCGGTGAGCAACCAGTGCAGCTCAATGACCACGTCGCGGCCGGGGTGCCGGAATTGCAGCGCACATTCGGCTTTGCGGTATGCGCGTTCCTGCTGCGGAGTAAACGTAAACTTGGGTATGTAGCCCTGAGCCGCCAGTAATCTGGAGGCCGTGCCGAGGTCATCTTCATGGACGAGGATATCGAGGTCGCCAAAAGTTCGAAGCGCGGCGTTGCTGTAGGCGGCCAGGCCGAGCACGGGTCCCTTGAAGGGAATTGCGGGCACGCCCGCCTCCTGGAGATGCGCCAGAACCCGAAGCAACTCCGCGGTGAGGGCCAGATTGCGACGTTGCGCATGCTGGCATGCCTGCGTGAGATAGTCCCGAACATCCGGCGGAGTCTGCGGCCAGAAGTGACGATGTAGATTATGTCGCAACAGAGGCAGAACGGATTGACGATGCGCTTCCCGAATAAGCCAATCCCAATTGATTTCCTGGCGCAGTTGCCGGGCAACGTGTGCGACCACCCACGGCGCCATGCTGCGCCTCGCACAGCCGAGCAAAACCTGAATCTCGGGGCTATCGAGGAGCGCCTGCCTAACCGGCGCGCCCGCGGAAGCCAAAGCGCCGGTGGTTTGAGATGTAGGAGAGCAAGTCACAAACATTAAGCCGCCACCGGCCTGGTGCGAACGCCTCCAGCTGGAACTTCGCTGAGCGCTTCGTCGTAAATAGAATCAAGCATCTGATAGTTCTTTTGCGCGGTGTATTGAGATTCGTATTCCTGCCGCGCATTCCATCGCATTTCCTGAAGGCGGTCCGGATGAGAGAGTGCCCATTGAATTTTGGCGGCTAAATCTTCGGCGCAACCCGGGGCA
>CAZKQQ010000015.1:0-57404 GCA_964554945.1 uncultured Solibacteraceae bacterium | reverse complement strand
GCCATCTCGGCGTTGGCGCGCTCGACCTTCTTTTGCTCGGTAATATCCTTGCAGACGCCAATCCACTTATAAGGCTGTCCCTGTTCATCCCGCAGAGCCGAAGCGGTATCGAGGTAATATCGGATCTCGCCATCGGGAGCAATGATGCGGTATTCCTGCGAGTAGGGTTCGCCAAGATCCAGATGGCGGCGGATGGCCGTCTCGATCGGCTCGCGGTCCGCGGGATGAAGCATCGCGCGAAAGTCTTTGCCTTTGGGAAGAGCCCATCCTTCCACTAGAGGCTGGATCCGGTTGCCGCCCAGGACCGCGACTTCGTCCCTTTGCAGGTCCCACTCGTAGATGGAATCGCCAGAACTTTCGGCTGCGATGCGGAAGCGCTCCTCCGAGAGTTTCAAGGCGGCTTCCATCTCGAGCCGTTCCGTGATGTCCACAGCCACGGAAAGCCGGTGTGTTGGGGCGCCGGAAGCATCGCGAATCCAGAGAATATGAGTTGCAGCCGTCAGCGAACCGCCGTCCTTTTTTCCTATCTTCAACAACCCCTTCCAGGAAGCGGTCTTCAAGGACTCGACAATGTCATTGAATTGTTCAGGTGTGGTGTCGGGGGCGGCCAGAACACGGGAGTCGCGGCCTTTCAGTTCTTCGAGCGAGTAGCCAGTGGACTCGGTGAGTCTCGGGTTGACGTATTCGATCCTGCCGCGCAAGTCGGTGATGACGATGCTGACCGGGCTCTGCTCGACAGCATTGGAAAGGATGCGGACGCGCTCCTCGTTCTGTTTGTCCTCGGTAATATCAAAATCAACGCCGATAACGCGGACGGCGGCGCCCTGGTCATTGAACACGACGAGCGCCTTGCTGTGCAGCCAGTGGACGGAACCATCCGGCCAGACGGCGCGGTACTGGCGTTCGATGGCCTCCCGGTCCTCTTCGTTCGCCCCCAGCCCGGTAATCCGGCGCTCCCGTTCATCGGGATGAACGTGGGCTAGCCATTCATCGAGACCGAGTTGTTCGCGGTTCTGGGGAAGGCCATAGAGCCGGAGCAGCTGACCGGAGCAGCGCACGGTGCGGGAATCGAGCTGGATTTCCCAGGTGCCCATCGCGAGCGCGGACTGGACGAGTTTGAGGCGGTCCGCGGCGCGGCGGCCGCTGGTTTGCAAAATCAGGACCAGTCCGGCCAGCAGTAGCGACAGGAGAGCCGAACAGCCGGCCGCCCAAGCGGAAGGAGTTTTACTGACCGAAGGAAAATCCGAGAGCCGGTTCCAGCCGAGACTCCACGTCTGGCCGCCCATCGTAAGGCTAGTGGTTCGCTCAAACGGGTGGCGCTGCGCCGGCGGCGGACCGAACGCGAACAACAAGCTGCCGGGCAACGCGGGGTCGGCGTCGAAGGCCCGTAAGCTAACGGTGTTCTGCTCGTCGGCCAGGGCCACGTGAAAGAATGTGTCCGCGCTAAATACTACCGAGACCCAAGCCAACAGAGCTTTTCGCCTCTCAGCTGGCGTTCCTGCGGGCACCCCCTCGCGGTAAACCGGAACGAAGACCTGCAGGCCTTCGGCGGAATCGTCGCGCAATTCGGTATTGCGGGTGAGGATCGGAGTGCCGGAGTCGCGCGCCTGTTCGGCGGCGGCTCTCCGCCGCTCGTCCGTCGCCAGGTCGGCTCCGATGGCGCGGGCCGCGACCGCGACGGGTTCGGCGCAAACAACCAGGAAGTGCTCTGACGGGGATGCCCCGGCCTGGTTCATCGAGTGCACGGTGAAGTAGGGCCATCCTCGCTGGCGCAGATCGTCGGTGAAGCGCGCCAATTCCGGGTCGGCTACCGGCTGGATCACCGAGAGCATCACGGTGCCCGGATACCGCTGGAGCAGACCGGAATAGGTGACAAAGATGCGCCAGTCCTCCGGGCTGATGCGTCCGGACGCGGCCAGATGCCCGGCGGCGCTCTGCAGCGTATCTTCGTAAGTAGTAAACCGGCTGGAGATGCGGCGCTCAATGGAACTGATGACCTGATCGAGACGGGCCTCGTCGTAGCTCACCCGCTCCCGATCCATGGACGCGTAGAGCCAGCCACTGAGAGCCCAACCCGCGAGCAGGACCGCGCCGGGCAGAACCAGGTTGCCAATCGAACGAAAGGCGCCCACCGCCATCCCAGTCAGGGAAATGGCCGCCAGGAACAAATCAAGGTTCTGAAGATTGTCTTGGATGGTTCCGCCGGCGAAGGCCCCCACTCCGTTGTGGGTAGCCCAGATGGCGGCGGAGGCGATGATGAGCGCCGCCGCCCGTGCCGCCGAAGGTCCCAGGCACGCGGCGGCAATCAAGATGAACGCGAAAACCGAGAACAACAAGTACGAGGCGCCGGCATGGAAAAAGATGAAATAGCATCCCAGCGAGACGCTGCCCATGTATAGCAGGGCTTGAATCGCGAACCAAGGTCCGTGCTTGGTGTGGCCGGGAGTCCAGAACCGCGCCGCAGCCATCAATACCGGCGTGACCGTCAACAGACCGAGGGCGTCGGAGATCCACCACCGGCTGAGCACGGTTGTCCACTCGGCGGCGGGAAACCGGCCGCCGAAAACCAGACAGGCGGTTCCGAATGTGGAAGCGAACGCCGGCGCGGCCGCCGCGGCTACGCCAATAGCGACCAGGTCCTCGAAGTGGCCGAGCCGCTTCTTGATGCTGGAAACCAGACGGACCAGCTCGACCGCAACGAGCGTGCGGATCAGACCGGCCAGCGCCACTCCGCACGAGGGAAACCAGGGCACGTGTCTCCACATCGAACTCGCGAAGTAAGCGGCCAGGAGGATGGGCCAATAGCGATACCCAAACAACAGCAGGATCACCAGGTCAAGGCCGGCTTCGGGAAATACCGGCGTGACCTGCGCGCCTCCCGAAAGCAGAAGATAGCCGAACCATGAGGAGGCGAGGTGAAGGAGTGCGATGAGAACCGCGACGAGCGGGTAGGGCGCCCTACGAAGCGGAGACGTATCGAATGGACCGCCGTCGCTGGAACTGCGCTCTAGTTGAGCCTCGGTGGCGATTATCGACGACATCGGCTGCTTTCCTGAAGGCCGGCTCAATCGAAGGAAGCGCACGTAGCGCTGGGACGTGCTGGGGCACATCCCCCAGGTGAAACCATCCTCGCGCCCAACGGGGGAAACCAACAATGTTGTTCTTGGTTAATTGCCTAACCCGGAAAATACTAAGCGGCTTTGCCAACTATGGATTAGGAATAGTACCGGAAACGGGGATCAGCGGGGATCAGCAGGTTTTGCGGGCGAGCTTGCCGGTTCCACCTTGAGGCCCTCCCGGGCAAGATCACCGGCATTGGGAATAATACGGTCGCCTTGCTGAAGGCCGGCGAGAACCTCGAGTTCGGAACCGTAGTCGCGGCCGACTACGATGTTTTGCATGTGAACCGTATTGTCCGGGCGGACGAGAGCGACTTGCGGGCCCTTTTCCAGGACCACGAGGGCATCGCCGGGAATCAACAGCGGCGGAACCGGCCGGGCACTGCTTAAATCGACTTGCGCGTACATGCCAGGCAGCAGAGCGCCGTCGGAATTGGGAACGTGCACTTCCACCAGCAACGTACGGGTTGCGGGATCGAGCGCATTGGCCGTACGGGCAACGGTCCCGGTAAAGCGGCGGCTTGGCAAATTCGAGATACTCAGTTGCGCAGACTGGCCCGGGCGGATTGAACTGGCGTTTGACTGCGGGACGTTGACGTAAATGCGCAGCGTGTCAGTTTGCGCGATCCGGAACAGCAGGGTGTTGCCAGCATTCACGAGCGCGCCAGTATCCACATTGCGGACCGTGATGACGCCGTCGAAGGGCGCTTTGATCAGGCGATAGCTCTGCAACTGATCGAGGCGGGCGACATTGGCTTCGGCGGCGGCAATGCTGCTGCGTTGGGCGGCGATGGCTTTCTCGAGGGCCTGCACGCCCGCGAGTTGGGCCTGATAGCGAGCCTGATACTGGTCGTTCTCCTGCTTCGAAACCGCGCCTTGCGTCACCAAACGGCTCCAGCGGTCGGCGGTCACGCGGGCCAGCTCCATGTTGGATTTGCCTTGCTCGTAGTTGGCGAGCGCCTGGTCGAGCGCGTCACGCGCGACCTGCAGGTTGGCCTTGGCCTGCGCCACCTGCTGATCCATCTCGGGCGCTTCGATTTCGGCGACGGTTTGCCCGGCGCGAACGCGGTCGCCAATATCGGCCATGCGGCGAAGGACGTATCCATCCGCCCGCGCCAGGATCGGCGCCTCGGTGACCGCCTGGATGCTACCGGGCAATTCCAGTTCGCTTTTGCGCGAGGAACGGCCAACCTCGATCACTTCCACACGCGGCACGCCCTGCTCGCGCTCCGCGGCCTCGCGGCGGATGACAGCGGTGCGCTTCTGCATCGGTATGTAGCCAGCGAGGAAAGCAAGCACGAGGAGAACGGTAACGGTGAGAAAAATGGCAGAGATCGTGACGGCCGAAGGACGCCAGACCTGTGCGGCCGCAGACGGGCCGTGCGAGGTCCGCTCCTGCAGCTGGCGCTTGAGATCTTCAATTTCCCGGCGCAGCCGGTCTTCCGTTGATTCGGCGGCGCTAAAAGTTCCGGGTTGATCAGGCTTGCTGACGGCCATTTAGACGCTCAGAAACGGCTGGGCGGCCCCCCGCTCTCTTCCGCAACCAGCCGGCGTTCGTGATCCACGGGAGGCTTGGTCCGCAAATAAGTATAAATGATAGGCACTACGAACAACGTAGTCACGGTGGCAAACATCAGGCCGCCGATAACGGCGCGGCCGAGGGGCGCATTCTGCTCTCCGCCTTCGCCCAAGCCGAGAGACATGGGTAGCATGCCAAGAACCATGGCGGTTGCCGTCATAAGCACGGGCCGGATGCGCGCCTGACCGGCGGCCAGCATCGCTTCGACGGCGGACATCCCAAACTCCCGCTCGTCGTTGGCGAAAGTGACTAACAGGATACTGTTGGCCGTCGCGACGCCGACGCACATGATGGCGCCCATCAGCGAAGGCACGCTCAAGGTGGTTCCGGTCACGAACAGGATCCACAGGATGCCGGCCATGGCGCCGGGCAGCGCCGTCAGGATAATGAACGGATCGAGCCACGATTGAAAGTTCACGGTCATCAGCAGATAAACGAGTACGACCGCGAACGCCATGCCCATTCCGAGCCGGAAGAAAGAGGACTGCATGGTTTCGATCTGGCCGTGCAGGTCCAGCGTAGTGCCGCGGGGCAGGTGCGATTCTTCCGCGTGCATGATTTTTTCGACTTCGGCGCCCACGCCGCCGAGATCGCGCCGCGACACATTGGCATAGACGTCGAACACCGGCCAGACATTGTAATGGTTGACAATGACGGGAGTGTAGCCGCGCTTGACGGTGACCAGGTTAGAAAGAAGCTGCGTGCTGCCGGTCATGGCGCCGGGGTTTCCGTACGCCAGCGATGCGCCGTTGGGAGAGTTGCCGACAAATGCATTGGAACCGGCAGAGGCTCCGGCGAGCGACCCGGGTGTGGTCGTGTTGACCACGTTGGTGGCCACCGAAATCGGAGTGCGAAGCAACGCATCCAAGGTGTCGACCTTATACTGGGGCGTCTGCACCCCGACGTTGTAGTTAACGCCGTTTGCCCAATTCACCCAGAAGTTCGGCGCAATCCCGCCGTTGCCGCTGAGCGAGATCAGCATGCTGCTGCTCACGTCCTTCTCGGTCAAGCCCATTTGCGAGGCTTTGACGCGATCGACATTGAGCTGGAGCTCAGGCTGATCGATCACCTGATGCACGTGAACGTCGGCCGCTCCGGGAATGCAGGCGATCTTGGCGGCCAGTTGCTGGGCGATCTTGTAATTGGCCTCCGCATCGCGGCCGACCACTTGCAGATCGATGGGAGCGGGCAGGCCAAAGTTCAGAATCTGAGTGGTGATGTTGGAAGGCTGGAAGAAAAAGACCGTGTCAGGGAACTCTTGGCGAAAGAGCTGACGGAGCTGGACCTCATAATCCCTGGTGGAGGCGTGCTTCTCTTTCTTGAGCGAAATTAGAATCTCACCGTCTGCGCTGGAGATAGTTGGTATGTCGCCTTGCGCCAGACTGGCCCAGCTGTTGGGAATGCCGATGTTATCAATGACGGTATCGATCTCATCCGGAGGGATGACACCGCGGATCGCGTTTTCAATCGCGGCGAAACGAACTTCGGTCTGCTCAATGCGGGTTCCGGCGGGCGCGCGGGCATGCAGTTTGATCTGGCCCGAATCGACATTGGGGAAGAAATCTTCGCCCACCAGAAAGACCAGGCCCAATGACGCGATGGACAGCGCCATGAAGGCCGCCAGAACGCCGCCCCGATGTTTCAGCGACCAATCGAGCAGGCCGACGTACCGGAAACGGAGCCTCTCGAACAGGTTATTGAACAAATGGTGCACGCGCCAAAAGATGCCGCGGCCGTGCGCCTCGCCGCCGTTCTCGGGTTGGTAAAGGTCGGCTTCCGATTGGAGCAGCGAGTGGGCCATGGTGGGCACCAGGGTCCGGGACAGTAGGTAAGACGCGGCCATCGCGAAGACAACCGCCATGGCCAGCGGCGTAAAGAGGTAGCGCGCGGTTCCCGTCAGCAGGAGCACCGGGACGAACACAATGCAGATCGCGAGGGTGGACACGAAGGTGGGAACGGCGATCTGGGCGCCGCCATCGATGATCGCGCGGACCAGCGGCTTGCCCATGGCGAGATTGCGGTGCGTATTTTCGACCGCGACCGTGGCATCGTCCACCAGGATACCGACAGCCAACGCCAGACCTCCCAGCGTCATGACGTTGATAGTCTGGCCCATCAGACTCAGAATCGTGAGCGAGGCTAAAATCGAAAGCGGAATCGAGATGCACACGATCAACGTGCTGCGCCAACTCCCGAGGAACAGAAGGATCATCAGTCCGGTGAGACCCGCGGCAATCAAGGCTTCGCGAATAACGCCGGTAATCGAAGCGCGCACGAAAACCGACTGATCGGCGAGGGTGGAGACTTTCAACTCGGGCGGGACGGTGGCCAGGATGCGCGGAAGCGCCCCTTTCACGGCGTTGACGATGGCCAAAGTGGAAGCCTTGCCCGTGCGGGTGACGGTCATCAACACGCCGCGCGATCCGTTGTTGCGGACGATGTTGGTCTGCACCTGATAGCCGTCGCGAACCTGCGCCACATCCTTCATCTGCACCGTGGCGCCATTCACTGTTTTGATGGGCAGATTGTTCAGCTCATCGAGAAGCAGCGGGCTGCTGTTGACCTTGACGTGATATTCGGTTTCCGCCAGTTTCGCCGTGCCGGCGGGGAGGATCAGATTTTGCAGCGTCAGCGCGTTGGAGACATCGATGGGGGAGAGTTGCTTCGCGTACAACTCGTCAAGATTCAGATCGACCATCACGGAGCGGCTCTTGCCGCCAAATGGGTAAGAGACGTTGGCGCCCTGCACGGTGCCGAGCGGCGTGCGGATGAAGTTGTTGGCCAGGTCGAAGATATCCTGCTCGCGCAGAGTCTTGCTGGACAGCCCCAACTGCAGGACGGGAACGCTCGCCGCGTCGAATTTCAAAACGTTGCCGGGAAACATCCCCGGGGGCATCTGGCGGACCGCGCTGTTCATCTGCGCGGTAACCTGCGCGACGGCCATATCGACCTGCACGTTGGGATGAAAGAAGACCCGGATCACCGCGATATTGGTGTAGGACTGCGACTCGATGTGTTCGATGTCGTTGACGTTCGAGGTCAGGTTGCGCTCGAAGTTCGTGACAACCCGCTTTTCCATCTCGTCGGGCGAAAGGCCGGAGTATTGCCAGAGCACGCTGACGATCGGGATATCGATGTACGGGAAGATATCGACCGGCATCGTAACGATGGCGGAGACGCCCAGAATGGCGATCAAAATCGCCATGACAACGAAGGTATACGGTCTACGGAGAGCGAGCCGGATGATCCACATAAACGAGGCCTGACGCGGAGGTACCGTAGTGAGTATAACAGCGGAAAGACAGGCGTTTTACGGCATAGCTCGAAGGGGCTAACAGGGATGAGAGACGCTGATCGATGGTGCGGGCTATCTACTGACTGACCGGCTGCTCAGGGAGCTTTTCGATTTTCACGCGCGCGATGCGGTTGCGATCCATGGCCAAAACGGTGTAGCGGCGGCCCTGGTATTCCACCGATTCCCCGGGTCGCGGGATCTCGCCAAGGCGGTAGAGCAGAAAACCGGCGAGCGTTTCAAAACCGGCGTCGGCGGGAATCGCGAACCCGAAATCGGATTCCAGATCCCGGATGCGCGTGGCGCCGTCGAGTTCGACTTCGTTGGCTTCCTGAAGGCGCGGCTCGGGACGGTCCTCGTGCTCACCTTCGATGCGGCCGACCACCTGTTCGAGCACGTCCTTTACGGTCAGCATGCCGACAATCGTGCCGAATTCGTCGACCACCATAGCCATGTGCGAACGGCCCTGCCGGAACTCTTCGAGCATCTGCGAAAGCGGCTTCGTCTCCGGCACCACCAGATGGCGGCGCATGAGGCGCGTGACGCGGAAGGCGCGGCTCGGCCGGCCGCTGCGAATCGCGCGACGACGTTCTTCCCACACCGGTAATAGATCTTTATAGTGCAGCACGCCGATGATTTTTTCGGGTGTTCCCTCATAAACGGGAAGCCGGGAATGGCGCTGCTCGATCATGGTATGGAGTACTTCGTCCAGGCTGGTCGCCGCCGAGATGGAAACCATATCGTTGCGCGGCACCATGATCTCACGCACCGAGATTTCGCCTAAATCGAGCACGCGATGGATCATGTCTTCCTGGGATTCGGGAAGCACGCCGAGGCCGCGGCTGGAGCTGACGATCAGCTTCAATTCTTCCGCGGAATGGCCGCCGCCGTGGGGAATGGCCTTGAGGCCCAACGCACGCGTGATGGAGTTGGCGGAACGCTCGATGGCAATTACGAATGGCAGCGACAGGCGGTAGAACACGAGCAGCGCCGGCGCCACCAGCGCAGCGAGGCGATCGGCTTTACTGATCGCCACATTTTTAGGCACGACTTCCCCGAAGACCACATGAAAATAACTGATGACCAGGAACCCCGACAGAAAACTAATAGCATGCAACACGGGAGCGCCGACAGCGGCCGTGAAGCGCCCCAGAAGACCGGACACAATCTGATACAGGGTATCCTCGCCGGCCCAGCCCAGCCCCAGGCTGGCTAACGTGACGCCTACCTGGGTCACCGAAAGCAGGTGGCCAGGGCGCGAGAGCAGATTCAGAGCGGCCTGCGCGCCGGCGCGGCCTTCGGCGGCCATTTCGCGCAAGCGCGAGTGGCGGACGGAAATCAACGAGACTTCGGCGGCTGCGAAGAAGCCGTTGATCCCGATGAGAAGCACCACCAGGACTAGGCGGAAGGGCGGGTCGGTCACGGCGCTTCGTTAAGGATCGCGGCCAGACGCACCGCAGCCTTCTCGAGCTGGCGTTGCACGATGGGATCGGCGGCGCGCTCATATGCGTCGCCCAGGCGCCGGTTTTCCGGCAGGTTCCCGTAGACCACCTGCCGCGCCGCGGCGAACGACTCGCCCGCCCAACTCTCCACGGTGCCGCGGGCCCAGTCCGTCTCGTCAGCGGAAGCGATCGCGGCGGAGAGAGCAGTATACAGTTGCTCTTCGGGCGGCATGCGACCGAGCAACGCACTGTCCCAGAGGTGATGCAGGTTCATGGACTTTCCCTCAAACTCGACGGTGACATCGTTGCCGCCACGGTCATGATCATTGGCGCAATGCAGGGGCTGATGCATGTCGCCGACAAAGTGGACGAGAAATAACAGCGCTTCGCGGCGCTCCGCGAGGGGCAGCGTGTCATCTTTCCATCGTGCGCGAAAGTCCGCGATTTTGCTGATGACGCAGCCTTGCGCCGGACAATCGCGCTGCATGTTCAGACCCGAGCTGTCGATGGGAATATCGATGAAATGCCAGGTCTCGGTTTCCTTTCGGGCCTTGCGCACTTCATCGGCCCAGCTGGCCATGGAAGCGATGGTCTCGCCCGGCGCGAGGGTCGCCTGCACGCGATCGGAAGCCGCACGTGTCAGCATCTCTTGCGCAATACGGGCGATCAGGCGGTGACCCTCCGGGCCCCATGCAAAAGCCGGCAACGAGTACACGGCCAGCGCAAGCAAACCGAGTCTACGCATTATTCACGAGCGTAACACGCAGCCGAAGTCCAGCGCTCCGTTACGTTCGCGGTTCTGTGTCACCGGTGTCCCTGGCTGCGCCTTCGGAGTAACTGCACGCTCAGCTCGTGTGCTGCTTGAGGAAGGCGATGGTGCGGCGCCAGGAATCGGAGGTCGCCTGCGGGTTGCCGCCCACGTCCTGATACTCCAAAAATCCGTGAGTGCCGTGCGGGTAGATATGCGGCTCGAAGGACTTTTCCAGCTTCTTCATCGCGGCTGCCGCCGGCTCGACCGTGCTGGTCACGCGCGCATCGTCCTCGCCGTAAAAACCCAGCACCGGCGCCTTGATTTTGGCCATCGTGGCTTCGTCGGGCTGCGTACCATAGAAGACCACCGCAGCATTGACCTCCGGCACCTCGCCGGCGAAACGGAAACTGTAGCCGCCACCCGCGCAAAAGCCGACGGTCGCGGTTCTGCCATTTGCCCGAGGCAGTGTCTTGCCATAAGCGAACGCGGCCTTGTAGCGGCGGATCCCTTCGTCCTGGGAGAGCTTCGCGTTAGACCGGAGCACGTCGTCGGGCCCTTCGAACGAATCGTAGTTACCGCCGCGCGGCCCCATTCCCGAGAACAGGTCGGGAGCGATCGCAATGAAACCCTCCCTGGCGAGTTGGTCGGCGAGAGCCCGCTGCCAATCGTCAAGCCCTGGACCGTGCTGCATGACCAGAACTACCGGCGCCTTGTCATTACCGGCGGGGTACTCGATCCAGGTGTGAAGCTTGACGTTCCCGACCGGAATATCGACGAACTCTTTGCGAAGCGTCGAATGCAGCAGTGTCGACTTGGCGGTGAAGATTCCCGCCGGCAAGTCAGGCAGCTTACCGATGGGATACGCGACAGCCGGCGGTCCTGCCGCGGCGGACTGCGGAGCGGCGGTCTGCGGCATCATCGCGAAATGCGCCGAATGATCCTCGGCGCCAGGGACGTAAGACGCGAAGATAGGGCGATCGTTGGTCTGGCTCGCAACGAATTCCAGCGCGCGAGGGAAAGCTTCGGCGGTGGTTGGGAACGCCATAGAGCGGCCGTTGGCGGAGGCGGCGATTCGTTGGGAGTGAAAGGCCAGACTGGCGCTGACGCCGTTGGCGGCGGGCAGCGCGATGGCATATTTTCGAGCCGCGTCCGCGCGGCGCGCCGCTTCTTCGTGTCCCATGCGCGCGAGCGCGGCGGCAATCGCATCCGCGCCGGCGAAAGAATCGGTATCGCCGCCACCCGGCCCCAGACCGGACAAGACATCCGGAACCACCGCGATGAAACCTGCGGCTGCAACCTGATCGCCTACCGCGCGAATCCAGTCGCTCGCGCCCTGGCGGTCCGCGGAAAGAAGCACGACCGGCGCAGTGTTCGATCGCTCCGGATACACGATGAAGGCCCGTATCGTCGCGGACCCTGCCTGTACGTTGACCCATTCGCGATGGCGGTGCGTGGCATTCAACAGCGCCTTCGCCGTATTCTCCCCCGGCAAAACCGGCTGAATGAGGGAAGCGGCGGCGAGCGCCGCCCCCGCGATCGGAATGGCAAGCACACGGATTTTCATCTCTCGTTTATGCAGCCCAGGATGCAAAGAGTCAAGAAGAATCATGCCGCTGCCAGAACCTCGTCGAGGATTTCCAGCCCTTCCTCTGCCTGCTCCCCAGTAAGAATGTAGGGCGGCAGCAGCCGCAGGACATGATCCTGGGTGCAGTTGATCAACAATCGGCGCTCGAGCGCGCGGAGAACGAACGGATGCCCCGGTCGGTCAAGCTGAATCCCGATCATCAATCCACGGGATCGAATCTCCTGGATTGTCTTGCGCCGGGACTGCATCTTTTCCAGCCTGGCACGCATTTGCTCTCCTACCTGGCGAATGTGCGGCAACAGATCGGCAGCCATGTTGAGGAATTCGAGCGCAACGCGGCATGCCAGCGGACCGCCTCCAAACGTGGTGGCGTGGGACCCGGGCGGGAAGGCGGCATTCGCCGCCTCGCTGAATAGGACAGCTCCCAGCGGAAGACCGGCAGCCAGGGGCTTGGAGATGGTCACGACGTCCGGCTGGACGCCGGCCCACTGAAAGGCGAAGTACGCGCCCGTACGCCCCAACCCGGTTTGACACTCATCAGCGATGAGAAGAGCGTCATACCGCCGGGTGGCTTCACGAGCCGCGCGCAGGAAACCGCAGGTAAGCGGATGCACTCCGCCTTCGCCGAGTATGGGCTCCAGTATCAGCGCGGCCGTGCGTTCCGTAACCGCGGCGCTCAGAGCAGCCTCGTCATTCGCAGCCACAAACAATACTTCGGCCGCGAATGGCGCGAACGGTTCGCGCAGAGCAGGCTGCCCGGCGACCGCGAGAGCGCCTCGGGTTCGACCGTGAAACGAACCGTTGAGCGCTACCAGGCGAGTCTTCCGCGGATCAAGGCCGCGGCCATGGCACCGGGCCAGTTTCAGTGCAGCCTCCGTAGCCTCGGTGCCCGAATTTGTGAACAAGGCCCGATCCAGCCCGGAGATGCGGCAGAGCTCGCGGGCCAGTTGCGCCCGGTAGGGATGTGAGTACAGGTTGGAGGTGTGGATGCACAATCCCGCCTGGTCAGCGATCGCGGCGTTGATCCGGGCGTGATTGTAACCGAGAGCATTGACGCCAATTCCGGAGACCAGGTCCAAATAGCGGCGCCCTTCGGAATCGAAGACATAGCAGCCGGAACCGGAATGGATGGTGAGAGGCTGTTGACGGGGATTCGGCAGCAGATAGTCGTGATCGTAGTTCATGTCCGAGAGTAGGGCGGCCGGCGCCGATATGTCTAATATCTGTTTACTTGTGTTTTGATATGAAATACATATGCAAGAACCGAACCTCCGCCAGCTGAGATATTTTCTTGCGGTCGCCGACCAATTGCATTTCGGCCGGGCGGCGGAGCGAGCCGGCATCGCGCAGCCGCCGCTCACGCAGCAAATCCAAAAGCTCGAGCGCGCGCTCGGGTGCCAGTTACTGGTACGCGGGCGCAGGACCTGTTTGACAGAAGCAGGAAGCGCTTTGGCGACAGATGCACGGCGCCTGATCGAGCAAGCGGACCAGGTATTCGACCGGACAAGGCGGGTTGCGCGTGGGCAGGCCGGCCTGCTCCGCGTGGGCGTGCCACCTTCAGTCATGCTGACGGGACTTCCGGACGCTGTACGAAGGTTTCGCGAGCGGTATCCGGAAGTCAGCTTCACGCTGCGGGAATTAGCGACGAGCAAAATCGAGGAGGCTGTTCGAGCGCGCGAGGTGGACGTGGGTTTCCTTCGGGAGGCACAGCCGGGCGGTCCGCTGCAGTCGGCGCCATTTCTGCGTGAGAGCCTGGTGGTGGTGCTGCCGGCAGCGCACCGGCTGGCGTCAGAGAGGACTATTGCCCTGAAGAGACTGAGGCAGGAGCGTTTCGTCTTTTTCCCGGCCCGGCTTGGTCCGGCATTTCATAAACGGCTGGTGGAGGCGTGCGTCAGCGCCGGTTTTTCTCCAAACATCGTACAAGAAGCGACGCAATGGCAAACCGTTGTTTCATTCGTAGCGGCCGGAATGGGAGTGTCGCTCGCTCCTGAATGCGTGAGCAAGTTTCGCCGCCCTGGCGTGGTGTACCGGGCACTGCCGCACCTGGAAACAATGGTGTATGTAAGTTGGCGGGACGGGGAGCTTTCGCAGGCAGCGGATAATTTCCTAAAGTTGGCCGGTCGCGGAGCCGTGCCAGTCAATCCCCGTGATCGGCGGGCAGACTGACGCAAACACGCAGACCGGGACCGGCATTCTCGGCCCAGACCTGGCCATTATGCACCTGGATCGCGCGCTGGGCGATCGCAAGGCCGAGGCCCACGCCGCCGCTGGCGGTATCGCGGGAGTGATCGAGCCGGAAGAACGGTTTGAAAATGGCGCCGAGCGAATCCGCGGGCACGCCGGGACCGTAGTCGCGAATCGACACCGACGCGTTTGCCGCGGACCCGTTCAGCGTAATATCGACGCTGCTTCCGTTCGGCGCGTGCCGGATGGCGTTTTGCACGATGTTTTCGATGGCCCGGCGCAGTAATTCCCGGTCGGCGCGAAGATGAAAGTGCTCGCTGCCCATGAGAAGCAGGCGGCATCCGCGCATGGTGGCTTCCATTCCGCAGTCATCGACCACCTCGCGCACCAGAGCGTCGAGCGCCACATCATCGGTATTGCGCTCGCCCGGGTCCCCCTCGGCGCGAGTTACTTCCAGCAGGATTTCGACGAGATCGGTCAGGCGGCGAATTTCCTTGTTGACGCGCGCCGCCGCGATTTCACGGTCGGGAGAAGTGCGCGTCAGCTCAGCGGCCAGACTCAGACGGGCGAGCGGAGAGCGCAGCTCATGAGAAACGTCCTGCAGCAGCCGCCGCTCCGCAGTGAGCAGAGTTTGCATGCGGTCGGCCATCTGGTCAAACGCACGCGCCAGGTCGCCAATTTCATCGTGCCTGGCGGAGTGGACCCGCGCCGACAGATCGCCTGCTCCAAAACGGCGGACCGCTTCAGCAAGATGGTTCAGAGGAGACGCGAACTGAAATGCCAGGACCCAGCCGAGTCCGCCGATGGCGCACAGGAGAACCAGATAATACATGAGATACGGCCGGATGTCCCACATTCGCGAAGGGACCGTCGCGATGAAGGCGTACCGGTTATCGGCGGAGGCGGCGGAAACGTACATGGGCTCGAACAGGGTGAAAATTTCCCCGCGAGAGTTACTCCGGCTCCACAGGGACGAGACATCCTGTCCCGTCACCAGATCGCGGCCGCCGCTCGCGAGACGGTATTCAAAACTCGGGTAATTGGCCAGCAGTCCCGAGAGATGACGGGCGAGACTATCTTTTCCCTCCGTCTCATAAACGTGCTGCGCGACGGCCAGCTGCGAAACCAGACGGGGCCGCAGGTCACCCTTCGTAAAAGTCCGATACAAGTTGGCGCGAGAGATCGCCAAAAACGACAGACAGGAGCAGAGGAGGATGCCGATGGACCACAGCGAGACTTTGACGTAAACGGATCTCATGCCTCTTGCTCCTCCGCGGGCAAATACAGATAGCCGACGCCGCGCACACTACGAATCAAGGGCTGATGGCTGGTCTCCAGCTTCTTGCGCAAATGACTGATGTGCACATCAATGAAGCGCTGGGATGTGGTGAATTCGCCCCGGCTCAGATCGGATGCAAGCTGATCCCGGGAGACGACGTGTCCGGCGGCGTGCATGAGAATGTCGAGGATATCAAATTCAATGGAAGTGACGTCGATGCGGAACTTTCCTCTGAACACCTCGCGGCGGCGTGGATCGAGGCGGATACGGCCGATCTCGACCGGCGTTGACGTCGCGGCGGGGACCTGGGCCATTCTGCGCAATACGGCCCGCACCCGCGCCAGCAGTTCATGCGGCGCAAAGGGCTTGGAGATGTAGTCGTCCGCGCCTGCGTCCAGACCCGCGATGCGATCGCGATGCGCGGTACGCGCGGTCAACAGGATGATCGGCGTGTGAACCTTCTTATCCCGAAGGCGTTTCAGGACTTCGAAGCCATCCAAGATAGGAAGCATGATATCGAGCAGGATCAGGTCATAGCCGCCGGTGAGGGCGCGGGACAGCCCCGTCATTCCGTCGTGAACGGTGGCAAGACGGAAATCATGGGTCGAGAAAAACTCGGACATCAGATTGCACAGTCCGACGTCATCGTCGACCAGGAGAATCGATCGCGCATCGCGCCTGGAATTGGAAGACTCGTCCCTCACCTGAGGCTCAACCCCGCGTGAAGTTTATTCTACGTGTTGTTAACAAAACTTTACAAATTCGCAAGCGTCGAATAGCCGTCCACTCCCCTTTCGGTCGTGGTTCCATGCGCAATTCCATCACAGAAGCGCGACCGTCAGCGAGCGGAAGCCTTCAAAACGTGTACTTCAGCGCGAACTGAATTTTACGCGTAGGATAGGCGGTCAGAATCTGGCCGAATTGCGAACTGTTCCAGGCGTCAAACGGGGGGACTGCGGGCGACGTCGGCCCGGCCGTGCTGGTCAGCAACGGAACGAAGCTATTGGCGATATTGAATGCGTCGCCGCGAACCTGGATCGATTGCCGTTCCCGGATTCGAAACTCGCGCGAGAGCGCAAGATCCATGTCCCAGTACGCCGGACCGGTGATGCTGTTCCAGCCGAGGTTGCCCACCGTGCCCAAAGGTTGTGGGGCGAAAGCAGACTTGTTGAGATAGAGACAACCACCGCAGGCGTTGCCGCTGTACACTGCGGAGGGATTGACCAGGTTCGGCCGCTGGTGATTGATCGCGCTCAGCTCCTGATCGGTGCCATCCTGAATGGAGACTGGGATCCCCGAAGTGAACCGGTAAATAGCGGCAAGTTGCCAGCCGGTGACGACCGCATGCGCCAGATGGTTGGCAAGGTTGGGCGCCAGGGCCACGGCGCTGATGCTGACCAGGTGGCGGCGATCGCTGTCGCAATTGCCGCGATCGAAAAGCGGATTGTAAGGATTCGTCGCGGTTTCTTCCGGCTTGGAATTGAATCCCTGGTAGTAACCGAGGCAATGCGACCAGGTCCAGTTGGCGCTGCCGCTCAATCCCCGGCTAAATCTCTTTTCGAGATGAGTCACGAGTCCGTTGTAAAGCTGGGTGCCGTAGGGATACCACGTATCCATGTTTCCGATGAACTGGCCGGCGGACGGATTCAATAACGACAGAACACGGCGCGCCTGCACGTTTGCCAGCGCATTACAGTTCGTGGCTGTGGGCGCGCATCCCGTCGTGACCGAAGGCCCGTTCACGATCTGTCCGTAGTTGATCGCCTGATTGATGTACAGATGCTGGACCCGGCTGCCTACATAGGTGACCGACGCCACCCAATCGGACCCCAGCTGCTTCTGAATCGAAAGGTTCCAGGAATAACTTGTGGGCGAGGCGAGATCATAGGGAGTCGTCATGTACTGTCCCGCCGGCGTGAACGCGACGCTCGGCGTGACGGAATACGGGAAGGGATTTCCACCCGAGAAGCTTTGCCACGGACTGGCGAGGCCTCCGGCCGGGCTCGTCAGCGTCACGCGGCCGCCCCACGGATTGGAGCCGCCTTCATCCTCATGCGCAATACCAGGCACGTAGGCATATCCGAACGCGTAGGAGGCGCGAATCGACATCCGGCCATCGCCCTTCGGATCCCAAGCCAGGCCGCCGCGCGGATCGAAGTGCCGCCACTTACGATAAGCGGACGACTGCTCGGGGAAACCGGGGTCGCCTGGAAAGTAGAAACCCGGAGGCGCGTTCACGAATTTAGTGCTCTTGGTTCCCGCCAGGTAACGGGCGAGGTCAAAATTCGAGATCTGCCCGTTTTTGATCTGCTGCGGAAGAAACGGATCCCAGCGAACGCCAAACGTAAGGGTGAGGCGGCTGGACAGCTTCCAGGTGTCGGTGAAAAACATGTTTACGAAATTCTGGCGCGCGGTGTAGCTGTTGGGCAGGCCCTGCAGAAAGCTGCTCAGGTCGCCCAGCAGGAAGTCCGACAAACCCAACCCGGTCGCCTGACCGGTAAACAGAATGTTGCTTCCCGGTGCAGTAAAGTGGTTGAACTCCACGACGCGGCCCTGCCAGGCGCCGACGGCGAAACTAATCTGATGCGACCCCTTAACCCAGCTCACATCGTCGTTGACGGCGAAGCTGTAGCCGTTCCAGAAATCGCCGTTACCGAGACCGGTCCCGAAAGCAAAGCCGCCGGAAATGGTGGCGGTGCCGATCTGGCCCGGAGTGCCGCCGCACCACATATTCACGCCCGCGTCGCATAAGGTGAAAAGATTCGCGCTTGTCAAAGTAGCGGCGGTCCGGTTGAACGCAAGCCGCAGCGAATTGACCATGGTATTGCTGATCAGGTAAGTGTGCCCGATCGAGTCTGACTGCCCCAGTTGATCTTCGCCGCCGACCGTGGAATTCAGCATGTTATTCGAGAGGCAGCTGCCGGTAAGTTTCTCAGAGGCCCGGTCGAACTGGCAACCGGCGAGCGCCGGCGGATAGGCGATATGCGTGTTCAACGTCCGGACGAAGAGGGACTGCTTCGGGCTGAGCTGGTAATCCACCTTGCCGACGAACTGGTGGTCGTTCTCATGGGTCGGCACCTGATAGGTAATCGACCCGCACGGCGTCGGCTGCAGACCGCCGAGATTGTTCAGATAGGCATTGGCGAGATAGAGCGCTTGCGGCGTGTAGAATGACGGGGAAATCTGAGTGCCCGTGAACACGGCGCCGGCGTTCGCCAGATTGTTGACGGTTCCGCCGCGCAGTGCTTTCGGGGCTCCGCCATTGCAACCGGCGGACGCGAACGTGCTCCAATCGCCGGCCATGACAGCAGCCGTCGGAACGATCGTCGTGCTGGGCAGCGTCTGGCGGATAGTGGTTCCCTGATAGCCGGCAAAGAAGAACAGCTTGTCCTTCTTAATCGGTCCACCGACAACGCCGCCAAACTGATTGCGCTTATAGGTGCTCGCCACAGGCGAGAAGTATTCGCGGGCGCTCCCGAAGCCATCGTTGCGAAGGAATTCAAAAAGATCGCCATGAAACTCGTTGGTGCCGGAGCGCGTAACGACGCTGACCGAGGTGGAGGCGCCTCGCTGCGCCGATTGCCCGCTGAGTTCCGCGCGGAACTCCTGCACGGCATCCGGAAACGCCAGAGGCATGGTAGTACCGGAGAGAAAATTCAGGTGGTTCGCTCCGTCAAGGCTATACTCCGTGCCGAATAGAGAGGTTCCACCGGCGCCACCCACCGCTACGGAGCCGCCAATGCTATAGACCGGCAGGTTACTGAACCAGCGAGTTTGCGTATTTCCGGTCTGGACCGCGGCGCCCGACAGACCAATCAGGTCGGTGACATTTCTTCCATTGAGCGGCAACTCGACGATGCGCTGCGTCTGTACAACCTCGCCCACACCGGTGCTGCGCGTCTCGACCAGTGCGGCATTGGCTTCGACGTTGACCTGTTCGTTAGTGGCGCCGACTTTCAGGGTGATCGTGACCGCGGGATCGCTGCCTACCTCGAGCACGATGCCGGTGTTGATGAACGTGGCGAAACCCGGCTTGCCGATTTCAAGCCGGTACGGCCCGAGCGGCAGGTTCGTCAGAACAAATCCGCCGTCCGCCTCGCTGACCACCGAGCGCGTTACACCTGTGTCGACCTGAACCGCTTTGACTTCGGCTGCCGGCACGGCTGCGCCGCTGGGATCCTGTACCGTGCCATGAATCTGCGCAGTGGACTGTGCCTGGACGGGAACAGAAATCAGACCTCCGAATATGACAGCGCACGCAAGAATTTTGATTTTGCCCACACCACACCCCCTGAATCGGGAGCTAGTCTGTCACGCAGTTTCCGGCAAGTCAATAACTTTTTTCGGCTAGGGAAACAGCACCGGCGACGAGACCTGGAACGGGCCGAGGCCGGCGGCGTTACGGAAGAGCCGGCGCGATCGCCAGCGCAGCCCAACTTGCCGCGCCCACGGAGATGAATTGATTGTTGCCGAACGGGTAGCCGCTCTCATAATACGGTTGCGTGGGATAGGAACGTGTCTTTACCAGCCAGGAGCCATCCTGATATTGGCTCTGCAGCAGAAAGCGGACACCTTTCGCATAGGCGGGATCGCTCGCTGAGACTCCCGCCGTTTGCAGGGCGAACAGCGACAGGCCGGTGGCGTATGCATCCGCTGCCAGTTCGTCGCGCTGGCGCCAGCCGCCCGTGCTTTCCTGTTGGCGTACGATTTGGCGGACTGCGCTTTCTATGTCGGTCCGGGCTGCTTTCGTCCAGACCAGGCCCATAAGACGCATACCCCGGTCTTCGGCCGTGCGCGGATTGACCGCGAGCAGCCAGCGCCGCGCTCGCACCAGTTTTTCGCCGGTCTGATTCTTGCTGCCATCGATGGGATACAGTATCAGCGCGCGTACGCCCAGCGCGGTGGCGGTCACCAGACTATCTTCCATCGGGGGCCGGGAGACGCCGTTGGGAGTCCAACTTCCATCCGGAAGTTGCAGGGCGGCAGTGATGTGGGCCATGGCGGCGGTGATCTTATCTAGCGGATGTTTTTCAGCCGCCAGCGCCATCATCACGTAGCCGATCGTGATGATGTTGCCGGCCGGCTGGTCCCCCTGCAGCGCCTGCTCCGCGGCCGGCGTAAATGCGGCGACAATCTGGTGGAGATTGGTTTGCGCCATCTCTTCGTTAATCGCAAGTCCCTTGGCCCGTGCCGACGCCGCCGCCATCGCGACCAAAGCCTGGCTGTGGCAACTGATGCATCCGCGTTTTTGGTAGGCCACCGGCGCGGTGGGCAAAAGCAGATTCACAGCGCGCTCCACCGAGACGCGCGGATCGCTGATCCCCCCTGGCTCGGGCGGAGGATAGCTTTTCTGGCGCGGTCCGTGACCGCGGGTTGCTCCGAACTCCTGGAGCGCTGCAATCTTGCCGGCGTCGGCGCGGTAGAGCGCCCAGTCCAACGGCCGTTCGCCATTGATGTCTTCGGCGTTCGGATCGGCGCCTTTTTCAAGAAGCAGTTTGAGAGTCGCGGCCCCCGCCTGTTCCGATGCGGCAGCTGTCATCAATGCCGTCCGCCGATAGGGACCGGCCCGCGCATTCACATCGGCGCCCAACTCGATCCACCTTTCGATGAGCTTGGGATCCTGCCAGTGAGCGGCCATCGCAAGAGCTTCTTTTTCTACCTTCGCGTTTTTGGACAGCAGGTAGTCGAGCGAGGGCCGGTATTGGCGGGCGTAGCGCACATTGCTGCCGTACCCCGGTTCGTTGGGATCGCAGCCGTGCTCCACCAGAAAACGAACGACGTCCACGTCGGCCGACAACGTCGCGCGGCCCAGCGCGTGCATGCCATTGCGATCTTTGGCATGGATATCGGCGCCGTGATCCACCAGGAGGCGCAATATCTCCACGGATCCTGGATAACTCGCCGCGATTAGCAAGGGAGTACGCTGCAGGTTCGCGGAGCGTGCATTGACGTCCGCGCCGGACGCCACCAGCAGCTTTATCTTATCGAGATCGGGAATGGCCCACATCAAGGCCGTCGCGCCGGCGGTGTTGCGCGCGTTGGGATTCGCGCCGCGGTCGAGCAGCAGCTTGACGCAGTCGGACCCGGCATAAAGGACTGCCGTCATCAGGGCGGGCGTGCTCTCCGTATCCTGCGCGTTGGCATCCGCGCCGCCATTCAACAGATGTTTGACGCCGGCGGCATCATTCCGCTGAATCGCTTGAAACAGAGATTCGGTGTTCGCCGCGAACAGATGGCAGGCGCATAGCACAACGATCCACAATCCACGACCCAACATTTGTTCAGTTACCGCTTTTGCTGCTTCGAGTAATCAACGAAGTTCAACTCCTGGCATTTACCGGGCTGAAACGGAGCATCCGCCACCAGAATTGTATCCGAGCCGGTGTACTTGCCTTTCAGGTACATGGGATCTTCCGCGATGTAGCTGCGGGTGAGGGCCATGGTATTCGGATCGAGGCTAAACCGCTCGACCACGTGCAGCCTTTCGCTATTCCGCACCGGTGGACTCAAGAAGCCCGGGAGAAAAGCGACGGTGTCGACGGTCAACGTGTCGCCTTCCCAACGCCCGATGGAATGTCCGGCGCGGCTGGGCTTGAGGCTGGCCGGGTGCTCCTTCAGATCCATGTGAACGGTGCGCCGGAAGCCGAACTGGCCGTACTCCAGCACGATCGTCTCCTTGTTCTGCGTGATGCGGTTGACGGGGCCGTCGAATGTCCAATCGAAAACGATGCTCGTGGTCTGGCAGTGGAAGCGCGGATTGTCATCGCGCTTGAAATCGGCTGCGGCCTTTTCTCCCGCCTCGGTCAACTCGGTTCCGCCGTAGAGTCGCGGCCCCGCGCCGGCGCCGCGGCGAGCTCCGCCGGCCCGGCGTTCGCCCGGCTTGTATTGCTCCAGCTGATTGAGCGGAACCAAGCCGCCTCCGGTGCCGCGCGGGTCCGCCATCACCTGCTGCACCGGTGCCCACTCGCCTGTGATGTTCGGCTCGCCCGTGGGGCGCCGCAGCGGCCGATTGCTCTTGGGCGTGACGATGGGACCGCGAACTTCCCGAACTCCACCTTGCGGCGCCTTGATGTATTGCCCATACCGGTCCATGCGGGTTCCGTCCGCCAGCAGGATCGTCTGCAGGTAGCACGAGGCGGAGTCCGTCCGGTTGGGTGAAGCCTCGATTGTGACCGGCTGGCCCACGGGGAACATTTCCTTGCTCCACCCCGAGCGCCGCAGCACGTGTACCGACCGCATTTCACAACGATGATGGCTGGTTTTGCCGTCTTTTTCCGCGACGTCGAAGTAAATCCAGGCGTGCGGGTTGATCAACTCGACACGTGTCAGCCTGGCTTTGAATTCGACTGTTTGACTCAGGTCATACTCCGCTCCGCCATGATGCGCGAATGCGAACTGGGACAACAAAAATGCGGATGCAACCAGTAAGGCGCGGGACAGCATCGCGCTACATATTATACAGATCTGCCCGATTCCCCATTGTCGATCGGGCCGCGGCTATGTTTGGATGAAGAAACATGGCGCAACTCAAGAGCGGTCTGACAAAGCGGTTTTTGGTGAAGCCTGGCGAGAAAGTAAATCTGTCCAAGCGCGACCCGGATGACACCGCCGGGGTGCGGAGCAAATCGGAATACGAAGCCATCCTGCAAAAGAACCTCAAGCGGCTTTTCGAGCTGCAAACGCTGCTGGCCGCCTC
The DNA here is from genome assembly GCA_964554945.1 of uncultured Solibacteraceae bacterium. Taxonomy (GTDB): domain Bacteria; phylum Acidobacteriota; class Terriglobia; order Bryobacterales; family Bryobacteraceae; genus PSRJ01. Next base: position 34,477 of record CAZKQQ010000015.1, on the reverse strand, counting down.
CGATCAGTACGCGGTTCTGGTTGTCCTTCAGGCGATGGACGCCGGGGGCAAGGATGGCACCATCCGGCACGTGATGACAGGATTGAATCCGCAGGCCTGCCGCGTAACTTCATTTAAGGTGCCGACCCCGGAAGAGGCGCACCACGATTTTCTCTGGCGCGTGCATAAAGCCGTGCCGCGGCGCGGCGAAATCGGCATCTTCAACCGCTCGCATTACGAGGACGTTCTGGTGGCGCGCGTCCATAAGGTAGTGTCCAAATCAGAATGGTCGGAACGCTACTGGCAGATCAACGATTTCGAGAAGATCCTGGCTCACAACAACGTCCGGATTTTCAAATTCTTTCTGCACATCAGCCGGGAGGAGCAGGCGCGGCGCCTGGAGCAGCGCATCGACGACCCGCGGAAGAACTGGAAGATCTCCCTGGCCGACATCACCGAGAGAAGATTCTGGGACCAATACGTGGAGGCATACGAGGACGCGCTCACCGAGTGCAGCACCAAACGGGCCCCGTGGTACGTGATCCCCGCGAACAAGAAGTGGTTCCGGAACCTGGCGGTCGCGCAGATTCTCGCCGACGCGATGGAGTCCTGGAAAATGCATTATCCACCGCCACCGGCGGATCTGGAAGAACTCCGGGAGGCGTTGCGGGCAGAGCGCTGACCAGATGGCGGCGCGCCCGAACCGCCGCCCGGGAACGACGCTATTTTGGGGCTTGATCCAGGAAGGACCGCGGTCCCCTCCAGCCCGCGGCCAACACCTTAGTTTGCGCGCACCGCTTCTGCACTTCTACAATTGAAAGGGTTGCCGCCTCCTTCACCAATTCGAAACAGGGAAGCCGTTTCGCCCCCGGGAGAACAGATCCGGCGGCTCATCGAGCGCCTGTCGTTTCAGGCGAATCGCACGGCGAAAACACCCCACCCGGCCGCGGTGCATGATCTGCGGGTCGCCATTCGCCGGGTAGCGCAGGCGCTGGCGGCGTTTAAGCGGATCTTGCCGCGCAAAGCGGTGAAACGGATTCGCAAACGACTAAAAGGGGTGCTTTCCGCAGCCGGCGCTGTGCGGGATTGCGATATCGCCATCAAAGTTCTATTGAAAACCACGGTACCGGAGGCCACCGATCTGCGGCGCAAGATCCGGGAGCGGCGCAAGACCGCGGAAAGATCGCTGCTTGTGGGATTGAAACGCCTCTCGCTGCGTACGCAGATTTCGCGCTGGCTTGCCGATTTGAACCTGCATACGCCGCAAGCGGAGTCCGTTGCGGAAGCTCGAGCAATAGCCATGCAAGCACTGCCGCAGATGGCGAAACGCTTTTTTGATGCGGGCGAGGGAGCAGCCTCTCATGACTCCGGCGAAAAGCTGCACGAGTTTCGTATCGAAGCCAAGAAATTCCGCTACACCCTGGAACTGTTCATTCCAGTCTACGGCAAGGCGCTGGAAGAGCGGATCGGCGACATTAAATCCATTCAGTCCGTGCTGGGTAAAATGAACGACTACCGGAGCGTGCTGGCGATGGCTGCCGAGTTCGGCTGTGGAAAGAAGCTCAAAGCCAACCTGAAGAGATCGGAACGCCGCAAGATCCGGCAATTCCGGAAAATGTGGGCGGAACGATTTTCCATTTCCGGAGCCCACGATTGGAAACTGATCCTGCGTGCCGGCCCGCCAGAGCCGCCGGTCACCCGCAAACCGGTTGGCTCGAGCGCAACGCCGGCCCGCCTCACCAGGAGAAAACTCGCGGGCGCTATGGCTTGAAAACCATGTTTTTCGGCCGGATTCTCCGCTCGCGGCAATAGGCGAGATACAGGTGACCATAACTGCGGCTGATGTAATCGGAGCGGGAGAAACCAAGCTGGCGGGCCGTGCGATCGATCCATCGGGGCCCCCCTTCCAATTCCAGAAAGTTCCCGATCGGTGTTTCATCCAGCAAGACCTTGCCGCCGCCCGAGCGCGCCGCGTATTCGGTTCTGAATTTTTCATAGCGAAAAACCGGATGATACCCGACATGCGTGAGGATGGCTTCCATCGCGCTTGTGTCGTGAAGCAGAGTTTCGATCTCCCACCGCTTCTTGTACCGGCCTTGCTCGGAAGGGCCTTTACATGTAAGAAGACCGAGCCGGCCAACCCGCCGGACCCGTAGAAGCTTGCCGTGTTTGCGCAGCGTGCGCTTCGGATTGTCGAATAAAACGTTCGACTCAAACACGCGCCGCTTCTTGATGCGAAATCCGCTTTCCCGCAGCCGTCTGCGGATACTTGAGAGTTCCTCCGGCAAGCGCAGCTTGATTTCGATTTCGATGTTCAATCGGCCACGCTAAGTCATCGATGCAAGGATTGTCAAGCAAGCCCTTCTATTTCGGGCACGCCCGGTATGCAACTGGCAGGCTCCCGGTTCCGAGCGTGCCGCTCTTCAGGCGAGCCAGGGCGATCGAAACCGTTTTCCGCCACGCGGTCAAATCGTGGATCGACTGCGGCCCGGCCGCCGCGATTCGGCTCAGCACGGCCTCGCGTGAAACATTTTCAATGACATGGCGCAGTTGATGTTGCAGCGCGTTCCGTTCGAAGATGCGCGCGACTTCCGCGGGTTCGTAGAACCGGTTAATGGTCGCCCGACGGTGATGCGTCGTGATGCTCGCGGGACATAAGAGGCTCCGGAAACCGTCGCGCCAGGCGAGAGTCGCCCACTCCAGATCCTCAAAATAGAAGGGCGCATATGGATCGTGACGGCCTATGTAGCGCTCCAGCAGGGTGCGGCGATAAAGGGTGCAGCCGCCTCCACCGAACAGAACCTCAAACGGGCCGGCGCCTTCGGGAGGCGATGCGTGAAATACTTCCAGGATGCCTTCGGCGACACGATAGGCCGTCCAGTTGGTCTCACAGGAAAGGCTGCCTGTATCGGCGAGAAAAATTCGCGAGCCCAGCGCGAATACGGATTCGTGCCGCTCGGCCGCGAGCGCGGCCAAAGCGCCGGGGTCCAGAATCATATCGCTGTTTAACAGGTAGACCCAATCGTGCCGTGTTCGCTTGAGGCCCTCCCGGACTGCGCCGCAGAATGTGAGGGCCTCGTGTTCGCACACGAAATCGACGGCCGGATGCCGGACGCGTAACGGCGCGTAGGTTTCGCCGCGAACTCCGTTTGCGACCACGATTACCTGTAGCGGCTCCGACCACTGCCGGCCTGCCGCCTCAACCGAGTGCAGACATTGCTCAAGCATATCCGGGCTGTCACGCTCGGGGATGAGGATGCTCAGCCCTGGGTTGGCCGTGCGAAGCGCAGGACGGCGGCGCAGTCTCGCCAGCGGCCGAATCCATCCAGCCAGGGCGTCGGACAGGGCTACAGCCTTGCGTAGACGCTCGAGGCGCCGGAGGCAATGCGCGTCCAGACCGGGTTCCGCATAAGCATCGGGCTTCCCGGCGCCGGTTTCCACGCATTCCGCCAGTTCGAGACAGAAGCCCAGGCGGCGGCGGTCACCGTTGTGTCCGTGGTTCCGCGGCACAAACTCGTGCAGGGTGGCGAAGCCGATTGCCAGTGGCGTCTCCGCTTCACTCCGCTCCGGCAGGCGCAAGACACGATCGAATTCCAGCATGCCGCTCTTCGATCGGTTCTCGATGGTTGCGATCTCAATTCCGTCGGCATGAATGACCAGGACATTCCGATCACCCGCCGGTCCGGGGGGAAGCGCGCCTCGCAGATGAAGTGCAGGAAAGCTGGCGGGCAGTTGGATCGATGCCTGCGCGCCGGCCCAGACCCCGTGGTCACCTACATCGTGCTCAAACCAACCCGCCGGCATTTGCCGCAAATTGGCATTTTGCGGCGTCAGGCGTGGCTCCAACGGCTCAGCCGCATGCGTTTTCCGGAACGAGCACTGCCGGCACACCTGGTCGCTTCCATCGCGGTGCGCTTTGCGGAAATCCTGGTAATCCGGTCCGTGCCAAATTTCGCGAAGCGATACCGAAGCGAGGTTTCCGAGCGGGTACGCTTGCCGCCATCCGCAGGAAATCACGTCGCCATTGGCCATAACGTGTATCGTCTGCCAAGGATCTTCCGGGCAACCAATGATCTGTGCCGTCTTTTCGCCGGCCCGCTCGCGGGAGTCTTCAATCCGCGGATTGGCAATTTGAATCCTGACGCCATGGCACCTTGAGCGAGCCACATCCACCGCGTCGCGAAGCGCGGCTGCGAATGCAGGTAAGTGGCGGCTACCTGAATCGAGTTCCGGAAAGCCATACTCGAACGGCTCCCGCCGCATGACTGGCTGAACAAAGACGTCCTCCACGTATCGCTCCCGCGCCAACTCAACCACGCCATCCAACGACGAGAGATTCGATTCCATGGCGACGAAAGCGAAATCGAGCTTGGGCGCGCCGCGCTCAAGCCGCACCTCGCCGAGGATCTTCAGCCTCCGGTCGAATTCGGCGAAAGACCCATACCTGTAGATCCGACGGAATTCGGCATCGCTCGTCGCGTGGATGGAAAGCGTAATCCGGTCAAGCCGTTCGGCCATCGCCCTTACGGTTTTCTCCGGGACGGAAACCAGCGCGGTTACCAGTTCGACCTGCGCGCCTGTCCCCTTCGCCGCGTCCAGCGCCTCGATCAGCCGTGGATAATGCCCGGACTCACCCGAATAGCTGAGCCGGAGCACCAGCGGGCGCTCCAGTTCGCGCAACAGACGTGTGTACAGCTCGAAGGACATGTGTTCGCCGGTTCCCCGGACGGCTTTCCGGGAGCAGAACACGCAATCCACCGGGCACTTCGAAGTCAGCTCGATCCAAGCGATTCTGGGTAAGGGGAGTGGCAGACCAGCGCTGCCTCCGCTTTCAGGAGCAATCTGTATCAGCGGAAGCATCGGTCAGCCTCATTCCAAACCAGCGTTGAGATCTCGCGGAGTAGACGCAGTAGAGCGTCGGGCTTTTCGGACTTACAGCCGTGGCAAAAGGGACCACGTCCAGATCCTTTCTGTTTTCGATGTTACTCGAATCTTGCAAGCTCGTACCGGGTTGCATTCGATTCAATCCAAAGGAGTCGCAGGGCCGGGCAGGCCGGGCAGGTGAATATTCGGCGAGGCGGGATCAAACCGCCGTTTGCGCGCACAAGGGCATCATCATGCAAGGGAGATTCCAAGACACGCGCTTCTTCGGCGGCCCTCATTCGGCATCTCCATCCAGAGCCGGAACCCGAGTCCGCACGCCGCGCCACCCTGAAATCGTAAACTGCGCGATTATAGAATTCACTTATGCGCCTGCTTCCAGTCTTGCTGGTCACCGCGGCTGTGTTTGGCCAGAACAGCGGCACCCTTACGGGCTCGGTTGTGGATTTAGACGGTGAAAAAGTCGCGAAAGCGCCGATTCAGGCAGTGAACGCCGGCACGAAGGCGGTCTACAAAACAGCGAGCTCGGAGATGGGCAGCTACACGCTCGCGGCCTTGCCCGCCGGCTCCTACGACCTCTCCGTCGACGCGCCCGGATTCAATGCCTTCGTCCGGAAAGGTGTGCAGGTCGGAGCCGGCCAGAATGTGCGGCTCGACATCCACCTCCTGGATTTCCAGTTGAACACGCTGGGGGACGGGCGAGAATTCAAAATCGATCAGATCACGCCGCATGCGACGCCCGCCGGCTCAGCCCCACGGACGAAGGAAGGAAAGCCCGACTTTACCGGCGTCTGGTTTGCGCAACGGACCGTCGATCCAGGCAAACCGGAGGCTCTTCCGTGGGTGGAGAAGCTCTATCAGGAGCGAATGGCCAACAACTCGAAGGACGCACCGGGAGCGCGGTGCCTGACGCGCGGCATCACCGCCGCCGGCGCGCTATTTCCGTATGAGATCGTCCAGACACCGGCCCGGCTCGTGATGATCTTCGAGGACGATATTCCCAGCCACCGCACCGTGTATCTGGACGGGCGCCCGCATCCCAAGGAGCCCAACCCCGATTGGATGGGCCACTCAATCGGCAGGTGGGACGGAGACACCCTGGTAGTGGATACGGTAGGGTTCAATGACAAAACCTGGCTTGACACGCAGGGTCACGCACATACGGAAATGCTGCATGTCGTGGAACGACTCCGCCGCCCCGATTTAGGGCATCTGGAAATCGAGTACACGATTGAAGATCGCGGCGCCTATTCCAAACCGTGGATCATCAAACGCGTGGCCGACCTGGATACTACAGACGAGATCGGAGAATACGTCTGCACCGAAGGCGAGCGCGACGCCGTTCATATGGTGGGCAAGTAGCCCAAGCCCGTAACGTTATTTTTCGGTCTTCTGGCGAACCCGGTCGGCGCCCTCTTCAGTCTTCCCGGCTGCTTTGTTGGTTGCCTTCTTCGTTCCGTTTTTAACTTTGCGACCCGCTTTCTTGGCAGTTTTCTTGGTGGCTCTTCCGGTATCTTGGGCTGCGTCTTTACTGGCACGTCCCGCGTCCTTGATATCGTCCTTGGCAGTCTGCGCCGCAAGGCCGATCCCGCCCGCTAACAACAGTGCGATTCCGCAATTTGCAATGAGTGTCTTCATCTTGATTTTGGTAACGCAGGTTATGGGCCGCCGTAAAAAAGCGTACCTTAGGCGGCTTGCCCGGCGCATTCGAACGTGAGATCGTGAAGCTCGTTAACCAGCTGTTGCCGCTTCTGGCTGCTAAAGAAGAGATTCACCGGGATGTGCGCGATGCGTCCAGCCAGCTGGTCGGCGCCCGTGTGTCCCATGGGAAACGTCCTCGAAAAGCACTGATAATGAACCGGCAGCAGATCCCAGGTACGCGACAGGAAAAGGCCCTTTTTGTGAAGGCCTGTCAGAATCGCATCGCGCGCCTCGCGCTTTGGTAGATGAAAGGAAACGAAATGGCCGGCGGATTCGCAACCCTCCGCGACCTTGATGCATTCGACACCATCAATCTGCGAAAGACTTGCGGTCAGATCTTGTGCGATCAGTCGCCGGAGAGATGAGCGGCAAATGAGCCAGGCGAGCTCTGAGGCGAAGCGCTCCATGCATAACCGGCTGGGCAAGCCATAGGCAGGCTCCCAGCTTGGCGCCCACCGGGGACCGCCGCGCGCCTCAAACTCCGGGCGCCCCCGTTTCACGAAATCATAGACGAGCCGGAGAGGCCTTACCGTGGAAGCTCGCTCGCGAAGCGTCGGGCCGACTCTCCGTCCCGCCCGGAGCGGCAATGCCGTCTTGGTTAAAAGGATTCCCCCGTTCAGCGAACCGGCCACCGTTTTGTACATCGAGAGCAGCACCCAATCGGATTCCTCACCTGGTAAGTGACCGTTAATGCGAGTCCCCAGCGCCCGCGCGCAATCCTCGATGAACAGCACGCCCGGAAATCTCCGTTTTAAGTTGCTCACTCCGGGAAAGGGATAGCCGAACGAATGATCAATCAGCACGACCGTCTGGGATTCATCCTGGGCGGCGAGACATTTTTCCAATTGATCCATTCTCGGGTGCATCGTGAGCGGATCGGCGTCGATGTGGATGAGGCGTTTGCCCGCACGGGCGGCCACAAACGAAATACTCGGACAGATGAACGCGGGCATCACAACGCACGTTCGCTGCTGGGTGCGGAGAGCTTCGCAAAGCAGCGTGGCGCCACTCAAGCCGAAGTAGATATGGGGGTGGCGGGGGAAATGCTCTCGAAGCCAGCCTTCAATGCGGAAAGATTCGTCCATTGAAACAGGTCACTCCTGCCCTAGAGCGGCAGCCGCGCATTGCGCCGCGGGCTGGCGGCTCAGCGAGCGATATAGCCATGCCAGCGCGGCCACAAACACTACTGCCGAACAATGATTTCCGATCAACGCGCCCGCGAGGCCGAATTTCGCCGTAAGCGGAATGCCGAAAACGACAGCGGCCGCCGACGAACCGACGAACGCCCAGAACATCCGGTCGGGCCGCTCCAAAGCGCGCAGACCATTGCCAATCACCGAATAGAGGCACGTGCCGATCGGCAGCGCGCCGGCTAGCAACAGCGGCCAGCCCTTGTACTCGGCGTAGCGACCGCCATAGAAGATCTGAAAGGCGCGATCGCGAAAAAGCCAAAGCGCCGACAGATAGATGACGCAACCTCCGCCGAGGAGCGCAAAATACAGAGCCATGGTCTGGTTCATTTTCCGCGGCCCCCCGGCGCACCGGTCACGGACCAGGGCCGGCAGCATCAACATATTCAAAGCCATCACGCCCTGCGTCACCGGCATGATGAAATTCGTCAAAGCCCGGAGTGCCGCGGCTCCTTCCAGGCCGAGCCATGCGCTGAGAAGAATGTAGTAGATGTTGGAAGGAAACCAACTGGCAAGAGCAGAGGCCATTGACCAACGGCCATACCGCCAATGCTCGGCCGCGACTTCACGGAACGAAAGCACCGTCTCGGTATTGTCCCGCCATTTCCCCAAGCGCCAGAGCAGGATCGCGCTGACCACGATACCCGTGAGGCCCATGGCGAGGAAGGCGGTTGACGGCGCGAGCGAATGAGTTGCGAGCAGAACTGCCAGCAACGCGGCCAATGCAAAGAAATATAGAACACTGCTCATGACACCCCAACCCGGCTTCATCAGGACGTAGAAGACGCGGCGCATCAGCCAGAACAGCAGGATCATCGATGAGGCCAGTGCCATGGACTGGAAGGCGCCCCGGGCGGCCCCGAAGTAGGCGCCGAACACCGCCGAGACGACCCAGAGCATCAGGCCGGCCGGCACCAGCAGGACCGCATGATACGCAACTAACAGCGTCAAATATCGTTGAAATCGGTCGAAGTACTTGCCCGCGCCGAAGATCATCATGGGCTCGATGAGCAGCGCCTGGTGGAGCGCGGCGAACAGCAGGAACCAAGCGTATGCCAGCGAATAGGCGCCGTATTCGTTCGGCGCCAGCCGTCGCGCCAGCAGCATACTGACCAGGAAGTTGGCGCCGGAGAACAAGGCCTGGTCGGTGACCGCCAGCGTTCCCTTCCGAAGCAGCCGAACCAGCCGGCCGCGCGCCGCCCGCGCTATTTCCGGCTGCCCGCGTTCTTCTAATACCGCCTCTGCGACTGCTCCCATCGGTCCGTTTGGTTACCGCCGCTCCATTGGTGGAGGATGTCTGCAGCTTCCCGGCCAACGGCACGTTCTTTACATCTCAATGGTGTGGCTCGAACCGTACATATCGCCGGCTTGCTATAGTAAGGGGCCATGATCACACGAACCTGGTTCGCTCTCGCGGCTCTTGCTGTGGCGCCGCTTTCGGCCCAACTCGCAGCGCCCAACAGCACCGGCGACGCCATTGGTCACATTCACCTCAACGTGCGCGACATGGAAGCGCATCAGCGGTTCTGGACCGAAGTCGGCGGCACGCCGGTGAACAACGAGAAGCTCATCATGGTGCAGTTCCCGGGAATCTATATTATTTTGCGCAAGCAGGACTCGACCGGCGGCACAGTGGGCTCTCGTGTCAACCACTTCGGATTCCATGTCAGGAATATGGATGAATCGGTGGCGAAGTGGAAAGCGGCCGGCCTGAAGATCGAGAACGGAAATAATCCCAAACAGGTGTTTCTGACGGCGCCCGATGATATTCGCGTGGAGATCCTGGAAGACCCTTCGATTTCCGCTCCGGTTGCGATGCACCACATTCACCTGTTCGTTCCGGATTCGCAGGCGGCGCAAGCCTGGTACATCAAGACCTTCGGAGCAGTGGCTGGAAAGCGTGCCCAGTTCGATACGGCGAACGTGCCCGGCGCGGAAATCGCCTTTTCGAAGACCGACATGCCACAAGCTGCTACCAAAGGCCGCTCCGTCGATCACATCGGCTTCGAAGTCAAGAATATCGATGGGTTCGTCAAAAAACTCGAGACGGCGGGAGTGCCGATCGAGACTCAGATTCGTACCAGCGCGAACGCCTCCCACCTTCGGATCGCGTACATCCTGGATCCGTGGGGAACCTATATCGAGTTGACGCAGGGATTAACGCCAGCGCCCCAATCGGCGAGCCGCTAGTCCCGAGTCATCAATGCCGCTTAAAAAACTGAACGTCCCGCTCGTGCTGTTCGGCGGCATCGCGCGAAGAAAAGGTCCCGAGGTTCCGTCGCTTTCCGGTGCGCGGATCTCTCTTCCTGGAGTAAAGCCGATATTGGCCCGATTTGAGTTTACGAATCATACGAGCCAAGGGGCACGCAAACTGCCAATGGATACGAGCGTTCTCTATCTCGTCGACAACGGCGATTCTCTTGCAAGCTGTTCCCGGTTGACACCCTTATGAACGACGTTTCTGTTCTGGTGCGCGGCATCATCGCCGGGCTGGTCATCTCCGCTCCCGTAGGCCCGGTAAACGTGTTGTGCATTTCGCATACGCTCGCCAAGGGACGCAAAGCCGGCGTCATCTGCGGTCTGGGTGCGGCTGCAGCCGATACAATCTATGGCGCGATCGCAGGGTTCAGCGTCCACATCGTGATCGGATTCCTGATCCGCGAAGAATTCTGGCTGCGCCTGTTTGGTGGCCTCCTGCTGATCGGGATCGGTGCGCATTATTACTTCTGCAAACCCCGCCATCTCACGGAAACGGCCGAGGGATCTCAGCAGTCGGATTACATGAAGGCCTTTCTCCTCAATCTGACGAATCCCACGACGGTGCTGTCCTTTCTCGCCGTTCTCACTGCATTAGGTTTGCATCAGCACAAAACCTGGTGGCAGGGACTGACGATGGTAGGCGGCATTTTCGCCGGAGCGATGGTGTGGTGGCTGCTCCTTTCCGTGATCTCAGACCATTTTCGAGACCGCCTGACCGACAGCTCGACCGTCTGGATGAACCGCGTAGCCGGCATTGCGATCGGAGGCTTCGGTTTCATCACGCTCGCGCTTAGCCGCTCTACGTAGCGAATGCCGCCTTCCCATCGCGGATGATCTGAAAGTCTTCGCTCACCGCTCCGTGACCATCGCCGTTCTGTCGAGAGATTTACACCGGAACCGCGAGTGGGAACGAGCTGGCCGCTTTCCTCATTGGGGTGAGCCTCAGCTCATCATGCGGGGGCCTTCACCAATCGCTCGTGAGGCGAAGCGATACTGCGATATACTACCGGTCGGTCGGTCGGTTTTTGGCGACTGGAGTGTCCGATGGCTCAACGCGTCTTCCGCTTTTTCCGTGTTCTCATTCTGTTTCCTACGTTGGTTTTGTCGGCGCAGGATGACGGCCTGGTGCTGCGCACTTCGGTTACGTACCGAACTCAACGCGCGACGTTGCAGTTGACCGAAGCGCAGCGCGCTCAGGCGGACGACCTGGCGCGCCAGGCGCAGCAAGCCAATCAAGCACGCCAGTACGGCGATGCTCTCCGCGCCTACGACCACGGCTTGGCCGTGATGAGAAATCAGGAGTGGACACCCGCGTTCGAATTGGCTTCCTCGCTCGCAGGCTCCCTCGATCACGCCATGATCGAGCCGGGCGCGCGCGTCACGGTCTCTCTCAGGCCCTACTTCGCCACACCGGCCGCGGCGGGAACTCACATGACGGCTGCGGTTGTCCTGATGCCCGGCGGGCAAACCGTGGGCGCCGGCCGCGCGGTGGACCCGGCGGCGCTTCCGGTCACACTGCCGCTCTCTCTGCCGGATGTACAGTCCGGCGATTACACTTTGGAAGTCCGGCTCACCGGCGATGCCGCAACCACCGGGGCCCCCTTCGTCAAGTCATTGCCTGTGCATGTGGAGGTTTTGTCCGGGGAAGCGGACCGGCTGCGCGCGCGCCTCGCCCGAATCAACAAAAAGAACAGCGCCACCGCGACCGCCGAATACGCTCTGGCTCTTTACGCGCTTGCCGATCGCGGGGAAGTCAATCCGAATCGCTACAAGATGCGCGAAGAGTTTGCCGCGGCCAACACGATTCTCGATGCCGTCGAAGCCGGCCGCGATCCGTTCGCAACCCGGAACGGCGATGTTCGCAAAGCGTACCGCTCCGCTGTCGACAACACCTTGCAGCCGTACCGCCTCCTGGTGCCGCAGACCTATGACGGGGTGAAGCCCGTGCCGCTGCTGGTGGCCTTGCACGGCATGGGCGGCGACGAGAACTCAATGTTCGATAGCTACAATAACGGCGCGTTGAAGCGCGAATCGGAGCGAGTAGGTTTCGTCGTCGCGGCTCCGAAGGGCCGCGATACCGCCTCCATGTACCGTGGCAGCGCGGAACAGGACGTCATTGACGTCATCCGCGAAGTGCGGCGCGATTACAAAATCGACCCGAACCGCATTTACTTGATGGGCCACTCCATGGGTGGATACGGCACGTGGAGCGTGGCCATCGCGCATCCCGATCTCTTCGCTGCCATTGGGCCGATCTCCGGCGGCGGCGATCCAGCGGGATTAGTGAAGATCCGGGCGGTCCCGGAATACGTGGTGCATGGCGATGATGACCGTACTGTGAATGTGAACGAATCGCGGCGCATGGTGGAAGCGGCTAAGAAGGCGGGTATCGACGTGGTCTACGTGGAAGTGCCCGGTGGCAGTCACGTGAGTGTCGCCGCGCCGCAATTCGGTCCCATGCTCGATTTCTTCGCCCGCCAGGCGAAGGGTGCAGTTTCAACCTCTGCCACCGGCGCTGCCGGGTCCGGCGCCACGGTTGCCGGACATTACACCGGCCAATACCAGGGTGGCTCGTCGGGCACGTTCATTCTGAAGCTCGAGCCGGCGAGTGGCGGCGCCTGGAAATGCGACGTGGCGTTCACGCTATCGGGCGAAAACGTAAAGACCACGATGCGCCAGTGCCAGGCCGATCCGTCGAAAATCGAAGCTGCTTACGATTTCGATGCGCAAGGCTTCACGCTGCGCTCGCACATCATCGGCCACTGGAACGCTAAAGGAGTCGAGGGCAGCTACAAAACCACCACAACGGATGGCTCGGCCGAAGTCGATCACGGCGTCTGGAGCGCCTTCCGCGAATGAGGAAACTTCGCGCCGCTCCCCGGACCGGTTGCCCGGCCTGAGACCGGGGACCATTGATCACGGGGAACGCCAGTGATACCATACACATGCCTTCGATTCGCTCATCTCCAGCGGAGAACAATCGGGGCGCTTGGGGGGGCGGATGCCATCGCTGAGGCGCGTACTCGTCGTAAGTAGCGTGTCGGTCCTGGTCTGCATTGCCGCCGCGCAGCGCACACCAGCCGCAACTCCTTCCTCCGAACGAGCGGTTCTCGATCGCTATTGCGTCACCTGCCATAACGACAAAGCAAAAACCGCCAATCTTTCGCTTCAGAATCTGGATCTCACGACAGCGGGCGATCATCCGGAGTTGTGGGAAAAAGTCGTGCGCAAGCTGCGCGCCGGCGTCATGCCGCCGCCGGGCATGCGGCGGCCTCCCTTGCCCGAGTATGAAGGGCTGCGGGATTGGCTGGAAACGGAGATTGACCGCAAAGCGGCGGGTCACGCGAATCCCGGTTCTATTGTTCTCCACCGTCTCAACCGGACCGAATACGCCAACGCGATCCGCGACCTGCTGGATCTCGAGATCGATCCCACCACGCTGCTCCCGCCGGACGATTCCGCGCGCGGCTTCGACAATATTGCCGGTTCTCTCACCATCTCTCCCACTCTGTTAGAGGCCTACATGACGGCCGCGACGCGGGTCGCGCGCATGGCCGTCGGCTACTGGAAGACGCCGACTGAAGCGGCTTACATCGCCCCAGGCGACACTTCCCAGAACCAGCACATTGAAGGGCTGCCGTTCGGAACGCGCGGCGGCATGCTGGTGCGCCATAGCTTTCCCGCGGATGGCGAATACAAATTTTCCATCCAGAACTTCGGCCTCGGTAAATATATCCCCGGCGAACAACTCGAACTTCTGATCGACGGTGAACGCGTGCACCTGTTCGATTACGTCGGTGTCGGTTTGACACAGGGCATGCAAGGCGAAGGTGATGGCTCGCTCGATCTGACGATCGCGGTGAAAGCCGGCACGCACCAGGTGGGAGCTACGTTCATCGCGACGAATTACCGCCCCAGCCTCGACCTGATCCGCCAGTACGAGCGAAAGTCGCTCGAGAACAATAGCATTCCTCAATTGCAGTATTACCCGGCGATCGGCCTGTTGAGAATCCAGGGGCCGTTCAACCCCATTCGTCCAGTAGACTCGCGCAGCATCCGCAAGGTCTTCACCTGCCGGCCCGCGAGCGCCGGCCAGGAGGAGCCCTGCGCAAAGGAAATTCTGGGGACGGTGGCGCGGCGCGCGTACCGGCGACCGCCCACTCCGGCCGATCTGGAGAGATCGATGAGTTTTTACCAGGAAGGCCGGCGCGAAGGCGCGTTTGAGGATGGCATCGAACTGGCGCTGCGCCGCATTCTCACCAGCCCGCAATTTCTGGTGCGCGCGGAGCAGGAATCCGGGAACGCCGCTGCCGGCCAGCCCTATCGCATCACCGATCTCGAGCTGGCCTCGCGCTTGTCCTTCTTCCTGTGGAGCAGCATTCCGGATGATGAGCTGATCAATCTTGCCAGCCAGAATAAGCTGCATGAGCCGCGCGTGCTCGAGCAGCAGGCCCGGCGCATGCTCAACGATTCACGCTCGCAACGGCTGGTGGAGAACTTCGCCGATCAATTGCTGTATTTGCGAAATCTGCCCGCGACTTCCCCGGACGGCGTGTTCTATCCGAACTGGGATGACGAGCTGCGCAAGAGTTTCCGCCGTGAGACGGAGCTGCTTTTTGAAAGCATCATGCGCGAGGACCGCAATGTCGTCGATCTGTTGACTGCCGACTACACGTTTCTGAATGAGCGGTTAGCGCAGCACTACGGCATCCCCAATATCTACGGCTCGCGATTCCGCCGCGTGACGCTCGGGCCCGAACTGGACTACCGCCGCGGGCTGCTCGGTCAGGGAAGCTTCCTTTCCGTCACATGGGTGCAGAATTTCCGGACCTCTCCGGTGAAGCGCGGCGTGTGGGTGCTGGAAAACATCCTCGGCACACCGCCGCCGGAGCCCCCGCCGAACGTGCCGCCGCTGGAAGACTCGAAGGGCGAAGGCGGAAAGATTCTCACTTTGCGCGAGCAGATGACCATGCATCGCAAGAATGAGCCGTGCGCCAGCTGCCACAAGCTGATGGACCCGATCGGGTTCGCGCTCGAGAACTTCGACGCCGACGCCAAATGGCGCATCAAGCAGGGAGGCGACGGCGGCGTTCCGATCGACGCCTCCGCCGAGCTGTGGGACGGCACCAAGGTGAACGGCCCCATCGAATTGCGGCAGGCGCTGCTGCACTACGCGCCCCAGTTCGTTCGCATGGTTACGGAAAAGATGATGACCTACGGCATGGGCCGCGGAGTTGAATACTACGATATGCCCGTCCTCCGCTCGATTGTGCGGGACGCGGAGAAGAACAATTACCGGTTCTCGTCGCTGTTGATGGGAGTCATTAAGAGCGCCGCATTCCAGATGAGAACCAGGACGGAAGAGGGTTCGAATTGAGATTCCGCTTCAGTGGCGCAGGCCATCGTTTTTTGTGGTCTACGTTGGTCGGCAGACGACCGACACCGATTGTCTGCCCCACAAACGTTTCACACAGCGCTAAGGGAACACCAGCATCGAGGAGGCAAGCACCATGAGATTCATCACGAAGAAGCACATTCCCCGCCGCACGTTTTTGCGCGGCATGGGGGTAACTGTAGCGTTGCCGCTACTCGATTCCATGGTGCCCGCGCAAACCCCGCTGCGTCAGACCGCGGCGAGCCCGGTGCGGCGCTTTGTCGGCATTTGGCATCCGCATGGCGCGGCGCCCGGCTATTGGAGCCCCCTTCAGGAAGGCGCCAACTTCGATTTCTCGTTCATCACCAAGCCGCTCGAGCCGTTCCGCAATCGCGTGGTGCTCATCAGCGGCCTCGACTTGCCGGAGGCCATGGCGACCACCGACGAACCTGGCGGCGACCACGCGCGCGGCGCGGTCTTGCTGTCCGGCGCCCGCCCGCGGCGCAATGCCGTGAGCCCGTACCTCGGCGTCACCCTCGACCAGTTGATCGCACAAAAATACGGCCAGGATACCATCCTGTCGTCCCTCCAGCTCGGCGTCGAGGACATCGGAAACTTCGGGAACTGCAACTGGGGCTATAGCTGCGCATACACGAACTCCATTTCCTGGAGTTCTCCCACCCAGCCGCTTCCCACCGAAGTCAATCCCCGCGTTGCGTTCGAGCGCCTGTTCGGCGATGGCGCCAGCACCGAGGAGCGCCTCACCGGCCGCAAGCAGAACGCCAGCATTCTCGATTCGGTCACGTACGAGATCACGTCCATCAAGAAAGGTCTGGGCGCCGGCGACCGGGCGCGCCTGGATACTTACCTGGAGAACATCCGCGAACTCGAGCGCCGCATCAAGATTGCGATGAGCAAGAGCGTGACTGAGCCGTCCAGCGAAATTCCGTTCGGTCTTCCCGAGAGCAAGCACGTGCATTACCGGCTGATGTATGACTTGATGGCGCTGGCGTTCGAAGGGGACATCACCCGCTCTATCACGTTTATGCTGGGCCGCGATCTTTCCGGAACCAGTTTTCCCGAATCCGGCTTCAATGGCGGCTGGCATGGCACCTCGCATCATGGAGACAAGCCCGATAACATCGCCAGCTACGCCAAAATCAATCGCTATCACGTGCAGAACCTTGCGTACTTTGTCGACAAGCTCAAGAAGATTCCAGATGGCGACGGCAGCGTGCTCGATCATTTGCTCATTTACAAGGGAAGCAACATGGGCAACTCGCACCGGCACGCGCATGAGAAAGTGCCCGTGATCCTCGTCGGCGGTATCGACGGAACGTTCAAGGGGAATCGCCACATCGTGTTCCCAGACAACAAGCAGCGTACCTCCAACATGTTGCTGAGCATTCTTCACCTCTACGGAATTGAGCGAGAGAGTTTCGGCTCGAGCACCGGCCCTCTGGCGATCGCGTAACTATGGCACGACTGGCGTTACTGATACTGGTGGGTCTGGCCGCGCTGGCGCCGTTAAGCGCGCAGATCGGCAGGAGACCGGCACGCCCCCAGGTGATCCGGCCTGACGGTCCGGTATGGCAGGTCATCCGCAAGAATTGCACCGCGTGTCACGGCATCGACGATTACGCGTTCCATGCGCTCGATCGCATCGGCTGGCAGAAGCTGATCGAATCCAAGCATAAGGATGGCGGAGGCGCTCTTTCAGATGTCGACCGCAACCTTCTGCTCGACTGGCTCGTGCAAAAATTCGGTCCCGAAACCAAGCCGTTCCCGCGCACGTACATTCCTCCCGAGATCACCACGTTTTTCTCTGACCCGGAAGCCCACCGGCTTCTGGACCGCGCGTGCGCAAAGTGCCATGGCCTCGAGCGTGTCGAAACCGCGCGCAATCCCGAAGAGCGCTGGCGGGTGATCGCGGTAGACATGCGTGAGCGCGGCGCACAGCTTTCCGATGAAGAGTTGGAGCGTCTTGTCGAGTGGCTGGGCCGGGTCTGGGGAACAAACCAGGATAAATGATGAAGAGAGTCGCACTTCTATTCGCTTTAATCGCGTTGGCCGCGGCGGTGATGCCGGCACAGACGACGGCCGGCGGACCGGCCCCGAGTTTCACCGCGGCTACGGACAACGTCACTACCCACGATTCCATCCGAATCAACCTCTTGCGCTGGTCCACCGATGCCGAGCGCGATCAGTTGCTCGCAGCCTGGAACCTCACTGCGCCCGCCCCGGCAGAAGGACGCGGCGGACGCGCCGGCCGGGGCGGCGGCGATGGGTTTGGCTTCACCGATCCCGCTCTTGACGATCCTTCACTCACCGGCGGGCGCGGCGGCCGTGCGGGACGCGGAGGCCGCGGTGGCGCAGCCGAGGCCCCCCGCCGGACACCGGAGAGTTCGCTTGCCGCGGCCCTCGGCCGCGTGCCTACTCTGGGATATCTGTGGTCGTCCGAAGTAGCCGGCTACTCACTGCGTTACGCGGTGCGCCTCCCGCAGCCCGATGGCGGCGAGCGCATCATCCTGATTACCGACCGCCGCTTGGGCGCCTGGAATGATTCCTGGAAGCCCGCGGGGGCGGACGCGGCTCCCACAAACTACGAGTTCTCCTTGATTGAGCTGCGATTGAATTCCAAGAGCGAGGGCGAAGGCAAAGCTTCGCTGACAGGCAAAATTGCCGCCGATAGCGCAACTAAAACTCTCGCGCTGGAGAATTATGCCGCGGCGCCGGTGATTCTCAAGAATGTGAGGCGGAGCAAATGAGCGTCAGAGTGAATCTGTGCGTGGCCGTTCTGCTGGGGTCGCCTGGCCTGTTCGCCGCGCCCCCGAGCGAAGTTGCCGACGCGGCCATGAAGGGCAATAAGGAAGCGGTGCGCTCGTTGATACAGCGCAAGGCGAACGTCAATGCGCCCCAGATCGATGGCACGACGGCGCTGCATTGGGCCGTGCGCGCCGACGACCTGGAGATCGCGCAAATGCTCATCCGCGCCGGTGCCAGCGTGTCCGCCGCCAATCGCGACGGCGCGACACCGCTCCTGCTGGCCAGCGTTAACGGCAACGCAGCCATCCTCGAAGAACTTCTCAAAGCAGGCGCCGATCCCAACGCCGCCTTAACCAGGACAGGCGACACCGCGCTCATGCTGACCGCGCGCACGGGCAATACCGAGGCCATTCAAGTCCTGTTGGACCACGGCGCCCAGGTCAACACGAAGGAAACCTGGGGCGACACGACCGCTCTGATGTGGGCTGTCGCCGAGCGCCATCCGGCCGTGGTCAAGGTGCTTCTCGATCACGGCGCCGACGTCAACGCCCGCTCCAAATTTGTGCCGTCCACCACCGGCCGCGGCTTTGAAGGAACCACGCCCGTGGCCGCCAAGTCGGGCCAAGCCGCGGAAGAGCTGTCCAGCGGGTCGCTGACCCCGTTGATGTTTGCGGCCCGCGAAGGCGATGTCGAATCTGCGCGCCTGCTGATCGCCGCGAAAGCCGATGTGAATGCGACCGATGGCGACGGCAAACCCGCAATATCGCTCGCGATTTTTAATGGTAACTACGAGGTGGCTTCGCTGCTGGTCGATAATCACGCCGACGTCAATCGCGCCGATGCCCAGGGATTCACGCCCCTGTTCTGGGCGGCGGATCGCCGCAACATGGAAACAGCCCCGAACTTCCCTTGGGTGGTGACCATCGATCCTCTGCCCCTCATCCGCAAGCTTCTGGATGCGGGCGCGAATCCGAATGCCGTAGTCAACAATACGCCGCGGGCGCGTATGCGGGAAGGCTCGCCGCGCATCGTATTCGCCACGGCGCTCATGCGCGCAGCATTCTCCGGCGATCTGGAATTGACCAAGCTTCTGCTTTCCCGTGGAGCCGATCCTCACATTGTGTCGAAGGATCGTGAGACGACGCTGATGGCCGCATCGGGCACCGGCTTCATCAACGGCTATAGCAAGGGACGTTCGGCCGCCGAACGGCTTGAGGTGGTCAAACTTCTCGTACAGGCCGGTGAAGACGTGAACGCGGCCGATAATTACGGCATCACGCCGCTCATGGTCGCCGCAAACATGGGCGAGGTTCCGATCATCCAATATCTAATCGATCAAGGCGCCGATCTGGGCGCGTATGACCTCGGCAAGAAAAATGACGGCGCTTTCGGCGCCAGCGTCGAGCCGCTGATGCCCGTCGATTATGCGATCGGTGTCGGCACATTCGTGCCGAACAATGCAGTCATCATCCACGAAGACGCGGTCAAGCTGATGACCAGGGTCATGCAAGAGAAGGGAATCAAGCACACCACTTCGGAATGCACATTGCGCGGTTTCACTTGTTCGAGCGCTAACGTAGACCCCAAGACTGCGACGCCCGCCGAGATCGCCAAAATGCGCAAGATTCAGACCGGCAACCAGGTCGACGGCATCACAGGAGGGCTCGCGGTGAAGGACCAGGACCAAGGCCAGAAGTAACCATGCCCATCTACGAATACGAATGTCGCGCGTGCGGCCATCGCTTTGAATATCTGGTGCTTTCCTCAACCCCCGCTGCCGAATGCCCTTCGTGCCACCATAAAGATCTGACGCAGTTGATTTCGTTGTGTTCCATGAGTTCGGAATCCAGCCGGCAGACCAACCTCGGCGCCGCGCATAAAAAGGCGGCCGGCATCCGAAAAGAGAAGCGGCACGAAGACCACAAGCACCTGCACCAGCACTTCGACTAGCCTGCCTCCAGCCCCCGATTGACAACCGTAGCTGGTTAATGATAAAACTCCCGGCTAGATTTCCGATTTCGCTTAGGGGTGATTCAGCATGGGTGCGAGATTCCTGTTGGCCGTCGTGTTGGCCAGTGTCGGCTGGGGCCAAACCTCGACATCACAGATCAATGGAACCGTCCGCGACGCCAGTGGCCTGGGGGTTCCCAGCGCGGAGGTGAAGGTTACTCAAACAGCCACCGGTGCGGCCCGCACTGCTACAAGCGGCGCCGACGGCGCTTACGTCTTACCCAACCTGCCTATCGGACCGTACCTCCTCGAGGTGACCAAGGACGGCTTCAGCAAATATGTGCAATCCGGAATTGTGCTGCAGGTTGACAGCAACCCGACTATCGACCCGATCCTGAAAGTCGGCGCCCTCACTGAGCAGGTGATGGTGCAGGCCGATGCCGCCTTGGTCGAAACGCGCAGTACCGGCGTTGGGCAGGTCGTAGACAATCAGCGTGTCGCGGAAATGCCGTTGAATGGGCGCAATCCCATTGAGCTGGTCTTCCTCGCGGGCCTCGCTAGCACTGCGGGCGGGGCCGGCGCCTTGAATTCAGTCCGCAACTATCCGACTGTCATGGTGTCTGTAGCCGGAGGCCAGGGCAACGGAGTGAGCTATCTGCTCGATGGCGCAACTCATCAAGATCCCTATAACAGCGGTGCCCTTCCACTGCCGTTCCCGGACGCTTTGCAGGAATTCAAGGTGGAGACGAGCGCCCTGCCTCCGCAGTACGGTTTTCACGCTGGCGCGGCCGTGAATGCCGTCACGAAGTCAGGCACCAACCAATATCACGGCGATTTATTCGAATTCCTCCGCAATGGCGATCTCAATGCCCGCGACTTTTTTGCAACCGCGCGCGACACCTTGAAGCGAAACCAGTTTGGCGGAACAGCCGGAGGGCCGATTCGCAAAGACAAGCTATTCTTTTTCGGCGGCTATCAGCGGACCTCACAGCGTTCGGACCCATCCCAAAACACAGCCACTATTCCCACGGCCGCCATGGTCGCCGGGGACTTCACCGGGATCACCTCGCCGGCATGCAACAAGAAGGGGCAGATCAACCTGCCCGCCTCGCTTGGGTTCTCGAACAACACCATCTCGCCGGCGCTTCTCAATCCTGTAGCTCTGAACATCATGAAGACCCTGCCAGTCACAGCCGATCCTTGCGGGCGCACCAGCTACGGGCTGGTTGCCAATCAAGACGAGGATATCTATGTCGGTAGGATGGACTACCAGCAGAGCCCAAAGAATTCCATTTTCGGACGCTTTACCGCCGCCAACCTGAACGTAGCGTCCACCTATGACGGCAAGAATCCTTTATCGATCAATACCTTTGGCGTTCACGACCTCGACTATTCATTGGCCTTGGGCGACACGTATCTGATCGGTCCGAACGTGGTCAGTTCCCTGCGGGTGGCTGCGACTCGCGCAAATGTTGCCAAAGTCCCCGACAAATTCCATTCACTCCGCGATTTCGGATCGAACATGACTCCCGAAGACGGCCCGAATTTGTACATGACGGTCACCGGCGCGTTCGGAATCGGAACGTCGGCCTCGGTCCCCGGCGAGTCCCACGATGGACCCAATCCTTCCGTGGCCGAAGACATCAGCTGGGTGAAGGGCTCGCACCAGTTCGGATTCGGAGGCAGCTGGTATCGCCAGGGAATGAATTATTGGTCGGGCCTTAACGGTATCGGCAACGCGACCTATAGCGGCCAGATCTCCGGGCTGGCCCTGGCGGACTTCATGTTAGGACAGGCCGTCTCGTTCAATCAGGGCAACATCTACGGCTTCTACAACCGGCAAAACTATATCGCTCTCTATGCGCAGGATAACTGGCGCCTGACACCCCGGCTGACGTTGAACTATGGTTTGCGGTGGGAACCCTACACTGCTCCTTATAGCAAGTACGGTCAGTTTTCCCATTTCGATCCGGCCTTGTTTTCGCAGAACTTTCACAGCAGCGTCTTCACGAATGCTCCGGCCGGGCTGGCGTTCCCCGGTGAGTCCGAGTATGCCTGCGGCAACGGGCTCAATTGCGCCCGGTGGGGCAAGGTATTCCCGCGGCTCGGCATCGTTTGGGATCCGATCGGCGATGGCCGCATGACCATCCGCGCCGCGTACGGCATGTTTGGAGATCGAAACCACATGTTCTACTCCAATTTCATGTCGCAATACGCGCCGTTCGGCAACAACATTTCTTTGTCGAACGTGAACATCGCCAATCCCTGGGCGAATTATTCCGGAGGCGATCCCATTCCGGTCATCGCGGCGACGACAGGCATCGGTCACGTCAGCCACGCCACCACCTTTCCGCTGTTCAGCACCTACGTGATTCATAAATTGAACGGTTATCAACCACCGTATCTGAACCAGTGGAATCTCAGTATTCAGAAGCAGGTCGGACAGGACTGGCTGCTGACTGTGAATTATATCGGCAACAGTTCGATTCACCTGACCACCTCGAACCTGGCCAACCCCGCGGTGCTCGTGCCCAATACCGCGGGAACTCCGATGGGAACGTGCCCCACGGGAGTCACGGTGGGCTGCAACTCGACTTCGAATCAGAACCAGCGGCGGGTTTTCTATTTGCAGAACCCGTCGCAAGGCCAATATTACGCCGGCATTGGCTACGGCGACGATGGCGGCACGGGAACCTATGACGCTCTTTTCCTCTCGGTGCAGAAGCGCCTCAGTCACGGCATCAACCTGCTCGCCAATTACACCTGGTCGCATTGCATCAGCGATGTATTTGATCCGCAGACCAGCGCAGCAGCAGTCCCCTCCATTCCCGGCAACCGCGAGGCCTATCGCAGTAACTGTACGGGCTCGGATCTGCGACAGTTGTTCAATCTGAATATGGTGGCCCGCACGCCGAAGTTCTCCGCAAAGGCGCTGCGCATCCTGGCGAGTGACTGGGAGGTGGCGCCGATCCTGCAGATCAAATCCGCCCAGTTCTTCACGGTGGTCAGCGGCACCGACCGCGCGCTCACGACCGCGGCCGGCCAGACTCCGAATCTGGTCTCGACGAATCCCTATCCCGCCAACCAAAGCGTGAACAACTGGGTCGACTCATCCGCGTTCAGTCTCCCTGCCCTGGGGACGTATGGCAATCTGGGCCAGTACAACCTGAAGGGCCCGAGTGTCTTCCAGTTGAATATGGCGCTGTCCCGCACGTTTCAGATTCAGGAACGGAAGACGATTCAGTTGCGGGGAGAGGCCTTCAATCTCCCCAATCACCTTAACGCCAGCACCCCGGCCGGATGTCCCGTCAGCACCGCTTCATTGGCGGCCGGCAACTTCGGCCAGATTACGTGCGACATCAGCGGAAACAACGGCCTGACCTCCGGCGACTACCGAATCGTCCAGTTGGCGATGAAATTCGTCTTCTGATCGGAGCGATTAATAGCAGCCCGGATAGTAGTGATAATAGCCCCACGCGTCGTAATAGCCCGCGGGGTTGCAGTAGCCAGGGTCGCCGTAATAATAGTCTGGACCATAGTAGTAACCGGGAGCGGCATAGTAGCCGGGCGCGCCGTAATATCCGAAGCCGAACCCGTAGCGGCCGTAATCGTGATCACGGTGGCCCCACCCGCGTTCGCCGCGCTCTCCGCCGCCGTAGAATCTGCCCCCGCCACCGCGATAATAACCACCGCCACCGTAGCTCCGCCCGCCGCCTCTGAATCCGCGTTCTCCACCGCCATAGCTGCGGCCGCCGCCATGCCAGCCGCCGCCCCGGCCCCCTCGTTCCGCCAGGGCACTCACGGGCGAAAATGCGAGCAGTACGCCCAATAAAAGTGCTGGTAACCCAAGTTTACGTGGCATTTACAAATGCCTCCTTTTCCCATTAGGTTAGATGCGGGGCGCGGGCTCTCCGTTTATACCCCAAATACAGGAGATCTTTGGCTAGCATAGCCATATAGACTCATACTCTTCGACGAGGTGATCGAATGCCATGCGACCCCGAAGTGCTGAAGCGCGTCTCGTTGTTCGCCCTGCTGGACGACGACGAGACCGCGGTTCTCGCCGGACAGGTGGAACTCCGGACGTTTACGCCACGCCAGCGCATTTATAAGATCGGAGATTCCGGAAGCCGGGCGTACATCCTCGTCTCGGGATCGGTCCGCGTCACCACGGTGGATGAAGACCATCAGGAAGTCGTGGTTGATGAACCAGCGCCGGGCGAATTCTTCGGCTTCGCTTCCATGCTCGATCAGACGCCGCATCAGACCGGCGCTATTGCCCTGGAGCAGACGGTGTGCATCGAAGTCGACCGCCATGACATCTCCGTGCTGCTCGAACGCAAACCGCAATCGGGAATGGATATGCTGTCGGTGCTCGGACGCCAGTTTCACGCCTCGCAGCAGCTCGTGCGTCTCCGCGCCACCCGCAATCCGAACGAAGTCATCGAGGAGGAAGCCACAACCGGCGACCGTATCGCCGATAAGGTGGCGTCCTTCGGCGGCTCCTGGACGTTCATTATTACGTTTGCCGTGGTGCTGACGGTCTACACCACCATCAATGTGACCTTGGGCAGGTCGGCCTGGGATCCCTATCCGTTCATCCTGCTCAACCTTTTTCTCTCGATGCTGGCCGCCATTCAAGCGCCCGTCATCATGATGAGCCAGAACCGGCAGGATACTAAGGATCGCCTGCGCGGCGAGCTGGACTACGAGGTCAACCGCCGCGCCGAATCGGAAATTCAAGGGCTATCGCGTAAGCTGAATCTACTTGGCGAGAAGCTGGGCGATGTCGAAGACCTCGTGCGCGAAAGACTGCCGGGCGGTGCGCCGGAGGAGTAGCTATCGGGCCGCGCCATCCCAGTGCTCGACGATCTTTCCGTTCTTGATCCGGAACATGTCGAAGCTGAATCGGTCGTAACCCTTGGATTTGTCTTTGGGGTCAGGCACGCTCTGCTTGAAGATGAACGTGACCAGATCGCCTTCCGCCACAATGTGAGCCGGCGGATTCTTCATCTCGGGGCCCACGTCGTCACTCGTGGGGCGCGGCAGAGTCTTCATGAATTTCACCAGCCCGTCGCGTCCGCCCTCGATCATCGGATTGTGCTCGACAAAATCGGGCGCAATGTATTGCTCGATGAGGTCGGGATTCCGCGGTTCGAACACCAGCCGGTAGAAATCCGTGACGATCTTCTTGTTCAAGGCCGGGCCGCTCAGGTACCCCTGCGCGAACGCGGAACTCACCGCGAGAATTACCAGGGATCGGAATATCTTCTGCCAGCACATATTTTTACGCGCCGTCCTGCCCTCGGAACGGCGTCCTCACAACGGTTCGGGGATCCGCGCCTTTGTCGACCGTGATCGCGAAAAACGGCGCGAACATTTCCTCCCACGTCATGTTCCCCTGGTACACCGTTCGGTTCGGATCGGGATTGAATTTGTTGTTCACCGAATTGTCGTAATGCCCGTAAACCAGCAGTTTCGTTCCCTTCGGCACCTTAACGGGTTGCGCCAGTTCATAGCCGAGCTGCCAGTTGAAATCGTAGTGCGGCACGTTCAAAATGACGCGCTCCGTTCCATCCGGGAAGATCAGCTTATACAGCATGTCCTTCCCTCGCAGATGCATGTGCGGGGACATCCAGACCAGTTCGGCGTCCCTCAAAAAGGTGGTCTCAGAAGGCGTCGGCCCATAATTGCCGTCGTTCGGCGGAATCGCGAATTTCGCAGGATCAGTTCCTCCGAAGCTCTCGATCAACTGCCGCTCCGGCGCTTGGTCGGCGATTGTCAGCCCGATCTCCGGACGATCCGTCAGCTCCGTGCCATTGGGCGTATAGTGGATCGTCCAATTGAGATCGTAGCCGGCCGGGATCAGCATTCCGGCGTGAAATTGGCGGAAATCGGACAGCGCGCGCCCGGGAACGTAGCACGTGAATCCGAGACCGACTCCGGCCGTTGCTTCATTGGCG
The DNA here is from genome assembly GCA_964554945.1 of uncultured Solibacteraceae bacterium. GTDB lineage: Bacteria > Acidobacteriota > Terriglobia > Bryobacterales > Bryobacteraceae > PSRJ01. Next base: position 8,414 of record CAZKQQ010000015.1, on the reverse strand, counting down.
GCCGCTCGTACGGGCCTGTTTGGTGCCTCGATCCCTTTGCCGTCGGCAGTCGGCAGCACGGCCTTGCGCGCCGCCGGCGCTACTTCCACTCCGGCTTCATCCCGCTGCTTGGCCACCCAGAGCAACTTGTTAAAGTCCGCGCTGGGACGGTGCGGAACAAAGGAGATGCAGATGTGATGCGTCACCCCGAGTTCACTCGGTTTGATTTCGACCGACGTTACCCAGGTGTCTTTCGTGAACCCGGTCGGAGTGGTGAGCGTCATCCACTCGATCACATTCTTGGGCGGCGTGGCGGGCACGGTATAAGGCACCCCCTTCAGCACGACATCGGGCTTGGCCGTCCAACCATTCGCGGCCCATTGGATCGGAGCCGGTGCATCCTTTGCATCGCCTTGCGGAGCGCCATTGTCGGCCCACTTCGCGATGATTTCGGCATCGCTCTTGCTCAACGAAGGATCATTCGCATAATGACCATACTGCGGATCCGCGAACCATGGCGGCATCTTGCGCGTCAGCACCGCGGCCTTCATGGCCTTCGCCCACGGACGCGTGCTCTCGTAGCTTAGAAAGGACATCGGCGCGATATTCCCCGGCCGGTGGCAGCTTTGGCAGTGCTGCTGCAGGATGGGCAGGACGTCTTTGTGGAACGTCACAGATGCCGGTGAATTGTCGGCGGCGAAGGCGCACGCTCCGAAAAGCAGGCCAGCCAGCCAGAATCGTTGGGTCATGGGTCCCCTCCCCGATCCGAAGATTTCAGCGCTTCTAATCTATCAGATCTGATTGGTCGCCGCGCTGCTCAGTAGAATAGTAAGTCCCATGCTGAAGTCCCTGAGATACGCGCTCCGGATAGTAGCTCGATCGCCGGGATTCGCATTGGTGTCGATCTGCTCGTTGGCGATCGGCATCGGAGCTACTTCGGCCATGTTCAGTTTTGCCGATGCCCTGCTTCTGCGGCCTTTACCGGTGCTCGAGCCCGGAATGGTGGCCGCCGTTACTACCGCCACCTCTGCCGCGTTCGGCACGAGCACGGCCCTGTCATACCCGGACTACCGTGACTTCCGCGACGGCAATCGCTCGTTCGACGGTCTCGTTGCGTCCAGCTTTATGTCGGTCGGTTACAGTCGCGCCGCAGCGGCCTCTCCCAAAGTAGCGTTCGGGCTCTACGTGTCCGGCAATTTCTTTCGCGTCCTCGGCGTCAATCCTGCGCCGGGCCGCGGATTTGCAGATTCGGAAGATCAGGCTGCCGGACGCGACCCCGTCGTCGTGCTTGGTCATGATTTTTGGAAAAGCCAGTTCGGAGGAACCTCTGCCGCGGTCGGCTCCACGGTCTGGCTGAACGGTATCCCGTTCACGATTATCGGCGTCGCCCCCGAAGCTTTCACGGGCGTCGACCAGCTGGTGAAAGCGTCTCTATTCGTTCCGCTCGCGATGTCTCCCCGGCTGGGGAGCATCAATTACCTGGAGCAGCGCGACTTTCATTGGCTGACCGTAAAAGGCCGCCTCAAACCAGGCGTTGCCACCGCCCAGGCCAATGCGGATTTGGGGCGCATCGCGGCGCGGCTGGAGCAGATGTACCCGCAGAGCAACCGCAACCGGCGCGTCGAAGTGCAGACCGAGCTGCAGTTGCGGGTGAGGCAATCGCCGCCGAACGCGGCGCTCGTCCTGATGCTGCTGGTGCTGGCCGTATGTGTCCTGCTGGTTGCGTGCGCGAATGTGACCGGTTTGCTGCTAAGCCGCGCGCGCGGCCGCTCCCGCGAAATGGCCGTGCGCCTGGCCATCGGCGCCAGCCGTGCCGCTCTGATTCGCCAGCTCCTGCTCGAGAATCTTTTGCTGGCTTTCGTCGGGGGCCTCGCCGGAATCAGCCTCGCCTACGCCGGCGCGCGTTTCACTAACAATATTCCGATTCCGTCCGACGTGCCGCTGGCCTTTCATGCTTCGGTCGACCGGCGCATGCTCTTCTTCACCGTCGCGACATCGCTTCTCAGCACTTTCGTGTTTGGCCTGACTCCCGCGATTCAAGCCACGCGCCTCGACCTCGTCTCTTCTCTGAAATCGGCGGATGCGGATAGCGGCGGCCGGCGGCGCCTCTGGGGCCGCAACACCATTGTGATCGGACAGGTAGCGTTGTCGCTGCTTCTGCTCATTGTCTCGGGCGTTCTGGTGCAAGGCTTCCGCGACGAATTGCTTCAGGGACCCGGATTCCGCAAAGATCATCTGTATCTCACCACGTTGGATACCCAGTCGGTTCACTACTCCGCCGAACAGTCTCTGCGGTTCTACCGGGATCTTCTGGACAGGACGCGACGGGCGCCCGGCGTCCGCTCGGCGGCGCTGGCCTCGAATGTCCCCCTCTTCGGATCCCGCAGCGTGAGCCTGGTGCCCGATGGCTATTCGCTGCCGCGAGGAGAAACAGCGCTCACCGTGTTCAATAGCGATGTCAGCGACGGCTACTTCGCCGCGATGCACATTCCCATTCTCCACGGCCGCGGTTTTCAGGAATCCGACCGCGCCGGCACACCACGGGTGGCGGTGGTCAACCAGAACTTTGCCAGCCACTACTGGCCGAACCAAGACGCGGTCGGCAAGAGGTTCCACGTGGGCAACGCTAGTGGCCCCGTGGTTCAGATCGTTGGCGTCGCTCAAATGTCGAAATACTTCTGGATTGCGGAGCCTCCGCTCGATTTCATCTATCTTCCCTATACCCAGGAGGGGCGTTCGACCTTGACCATTCTGGCCGAGTCGGCCGCGCCCGACGCGTCGACCCTCGCGCCCGTGCTGCGCGAAGTGATTCGTGAACTCGACCCCGCCATGGCCGTGTATGACGCGCGGACCATGGAAGATTTCTATGAGCAGCGTGCGGTGAAAACGCCGAATATGATTGCCGGGAGCGTTGCCACGTTGGGAACGATGGGCTTGATTCTGGCAGTCACGGGGCTGTATGGATTGATCGCCTACTCCGTGAGCCGCCGCGCCCGCGAAATCGGCATCCGTATGGCGATCGGCGCGGACCCGCGCAGCGTGATTCGTATGGTGCTGCTTCAGGGCATGTTTCTCGGCGGCACCGGGGTGGCGCTGGGTTTGCTCTTGAGCTTCGCCGCCTGCCGCATGCTGACATCGCTTGTTTTCATCGCTTCGTTCAGCCGCGTGAATTATGCGATCTTCCCGGCCCTCAGTCTTCCCCTACTGGTGCTGATCCTCCTGGCCGCGTACGGTCCGGCGCGCCGCGCCTCGCGAATCGATCCGATGCAGGCGCTACGCGAAGAGTAAAGCCGCGTACCTTTGGTGGTGCAGGCCATCGTCTTTGGTGGCCTGCGTCCGGCTCTCACCCTTCCAGCCGCGGCGCATCTTCCTTCAATGCAACACCCGTCAACTTTCGCAGCCGCGCCTCCCGCATCAGAAAATGCAACTGGTGCGCCGCCGCCCGATAGCTCAGCCCCTCCGCGCGAATATTCGAGATGCAATTTCGCTGCGCATCGGTCCGGCCCGGATGCGGGTCCCAGGTCAAATACACGCCGAGACTATCGGGAGAACTCAAGCCCGGACGCTCGCCGATGAACACCGCGACCATCCGCGCTCCCAGCCGTTCTCCAATTTCATCGCCGATCGCAACGCGGCCCTGCAGCACGACCGTTACCGGCGCGAGTTGCCACTGCTCCTCCTCCAGCCGGGGCGCCAGTTCCGCGAGAAGCGCCGGAGCGTGGCGCTGTACCGCCGCCGGGGCGAGGCCGTCAGCCAGCACGATCGCCGCATCGGAATCGCCCTTTCTCAGTCGCGCTCGCGATTCCGCGCTCAACGTCCGTCCCAGATCCGGATGCCGCAGATACGTCCGTCGATCCGTAGCCGCACTGTGGACAAGCACGTGCGTAAGCCCGAGACCTCCCGGGTCGAGCTCTTCCCACACCGCGTCGCGCGCGCGGGCATGGTCCAACTGAAAACGCAACAACTCCGCGGTCGGCAGACTGTGCCCGGTGCGCCCCAGTCCCACCCGCGCCGGAGTGAACGATCTCAGGTCAATAGCCATGTTTCGGGAATCAGGGGTGGATGTCCTTCCAGCCACTTCTCGAACTCTGGGGCCGGCTTCAGACCGAGCACGGCGCGGAGATACAGCGCGTCATGAAAGCTCGTGCTCTGATAATTCAGCATCACGTCATCAGCGCCCGGGACTCCCATGATGTAATTGCAGCCCGCGATGCCGAGCATTGTCAAAAGCGCATCCATATCATCCTGATCCGCCTCCGCGTGATTGGTGTAGCAGATATCGCAACCCATCGGCAATCCCATCAGCTTGCCGCAGAAGTGATCTTCCAGGCCGGCGCGAAGAATCTGCTTGCCGTCGAACAGGTATTCCGGCCCGATGAATCCGACCACCGTATTAACCAGCAGCGGCTGGTACCGCCGGGCCACGGCGTACGCGCGCGCCTCGCAGGTCTGCTGATCCACGCCGTGGTGCGCGTTCGCCGAGAGCGCGCTGCCCTGGCCGGTTTCGAAGTACATCACATGCGCGCCGCGCTTCAACTCCTTCGCCGCTTGCCACGCTTCGTCGAGCACCGCCAGATTCACTCCAAACGACGCGTTGGCCGCCTCGGTTCCCGCGATCGACTGAAAGACCAAATCCACCGGCGCGCCTCTCTCGATCGCGCGCATCTGCGTGGTCACGTGCGCCAGCACGCAGATCTGCGTCGGAATCGCATAGTACTCGCGAATCCGATCGAGCAACCGCAGCAGTTCTTCCACGCGCGCCGGATTGTCGGCCACCGGATTCACGCCGATCACGGCATCGCCGCTGCCGTAGCTCAGACCTTCGAGAATGCTGGCCGCGATCCCCTTCGGATCGTCGGTCGGATGATTCGGCTGCAGACGCGTGGACAGCCGCCCCGGCAATCCGAGGGTCGAGCGAAACCGCGTCACCACCCGGCATTTGGCGCTCACCGACACCAGATCCTGCAGGCGCATGATCTTGGAGACCGCGGCCGCCATTTCCGGAGTCAGCCCGGGAGCGAGGCCGCTTAATCGTTCCGCCGTGGCCTGCTCGGAAAGCAGCCAATCGCGGAATTCGCCAACCGTCAGATGCGAAACCGGCGCGAATGCCGCGGCATCGTGAGAGTCGCAAATCAGCCGCGTGACTTCGTCTTTTTCGTAGGGGATGACGGGCTCGCCCAGAAATGCCTTAAGCGGCACATCGGCCAGCTTCATCTGGGCGCGCACGCGCTCCTGCGCACTCGCCGACGCTAGCCCGGCCAGTTCGTCGCCCGATCGCGCCGGCGATGCTTTCCCCAATAGTTCCCGCAGGTTCATGGAACACGGACGCGGCGGTGCGCCAAGGCCGCCTCTTCCTCGGGCGCCAGCACCAGACGGCGCCGCGCATATCCGGCATAATACGCGATGCCCAGCGCGAACCATACCGCGGCCCCAATCACGCCTTTGTTGTAGTCCGGATTCCGAAACAGCATCACCAGTGTCGCGAACGCGATCAGTGCCGCCACAACGGCGCCCGGGATGCCGGCGGGGCTACGATAAGGCCGCGGAATATTCTTGAAGCGCACACGCAGCAGGATGAACGACGCCATCTGCAAAATGTAAGCCAGCACCGCGCCGAACACGGCCATGTTTAAGAGCACCGCGCCGATCGCGCCGCCCTGCGGCGTCAGACGAATCGCCAGCGCCACCGCGAACCCCAGCGCCGATCCGGCGAGCAGCGCACGCTGCGGCGTTTCCCGCGTGCCGTGCGTCTCCGAGAGCCAGGTGGGAAAGTAGCCGGCGCGCGACAGCGAATAAATCTGCCGCCCGTACGCGAAGATGATGGTGTGAAAGCTGGCGATCAGTCCTGTGCAAGCCACCGCTGCCAGCACGCGGGTCCGCGCGCCGGAGCCGAAGATCGTGCGGAAGCCAAGAAACAGCGGCTCATTGGAAGCCGCCACCTTCGCGGATCCGGGCTCGATCCCCGCGCTCAGACCGATGGTCAGAAACGATACCGCAATCAGCGTGATCAGCCCGTAGATCATGCCTCGCGGCATGTCACGCTGGGGGTCGTGGCTCTCTTCAGCGGCGAGCGGCAGCTGTTCGATACCCAGATAAACCCATAGTGCAAACGGAAGCTCCATAAACGCCGCGAACGCTTTGTTCGTGCCGGGCGGAAAATACGGTGTAGCCCAGCGCGCCAGGTCGAACCGCGGCGTGGCGCCCAACCAGAAAACCACCAGCACCCCCAGTGCGACGAGCGTCACCACCACCGAAACGCGGAACGTCATCTCCACGCCCCATACGTTCAGGATCACGAACACCGCATAGCACAGCAGCCACCACAGCGGCTCCAGCGAACCGGGCGTCCCGAACGCCGCGCTCAAGTAGCCTCCGATCCCCACCACAATCACGGCAGGCGTCAGGATGTATTCCATATTTTCCGCCAGCCCCGTGATGAATCCGGCCAGCGGCCCCATGGCGGTGCGCGCGAACGAATACGCTCCGCCCGCGTGGGGCAGCGCCGGCGACATCTCCGCGATGGAAAAACAGAGCCCCAGGTACATGGCCGTCATCACCGCGAGCGCCAGCAGCATGCCGCCGAAGCCGCCGGCGGCCAGCCCGTAGTTCCATCCAAAAAAATCCCCAGAGATGACCGCGCCCACTCCCAAGGCCCAGAGGTGTACCACCCGTGCATGCCGCCGCAGCCGCCGCCGGCTCAGGTATCCCGCGTCTGCCGCAGTGTAAGAGGCTCGCACGTTATCTTCAAGGGTACACGTTTCCGCTCAATCCACCGGTGTCGCTTGACTCGCGGATCTTGCGGTGATTCAATCATGTACTTCGTGCCGCCAGGGAGGACCGTATGGCGTTGACAGGGAAACGCGCTTTGATCACCGGGAGCTCGCGCGGAATCGGGCGCGGAATCGCATTGAAGCTCGCTAAGAACTGCGTGAAAGTCGCCGTTCATTATTACCAGAACGAGGCCGCCGCCAAAGACACGTTGGCGCAAGTCAGGCAATGCGGCTCCGACGGCTTTCTCATCCAGGCCGACGTCTCACGCCCGGAACAGATCACCCGCATGTTCGAGAAGGTAGGGTCCGAATTCGGCGCGCTCGACATTTTTGTGAACAATGCCCGCCCAGAGATTCCCGAATTTTTTCAAGGACCCATGGACATCACTCTCGAACAGTGGGATGCCGCATTCGACTCGCAGGGCAAAGCATTCCTGGTGGGGGCGCGCGAAGCCAGCAAGCTCCTGACGGAAGGAGGCCGAATCCTCGCCATCACCTACGCCCAAGGCAGCCGGACCGGCGGCCTGCTGCCGTGGGTCGGCATGGGTTCGGCCAAGGCCGCGCTGGAATCGTTGATCCGTTACTTCGCCGTGGCTCTCGCGAAACGCGGCATCACCGTCAACGCCATCAGCCCCGGCTGGACCGAGAATAGTGTCCTCAACACCCTTCCGCCCGAGGCGCAGAATCTGATTCGGAACTGGCACGTCCGCGGCTGGACGCCTATGGGCCGGCTGGGGACTCCCGAAGATGTCGGCGACGTCGTGGCGCTGTTCTGCTCCGACCAGGCCGGCTGGATCACCGGGCAGGTGATCTATGCTGACGGCGGCGCCTCGCTGATGAACCCGGAAGTCCCCACCGAGATCCAGATGTAAGGGCGGCGACGTAGCGTCCGTCTCGGATCTTGTCTCCCACTGGAATTAACGGCCCGCGAGCGTCTGCACCACGTCCCGGGTCCGCAAAAACCGGCGGCCGCTGGCCCGCATCATCTCTTGATGCCGGGCATTGGGCCAGCTCCAGTAGGTCCGCTTCCCGTTTTGCGGCTGAGGACGCGCCTCGAGCTCGCCGCGCAGATAACGGCTTAATGCGTCCGCCAGCGCCTTGCCGCTTTCCGCGCAGACCTTCTCGTACAGGCTGAACGCCGTGTCTTCCGGCTGCACCGGGAATTCCAATTGTTCCAGCAGAGGACCCGTATCGATCCCCGTGTCCATCCGGTAGATGGTCGACCACACCGTCTTGTCCCCTCGTGCGAACGCCCACAACACGGGAGAAATACCGGCGTCGTTCGGCAGTTTCGATGCGTGCACATTGAGAATGCCGTGCCGGCACAGCCCGAGCAGCGGTTCATCAAGCTTTTGGTCGCAGTTGAACGCAAGCCCCACGTCGAAGGGGCCCGCGGTCTGGATCGCCGGCAGGCTCGCTTTGAAATCCGTTGAAGCCATAACCCGGATGCCGTAACGCCGCGCGGCCGCCGCCACGCTCTTCCCCCGAACCTTGCCCACGAATGTCGAGAGGCAGTGCACCATCGAGCGATATAGGAAATATTGCATGCTCGTGCGCGAGCCAATCGACAGCACGCGCGTCGGCGAGCCTGTGTTGCGCGTCGACAATACAATCAACCCCACTGCGTCGTGAAACCGCTCCAGAACCGGTTCCGCCAGCAGATAC
>CAZKQQ010000014.1:0-61975 GCA_964554945.1 uncultured Solibacteraceae bacterium | reverse complement strand
TGCTCATCGATGCCCCGCAGCATGCCCATGTACCAGGTCCAGTTGAAAAGCACCGAACGCAGGTCCTTGGCGCCAGCCCCGGGCCGGTAGGGCGGAGGAGGTTCACGGTCTGCGCGCGGCGGCTGTGCTCCGGCAGTGGAAAGCGCGCTGATTGTAAGAACCACGCCGATCGGGAGCAGCGTCCGAATGGTCTTTCCTCGAAAAGGCATGACAGTCCTCCGCAGTTGTCTAATCGTTGGGGTTGCCGGCGGAGATCTGGATCACGCGCCCGTCCGGCATGGTCACGGTCTTGAGAAATCCTAACGGACTGCCGTCCTTCGCGGGGAGGAACTTCACGCTGATTTTGTCCCCGGCGTGAAGGGCATTCGGTCCAGTTTTCCCGATGCCTCTCTGGGCAAGGGCCGTCGCGGAGCCGAGTGTCAATACCCACTCGGTATTGGAACCGTCCGCATTCTTGACGGCGAGGGAAAGAGACCCGTGGGGATTGGAAAACTTGATTTGAGCGACTTCCCCCGACAGCTCCTTTTCCGCTTTCATGTCGTACACCCCCGCGAGGGAATGATGCGCCTGCAACGAGCCGGCCATCAACCACCCGAACAAAGCCACACATCCCAGAATTTGATTTAGCATTCGCCCACCTTAAGAAAATATGATCGGCGCCAGATGCCATGACGTGGCAACCGCTCGCGAGTATATCACCGTCACCGCTCAGGGCTCAATCTAACGGCTTGGAAAAGCCCGCGACGATTCAACTTACCGGCAGCGGTCTGCAAGCTTGCGCTCGCGATACCGGGCGTGGCAGTGGCCGCAGGCCAGGGTCAGAACACCGGCGGCATCGGTCATCTTGTCCTGATCCTTGGCTTGCGCCGCCGCATAGGCCATCAATCCGGCATCGCGCAGCTCCTGGACGAACCTGGCCCAATCCGCATTCTTGAGCGGAACCTCCGCGCCGTTGGAGCACTTGCGCCCGGGAAGCGTGAGGAGGTTCGCCACTTCCGTGAGCGCCAGCGCGCTGTTCTCCACCGCTTCCCATTTGCCATAGGAACTTGCCAACAGGTCGGTCGCCATGTTGGGATCTTTGGCGCGCTTCACGTCCGCCGGATTTTCGTCCTGGGCTGCAAAGACAACGTTCGACGCCGGATATAAGGTCCCCTTCATCAGTTGGGAAAGGGTTGCCGGCACCGTCAGAGCCGGCGCTTGCGCCCGGGCACGATCCACCAAAGGAGTGGATAGGGCGGCGCCGGCGAGTATTGTCAATAGTGCTCTGCGCATCGTATGTTCCCCGGGCTCCCCATGACCGCGACATTCTCTCCGCAACTTAAACAGCCGGCCACGGGGCCGGCCGCGGACGAGGGCGTCCAGCCCACTGCTAGTGGCGGATCTGCGAGGAGATGTCCTTGGTTTCGCACACCTCGCAATGCGCGCGCTCCGGCGAAATTCCGGCGTCAGCCAGGCGGCGCTGCGATCCTTCGTTGATAAGGCATGACAGTCATCCGCTCTTGTTTAATCGTTGGGGTTACCAGCGGAGATCTGGATCACGCGGCCGTCCGGCATGGTCACGGTTTTGAGAAACCCTAACGGGCTGCCGTCCTTCGCGGGAAGAAACTTGACGCTGATTTTGTCCCCGGCGTGAAGGGCATTCGGCCCGGTTTTCCCGATGCCTCTCTGGGCAAGGGCCGTCGCGGAGCCGAGCGTCAATACCCACTCGGTATTGGAACCGTCCGCATTCTTGACCGCGAGCGACAGAGACCCGTGGGGGTTGGAAAACTTGATTTGCGCGACTTCCCCCGACAGCTCCTTTTCCGCTTTCATGTCGTACACGCCCGCCAGGGAATGATGAGCCAACAGCGGGCCGGCCATCAAGCAGCCCCACAAGGCCACATATCCTAGAGTTCGCTTCATTGTTCCCGCACCTCAAAATTGTGATCGTCACCAGATGCCATGACGTGGCAGCCGCCCGAAAGTATATCATCGCAAGCGCCCGGGCTTCAATCTTAGGGCGCGCGAGGTGGTGGAGGCTGCTGAAAAAGGGCCTCCGGATGCAAAGCGGGGCGAAGCCGACTACCGCGCGCCGCCCGCGTTGGCGGATCCTGGTCCGACATAGGCGAGCAGGCGGCCGGCGGTAATTGCGCCAAACCAGCAGGCCAGCGAAACCCAAGCCAGCATCTTGGCGCCGCCGGACAGCGGGACCTGATCGATTTGTGGATTCTCGAAGATTTGCCGGCGCATTCGGATGAGAACGAATAATCCGGCGAACACCAGCGCCATTTTGATGTAGAAATCCAGACTCGTCAGCTTATTGGTGGCGTCGGCCACCAGCATCATGGTTCCAGTCACCGCGTTTACGGCGAACGCGACCCACAGCAGCGGGAACATGCGCCCGAAGGGCTTAATCGGCACAGCGGGCCAGAAGCCCAGCACGATCAGGCTGAGCATGGCGCTGCCTCCGGCCACGATTGCCATCCCCAGGGTGTGGAGGAAGAGAATCGTCGGGAATGCCCAAATTGTGGGGGCATCGCGAACCCAACTGCCGAAACCCGACTGTTCGAGAGAAAGCAGAAACTCCTTCATGCTTATTCCTTGCGCTCCTGGCGCGCCGTACTTCGATCGACTATATAGGCGGCGATCCCCACGACGACCGTTACGCCGAGCACCAGGAGAATGACAGTGAGAGCAATTGGCATGGTTTCCCGCAGGCTAAAATGCATTACCTAAGAACGGCAACATGCTTCCGCAATACATCACACCGACCCACAGGAGCATGGCGGAGGCAGCAGCGATTTTGGCGGTCAGCGGTGCGTCCTCTTTCGGTCCCAGTGCCCACGGTTCGTCAACAACGGTGAAGTATACGGCATTCAGACCGGCGAGCATTACCATGGCAATCTTCCAGTAGAAGGACGGATTGTGAGTGTACTGGGTCGGAATTCCCACAAAAAACAACATACCGGTGATGACGTTCACGCCGAATCCCAGCGCGGCCCAAGGCAACAGACGGTGCAGTGAGACGAAGGATACACCCTTCATCACTCCGAGAACCCGCAGATCCACCAGAAACACCACGCCCAGCAAAAGGCTCAGGCCGATGAAGTGCAGGGTTTCGCAAGTAGCCCACATCCACTGGTAATTCGTCATGACAGCGCCCACCGTACGCGCCAGGGGGACATCCGGCGTGATCGCCCGCTCCGGCGTGACTGCTCCCTGGATAGCGCGGATTTCCGCGTGACGAATTTCGCCGCCGAGATTGGAGGCGCGAGTCATCACGCTGAGGGTGAGCAAGGTCAACACCAGGATCACTGCCAGATTCCATCCCGGTACGCGGGCGAGCCGGCGGAATTGCCATAATCCGAGCCACGCAAACGCTCCAGTGAGTTCCATGAATCCAAGCGCTATCAATGCCGCTCCCTCATGGGTTTCGATCAAGGATTTCGATACGCCCGGCAGGGACTTAATGGCGTCCTGCGCGCCATTCCCGCTGATATAGGTGGGGATCGCGAGGAGAGAGATTCCGAGCAGGACGACCAGGCTGGCACGCTTCAGATCATCGCTGTTCGTAATGAGGGAAAGCACAAACAAACCGCCGCCAATGATACTGCCGATGGTCGGAAAGTGGTTCAGCAAAAGATGGATGTGTGCCAAGTCCATGGTGTGTCTATAAAAGATCGGCGGAGGATGAACGCGGGAGCCGATCGACTACTATATAACAGCTGCGGGTATCTGAGGAACACGCGTTAGGGAAGCGGGGGAAGGCGGCGGAAAAGACGCGGAAGGGGCCAACGTTGCCGGCGTTACTTCAGCCGCGTGATGGCATCATCTACGTGCGTAACAATCCTGCCATCATAGCGCCCTCGGCTCAACTCGCTGCGGAGTCTTTGAAACGCGCCGAGCGCGTCTTTCCGATTGCCTTCGATCTCCAGGATGCCGGCGTGAATGAAGTCGTGCTGCAAACGCTGGTAGTCCGAAGCGGCTTTACCGGTACGAGTATCAAGCCAAAGGTATGTCGCCCAGGACTCATCCGGCGGAACAGCCGAGAGCGTTTGCGATAGTTCCGGAGCGCTGTTGACAGTGGGATCGTAGGCCGTGAGAATCCGGCTCCTCTCGCGATCATCTATCGGCTCACCGTTCTTCCTCATTTCATTGGCTAACTGGATCAGGGCCAACCGAGTTTCGGGATCGCGAGGATAAACCAAGACGCCGAGCTGCAGCCGGCGAACGAAGGGCCGGGCTTTGTTGGCTTCAACGGCAATTCGGAAATGCATCAGGGCTTCCTCCGTGCGACCACCCGTCTGGATGATCCAATTGCCTAACATCGCATGCGCGAATACGTTGGAGGAATCGATTTGCAGGGCCTGGCGCAGATCTCGTTCTGCGTCCGGTCCGAACTCGAGGTGCGCCAATTTCTGATTCAGCCAATGGGCCCAGCCAATGTGGGCCAGAATGTCAGCGGCTCGCGGCCGCTGCCCATTGGCTCTCGCCAGCCCGGCATCCAGGACGGGCATGATCCCGGCCAACACGGCGCCTGCCAGACTGTCCGCGTCACCGCCGCCGGGCGCAATCACGTGAAAGTCGTCGAGCCAGCCCATTGCCGCATCCACCTGTTGGTCCAGCGCAATCCGGTTGCCGGGATCCGTTTTCAGAAGGTCCTGATAGGTCTTAAACGCAGATTCGTATTCGCCTCTATCAGCTTGCGTTTTCGCGGTAGCGAACATCTGACCGATCGCGGCCTGGTGCGCGCGGTATTCCCCCCAAGGGCCGATTCCCATCCAGCCCGATACAGCAAATAACAGAGCTATCAGCAGCGCCGTGCCAAGCAGAAGCATCACTGCCCGCTTGGACCCGATCTTACGGCCGGCAGGCTCTGCCGCCGTGGCCGGCTGCAACTTCAAAGATTTCGCGAGGCGCGCGCAGTCGTCGCTGAAGGTGCTATCGCGCAGTTCAGCGGCTTCATATTGTGATAACGCCGAAAGATTGTCTGGCAATCCGGTAAATTCCGCGATGGTGGCACCGCCGACCATGACTGGGACGATCGTTATCTGACGGGCGAGCGCGGCTTCGATTTCGTGACAGACATAGTCGGGTTGCGGTTCCTGGGCACGCTGGCGCAGGATCTCTGCCCATCTCGGGCCAATCACGATCAGGGCAGTATCACAGCGTGCGATGGTATCGTCGATAGCCTGCGCAAACAGCTGCCCTGGGGCGATGTCTTCGACATCCATGAAGACCCGCTCGGCTCCGATGAGGTTGTTGAGGTGGTCGCATAAGCGGCCCGCATAGGCTGCCGAGTCCTCCCTACGGTAGCTGATGAAGACGTTGCGCGTGACGGCTCCTCTTTGAGATCTTAGCGCCGGCGGTATGACCGAGGTCAGCGAAAATGCCGTGAGCTACGGCGTTACCGAGACTTTTACCAGGCTGGTGGTCCAGCAGCATTGGAAGCCGCCGCCGCCTTCGCCGGAGTAATCATTCACGGTTACGTGCAGTACATAATCGCCGGGCTCGCTGAAGGTGACGCTGGTGGTCGCTTTGCCATTAAAGCCGGTGGCCTCGTTCGCGGGGCCCGATAGTTCGGCGGGCGGGTTGGTTTTGTCAAACTTCACGGCGCCCGGGCCGCGGTATTTCGACCAGAGGAGCGTCACCGCAGGACGATTGCCGGTCCGCGGCGCACCCGTACCACTGGGGTATTTCATATCGTCGGTGATCCAAAGGGTCAACGGCAGCGGCGTGGATACGGAAGCCTTACGGATCGGGGCGTTGGCCAGCATCGCGACCGGCCCCTGAAGCACAGTCCCGTCCTGTTCAAACCGAACGGAAGGAGGCGTATTGCCTACAGAGATTTCACTGAACGGGCTGATGACGTAATCCTTGTTCAGGCGGAGGGGGATGGTATTGAACTGGCCGTTGGCAAAGATGGTCCAGGTGTACTTATCCTCAGGCGTAAAATTCTTGGGGACCGGGATGGCGAACATGCCGTAGCGGCGGCCCGGCAGGAAATGAGTGGGCTGACCGAGGTCGGGACCGCCGGGCTCGATGCGGTTGTTGGGGCCGATGGGTATGTCGAGCTCCTGTTCGGTATTGCGATTGAAATATCCGATCAGGAAGCCCCGGCTGTCCTTGTCGCCGGCGAACCAACCCTCGAACGCGCCAGTAACGCTAGCCCCGAATTTTTTCCGTGGCTCAGGGAGAGATTGACCCCACAAGAGCACGCCGCCGACGAGAGCGCCGGCGGCGCAAAAAGCCGGGAGCCGGTTCATTGTTTTGTGCGGTCGCTGACTGCGTCTTTCCCTTGCGCTCGGCGAGCAAGGTGTTGTACTCGTCATCATTCAGGTAGACGACGTTCATCCAGGCGTGGGCCATCTCGTCGACCGTGCGGTCGCCGTACCCAACCCACTGGTCCGGATCAGGATTGTTTTTGTTGGCTTTGGTGTTGTCATACCACGCGGTGACGTGAATGACCGTCCCCTTGGGGAACACTGGCGCGGCATCGTCGGCGTAGATGTAGTTCGTCATCCAGTTGAAATTAAAGTTGCCGACATAGCTGACGATCTGGTTGCTGCCGTCCGGGAGAATCGCTTCGACCTGCATCGATTTGCCGCGGAGGTGGAAGTGCGGCTGGAAGTTCTCGATCAGCGTATTCTCCTTGAGCACAGTGAAGCCCTCGGTCTCAGACAAGGAGTTCGGCGGGATGTCGAGAGACTGGCCGTTGCGGAGGCCAGTGAAGCCGATCAAATAACTGCGCTTCTTGGGCTCTTCACCCTTTTTATAGAACCAGATTCCGATTTCCGAGCCCGACGTAATCTGCTCGCCGACGGCATGGATATGCTGGTCCCAGGAAATCTTCTCGCCCGGGAGGAGCAGTTTTCCGGTGCCGGGGCGGAAAAGGTCGTAACCTTTTCCGATGGCCCATTCCATGAGTTGCGGGCGGCGGTTCACCAGATCGTCAGGATTATCGGCGCGGCGAGTGGGCCCGGTGGCTGTGCCCTTGCTGACCGCATCGGGATCGTTGTTCAGCACGAGATAGGCGATCGAGTGATGGATGATGCGGCGGCCCTGCAAGTTGGTCGGACGAATCTCGACCATCTTGACCCAACGCGGCTCGGTGAGCGGAATGTCGGACGTCGGACGGTACCAAACATCCTGATGTTGGGCAGCCATCGTGTATTCGGGAGACTTGACGACGAGGTCCGGCTGGCCGAAACCGTCGCGCACGCCTTTCCACTCGTTATCGGTGACGAGCGGCTTGGGCGGCGGCAAATCCTTCGGATTGCCTTCCGGCGCTCCGGCGTCCACCCAGCGAACGATGGTGGCGACCTGCTCGTCGGAGAGCGACATATCGTTCTTGAACTTTTGCACGCCGACGCTGCGATCGATGTGCCAAGGCGGCATCTGATGGGTCGCTACCCGCTCCTTGATGGAACGCGCCCAGGGACGCGCGTCCTTATAAGTGATGAGCGACATCGGCGCGATGGAATTCGGTTGATGACACTCCTGGCATTTCGCCTGAAAGATCGGTGCGACATCCTTGGAGAAGGTCACTTGATCCTGGGATGCTGCGTTGGTGGGCGCCGCCGCGGCAGTCCCAGTAAAGACTATTGGTGCGATGAAAGCGATCAATGGGTTTAACAGGAAACCCACCGAGTTGACGTGTCGGGCTTGCAAACTCAGGCGCATTTGCCATCCTCCTGACGAGGGATTCGCATATTGATTCTACTAAAAACCGGGGCTGGCTGCGAAATGACCGATTTCCTACATCTTCCCGGAACTTTTATCACGGTTTCGGCGTAGCGGTGTAGAGGAGGTCGATCATGTTTTGTACTCAGTGCGGCGTGGCCCTGGAGAATCAGGATCGCTTCTGCCGTCAATGCGGCCGCGCCACCGGCGTGGATACGCCCCCTCGTCCCGCAGTCCACACCCTGACTCGCGATACGCAGAACAAAAAGATCGCCGGAGTGTGCGCGGGCTTTGCCCGGTATCTCGAGACGGACGTCGTTCTGGTCCGGGTGCTTTGGCTGGCTATCGCTTTCTGCACCGGGGTCGGGTTCCTCGCCTACCTAGTGGCCTGGATTGTTATGCCCAAGGACCCGCAGCCTGTTCCCGCAACCGCCGGCCAGTACGCTTCACAGCACCCCTGACACTTGCCTTGGCAGAATGCCTCGAGGTTTCAGCGGCCTTGCGTCGTGCATCGTTTGCAGCTTGAGGGCTACAGCGAAAATCGCGCGGCGCGTTGCCTGAATCACGTCTAAAGAAACGCCATTGTCTTAACGCCTGAGATATCGAATCGCTTACGGCAGCGGAGGTTCTTGCAAGCCACTTTGTCGTCGAGCAGGACCATATAGCTTTGCGCCTTCGAGAATTTCGCGCGGTCGCGCTCGTCAGCGCCTTGCGGAAGGCGGTCCTTTTTCTTGCGCACGCTCCATCGCAGATCGTAGCTCTCGCTAGAGCGGCAGTATGGGCAGTTCAGCGTGGCCGGCTTGGTGGTCTCGGATTCGCTGTAGAACGCGCGCTCGTCCATGGTTAGCGTTCCGCGATCGGAATCCAGGTCTGGCCGTCCGGATTTCCCTTGTATTCGGCGCGCGGCCGGATGAGGCGGTTATTGTGATATTGCTCCAGCACGTGCGCGGTCCATCCCGACATGCGGCTCACCGCGAACACCGGCGTGAACAGATCGTCCGGAATCCCCAGCGAATAATAGGTCGACGCCGAGTAGAAGTCCACGTTGGGATTCAATCCCTTCACCGACCGCACGGATTCTTCGATCTTCTTCGAGAGCCGGTATAACTTTTCCTGGCCCGTGCGCTTGCCGAGTTCCTCGGAAAGCACGCGCAGGTGCGTGGCCCGCGGATCTTCCGTGCGGTAGACGCGGTGGCCGAAGCCCGGAATTTTCACCTTGCGCGCCAGAGTGTTTTTCACGCGCTCCGCCGCTTCATCCTCTCCGTGCAATTCCAGCAGCCAGTGGATCACTTCCTGATTGGCGCCGCCGTGCAGCGGCCCCTTCAACGCGCCGATACCCGATGTGATCGAGGAATAGATATCGGAAAGAGTGGCGGCAGTCACGCGCGCCGCGAACGTCGATGCGTTCAGTTCGTGGTCGGCGTGCAGAGTTAACGCTACATCGAAGGCGCGCTCCATTACGTCGTCCGGCTTTTTTCCGGTCAGCGTGTACAGAAAATTCGCCGCGAATCCGAGATTGGGATCGCCTTCCAGGACCGGCTTGCCGTTCCGCAAGCGGTCGAAGCTGGTCACGATGGTCGCGGTCTTTGCCATCAGCCGCACCGCTTTGCGGTGATTGGCTTCGGCCGACATATCCGCCGCTTCCGTGTCATACAGGCTGAGCATCGATACCGCGGTCCGCAGCATGTCCATGGTGTTGGACTTGGGAACGCTTTTCAGGAAATCGTTGACCGGGCCAGGCAGAGAGCGCTCGGCGACCAGGCTCTTCTTGAGCTGGTCGAGTTCACTCTGTTTGGGAAGGTGTCCGTTCCAGAGCAGATAAATGACTTCTTCGAATTTTGCGTTTTGCGCCAGGGTGTGGATGTTGTATCCGCGATAACTGAGAATGCCCTGATAGCCGTCGATGTAACAAATTTCAGACTCGCCGGCGATAACGCCTTCCAAACCTGCGATTATTGTTCCCATATCCTTGTTGTCGTCCTCAAAAGGCTAAGTTTCGCACGGTCAAGACCCCTCTTGGGGCACGGGACGGCCGTGCAGACGGAAACGGATGTTCCGCCAAAAATCGTGAATGCGATTCCCTTGCGGGCATCGCTCAAACGGCGGGAACCCGAGAATGTGCGTGTCCCGCTCCACCCATAACTTTTTGTCGCCAGCCTTGCCGGCGTCAACCTCGACGATCACTCCCGAGCCGCACGACTCCGCATCGAGCACATCGACATTGCCTACCGGCGCCACAACCGGGCCCCAATCTTTCATAAACTCCGGCATCGCGTAATCGCGGCATGGCTTGGCGTCCGTGCATCCCCACATGGCGTATGCGCCTTTGTAGTCGTGCGCGCGCAGCAGTTCGAAAAACCGCTTGGCCTGGCGCTCCTCGGGGTAATTATGCAGGAAGACATAGGCCAAGCCAATCGCTACCAGCAGCGCGACTACGGCCAGGACTACGGTTTTAGTAATCTTCTCGCGCCGCTCATCACCTGCACCGTAGTTTTCCAGGTAGCCGGCCATTCGTCTTCTCGGGGATTACTTCGACGGATAGGCTTTGTTGTACGCCGCGATGGCATCGGTGGTGATCTCCATCGCCGGCTTGAAATACACCGTGGTTGATACGTCCACCACCATGTCGAGCCCTTTCTCTTCCGCGATTTTCTTCACCACCTCGCTCATTTTCTGTGAGCTCTTGGAAAGGATCTCGTTCCGCTCGCGGTCCACATCCGCCTGCAAATCTTCCTGGATTCGCTGGAGATCGCGCTGCTTGCGCTGCCCTTGCGCGTTCAGATCGGCTTCCGCCTGCGGCGATAGTTTGCCGTTGGAGCTCTGCAGTTGCTGCGAGATGCCGGCAATCTCTTTTTGCAATTTATCGATCTGGTCCGCGCGCGGCTTGTACTTCGCCGTCAGCTCGGCCGACGCCTTCTGGATCTCGGCCGATTCCAGCACGGCCTTCTGCAAATTGATGATCGCAACTTTTGTCTGCGCGGACATCAACCCGCTTCCGGCGCACACCGCCAAGGCGCTGGCGATGACCCGGAGTCCTATCCGTAAACGCATGAAACTACTCCTGCTTAGTGGTTGAACTGTTATCTTGTAGTGTAGCACTGGAGCGAAGCTCACGGCTCACTGAGCGAAGATTTCCGAGAGGACCCTGCCCACGGAGCCGCTGGGCGTCGCGATTTCCAGAATCGCGGCGAGCGTCGGAGCAATGTCATTCTCCACGACCGGCTGATAATATGGCCCAGGCCGGATACCGCTTCCCATAAAGATCAGCGGGACATGCGTATCGTAATTGAAGGCAGTCCCGTGCGTGGCGCCGGTCTGGGTGAAGATCCAGTACGGCTCCAGCAACACCTCGAGGTCGCCGCTGCGCCGCGCGTAAAATCCGTTCATCACCCTTCGGCTCACCGAGTCCTGCTGGACCGCGCCGTTCGCGAGCTGCTCCCGTGTGTAAACGCGAAACACGTGAGGCACCTGCATCAGCGCCTGGGCCGCGGTACGATTCACTTCCGCAGGATCCAGCTTCTTAGAGGCAATCAGTTCCTGGTTGAAATAGAGAGAATGTTCCGAGCTGCTCAGGACCCACTTGCCATCGCCGTACTTTTTGCTGAGCGCGTCCTGGGCGGTGCGGTTGACGATCCCGGCGGGCGGCCGGCCTCCCGGCATGCGCCGCGCCGCGTTGGCCTCCGGGGCGGGGGCCACGCCGTGATCGGCGGTCAGAACCACCAGTACATTGCCGGCGCCGACCGAGCGATCCGCGACGGCCAGCAATTCTCCCAGCAGCTTGTCGGTGCGAATCGACACCTCGCGCACTTCCGGCGCATCCGGACCCACCTGGTGACCGACGTAATCGTTGGATGAAAAACTCACGGCCAGCACATCGGTCACATCGCGCTGGCCCAGTTGCTCGGCTTCCAGCGCACGCTCGGCGAACGCCGCCACCAGATCGTTCCCAAAGGGACTGGCCGCGAGCGCAGCGTTCAACTGCTTCGCGTCCACGGGCATTTTGTGATTGAGCCAGGCGGCCCCCGCATAGCGGTCGGCCGGATGGCTGTCGTTGAACGCTTTCGCCCAAGCCGGCAGTTCCGGAAAATAAAATGTGCTGCTTACGAAATTGCCCGATGCGTTGTCAAACCAGTAGGCCCCGTTTGCCATGTGGCCCGCGGGCAGGATCGCAGACCGATCCTTCAACGAAATACCGATCACCTTGGATTTGCCGCCGTTCGCAATTTTCAGTTCGTCGCCAACCGTGCTGACCAGAAGACGATCGGGCGATGAGCCCGCGCCGCCGCGGCCGCCCACTATTTGCGTCTTCGAATCCGAGACGCTGGTAACTTCGCGGCCTTCGTCGCGGTCGTACCAGTCGTTGCCGATGATGCCGCTGATCGATAGCGTCGCGCCAGACAGAAACGTGCTGTGCCCGGCGGCGGTGACGGTCGGGAAGTGGTTGTATTCGGCATCCGTGAAAACGGCGCCGCGTGTCAGTAATTGGTTCAGGCCCGCCGTATAGTCGCTGCGAAACCGGGTAAGGTAGTCGTACCGGAACTGGTCAATCACAATCGCCAGAACGAGTTTCGGTTTTTTCGGAGCGGCCGCGGCCAAGCTGGCGAGCACCAGCAGACAGCCCAGGAGCTTACGCATATTTCGCCCCAGCGTACCACGAGCGATTGGTTTACTTGGTTGTCGACGGAGAAGCCGGCTTGGTCTCGGTTTTCGAGTCAGTCTTAGACTCGGTTTTCGATTCCGATTTCGTCTCGGTCTTCGATTCTGTCTTGCCTTCTGATTTGCTCTTGGAGTCCGAGCCAGCCGAGCCCTTGCCGTTGCGGGCGTAATCGGTGACGTACCAGCCGCTGCCTTTGAACTGGAAAGCGGGTGGAGAAACCAGCCGTTCGACGGCGCCACCGCAATTCTCGTGAGTGGTGAGCGGCTCGTCAGAGAACTTCTGCCTCACTTCAAAGGTCTTACCGCAGCGCTGGCAGGCATATTCGTAGAGAGGCATAACCTGGAGAACTAACTAAATTATAGCAGATAAACGGCGGAATTTTTTCGCACGAGAAGCGCTAACCTTTTGCGCGCAAAAATCGTCTTAGCATTAGAATGAAACGAAAGGCATACGCAGTGGGGTTCCTGGCAACGGCGCTCGCCGTAGTGGCCGTCGTCCCGTCC
This sequence comes from uncultured Solibacteraceae bacterium, assembly GCA_964554945.1. Classification (GTDB taxonomy): domain Bacteria; phylum Acidobacteriota; class Terriglobia; order Bryobacterales; family Bryobacteraceae; genus PSRJ01. Next base: position 49,153 of record CAZKQQ010000014.1, on the reverse strand, counting down.
TGTTATAGCCGATTCGTCACTTCCCGGCAGAGTTTCCAGCAATACTTCCAGGATCTGGATCCCAAAGGAAGCTCGCTGAATCCGGTGGAGCGCTTCGTCTTCAGCCTCGTGCTGGCGAATTCGGAGAGCGCTCCCGCCCGAAAATAAACCCTACTGCTTCTTGGCCGCGGATCGCCGCGCCCCACCCCGGCGTACGGGCGCTGCGGCACAAGGTTCGGTCTCCACGCCTACGAGGTTGGCCTTCTCGGTATCCATCGTCAAATTGAACGGATCCTTGGTGAACGCACTCGGCACACCCTTAAACTGAATTTCGTTGCCGGTCTTGGGCTTCCCGGTGAGAGGCATGTCCAGCTTCAAGGTCACTTCCGCATGGGTCGCGTCGGAAATGGCGACAGTCAATTCCTTGGACCGGCAAGCCGGCTTGGCATCGACCAGCGTGCCTTTCAACTGAGGAACATCCGCGTTCTTGACGTCGGATTCAAAATACTGCTCGCCGTTAGTATCCGCCAAGTGCCCTTTGATCCCCATCCACAGAGCGAGCTGCGGATTCTTTTCCCTAAACTCCTCTTCCTTTTTCGCGGCGATCTCGGCGGCAGTCTGGATCTTGAAACCAGCCGGCGGCAAAGGCGACATAAGGGCCAGCGCCTTGAGCTGCTTCAAGGCTTCATCGTCGGCGCCGTGATACTGTGTGTAAATCTTGTTCAGGTAGGTGTCCACCTGCGTGCGGGTCTGCGGGGCCAGGCCGCCTTTGGCCGGGTCCATCGCCACGGCGCGCGCGATCTCGTAAATCGCTTGCGGGAACTTGTCGGGATTGCGCTGCGAAACCAGCGCCGACCCTAACCGGTAGGCGATGTCGGCGCTATCGGGATACTGCTGCAGCGCTTTGGTGTACGCCTGCTCGGCCGCGACATAATCCTTCTTCTGCTCGGCATCGGTGCCGGGTTTCATGGCGATGTACATGAGCGTGTCTTTGGCCAGTTTCTCGACCCCCGGCCTCGCCTGCTTCCAGGCGTCGTCGCTGACGCTCGCCGGCTTCAGGGAATCCAGATTGTCGAGCAGCGTCTGCGCCGCCTTCTGTCCCATTGCCAGTTGGTCGGGCGTTGCGTTCGGAAGATTACGAATATTGGCCGTGATCAGGCTGAGCGCCGCGAAGTTCTTCGGATCCTTGGCGAGGATCTTGGCTCCCATATCCATCACCTTGGCGGGCTGGTTCAAATCGCTATAGAAGCGCAGCTGCTCTTCCTGATAATCGGTCTCGGGATATTTCTCGACCCACTGATTCAGGTATTGCAGCTTCTTGGCTGGGTCCTGCTCTTTCGTATAGGCGTTGAACAGATCGTATTCACCTTGATCTTTTACTTTTTTCTGTTTCTCCTGGGCGTACGTACGGACTGTCGTCACCGTACTAATCAGCGCGCCGATCAATCCGACCCAAATCAGCATTGGGAGGATTCCCGCCGCTACCCTTTTCAATCTTTTCTCCGATCTTTTCACTTGCGCCTCCTGCCGTTTCCGCAATTTTTTGAGCCACCGCAATAGCAAGCTGAACTCTTCAGTAATCCGGCATCGCCACCGGCTCCGATAACCGGCGGGCATTGTGCGGAGTATAGCCAAACCGCCTCGCGGGCCGCAACTATTTTGGACGCTCGCGCGAGCCTCCTGGTTCCGCAGCACAAATGATACCAGATCAACGGTATGCTGGAAGTCGCGGTCATGCGCTACCTGGATCTAGGCGTCATCCTGGCTTATCTTGTCGGAATCACCTGGTTCGGCGCCCGGTTCCGCCATCGCCAGAAAAGCCTGCGCGACTACCTGCTGGGGGGCCGCACCGCACCGTGGTGGGCCATTGCGCTCTCCATCGTCTCCGCCGAAACCAGCACCTTGACGATTGTCGGCACGCCGTCTCGTTCGTTCACCGAAAACCTCGGATTCCTGCAACTGGTCTTCGGGTATCTACTGGCACGGATCGTGATTTCGATCGTTTTGCTGCCGCAGTACTTCCGGGGAGAAATGTTTACCGCCTACGAATTAATGCGCCGGCGGTTTGGGGAGCGGGTACGAAAATTAACAGCGTCTATTTTCCTGATCACCCGCGCCTTGGCCGAAGGAGTACGGGTATTCGCCATATCAATCGTCGTTTCGATCGTGCTGGGCACCGGCGAAATCTGGTCTATCGTTTTTATCATCGCGCTGACGCTGGTTTACACCTTTGAAGGTGGGATGACGGCGGTGATCTGGACCGACGTCGTGCAGATGAGCCTGTACGTGCTGGGCGCAGTGGTGAGTTTCTTTGTCATCCTGGGCCATATCCCGAACGGGTGGACGCACGTGGCTGCAGTCGCGGGCCCGGCCGGTAAATTCCAAATATTTGATTTCCATTTTGCGCCCACGATGCAATTTTTTTCGCGCAACTACACATTTTGGGCGGGAATCCTGGGAGGGTGTTTCCTGACCACTGCCAGCCACGGGACTGATCAGCTGATGGTGCAACGACTGCTCAGCGCCCGCAGCGAGCGTCAGAGCCGGCTTGCGTTGCTGTCCAGCTGGTTAGTGATCTTCATTCAATTCGGCCTATTTCTTTACATTGGGATTCTGCTGTTCGTCTACTATGGAGACAATCACTTGCCGGCGCCCGCCCAGACCGACCGCATCTATCCGGAGTTCGTGTGGCACAATCTGCCGCCGGGCATCGCAGGATTGACGATTGCGGCGATTCTGGCGGCCGCCATGGCAAATCTCAGCGCCGCGCTGAACTCGCTGGCGTCGACGACGGTGATCGATTTTCTGGGAGCGCGGTCGCGCGCGACAGGCGATGCGGGGTCGCTGAAGATGGCCCGGGCAGCGACAGTGCTGTGGGGCCTGGTGTTGCTCGCCATCGGAATTCTCTCGCGCCGCGTAGGTTCCGTGCTGGAAGCGGGCTTGACGATCGCATCTTATCCGTTGGGAGCGCTGTTGGGGGTGTTTCTGCTCGGCGTGCTCACCCGGAAACCTCGAGAAGGGGCGGCTATCACCGGCGTGGCTGCGGGACTGGCCGCAATGGTTTTCGTCCGCCTGCGCACACCGATCGCATTCACGTGGTACGTATTGATCGGGACGGTAGTGACATTCGGCGTAGGCTGGCTAAGCTCGTTGTTTCAAGGCCCCGCGCCGGGGACTGAAGCGGAATGGAAAAACCCCCTCTCAAGAACGAACTGAAGCGCGATCTAGGTCCCTGGGCCGCGGCATCCATTGTGGTCGGCACGGTGATCGGCAGCGGGATCTTCCTGGTTCCGCGGACGATGATCCAGCGGGTGGGCTCGGTGGAGATGGTGTTCGCCGTCTGGATCGTAGGGGGACTGCTTTCCCTGGCCGGCGCGCTGAGTTATGCCGAGTTAGCAGCAGCCATGCCTGAGGCCGGCGGTGAATACGTCTATTTGCGGGAGGCCTATGGACCGCTCTGGGGGTTCCTATACAGCTGGACGCAGATGTGGGTAGCCAAGAGCGGATCGATCGCCACTCTTGCCACCGGGTTCTTCCTTTATTTAGGCAATTTTTTCCCACAGCTGGACATTGTTTTCTATTCGGTGCCGCTACCCTTGGGGCCTAATGGCGCTCCGCTGGAACTCCGGTATGGCCAACTGCTGGCGATCGTTCTGATTCTTGGGTTGGCGTGGCTGAACTATTACGGGGTCAAACTCGGCGGCGAAGTGCAGACCGCCGTCACAGCCTTGAAAGTCGCGCTCATTGCCTTAATCATTCTGGCCGGCCTCGCGTTGGGCCATCCGCACGCCCCGGATGCAGCTGCGGCGACGCCGCTTACCTTCGCCGGGTTTATCGCCGCGCTGGTGGCGGCATTATGGGCATATGACGGTTGGAACAATGTGAGCATGGTCGCCTCCGAGGTGCGGGAGCCGCAGCGAAACCTGCCGCGGGCCCTGATCGGCGGAACCGCCGGCGTGATCGGCATATATCTACTGGCAAATGCCGCTTATTTTCGGGTCCTGGCGCCCGGCGAAGTAGCGGGAAGCGATCGGGTCGCAGCGGCAATGATGGGTCGGATATTCGGCATGTCCGGAGCCAGCGCCGTCTCGATTGCCGCGATGATCAGCATTTTTGCGGCTCTCAACGGCTCGATTCTGTCGGGGTCACGGGTTCCTTATGCCGCAGCCCGGGAGGGCCTTTTTTTTGCAGCCGTAGGCAAGGTCGACCCAGTTCATCGCACACCCGGAGTTTCTATTGTCGTGTTGAGTCTCTGGTCTTGCCTGCTGGTGCTCTCCGGCAAGTATGACGATTTGTTCAATCTGGTGATTTTCGCCAGCTGGATTCTTTATGGGATGACGGCCGCCTCGGTAATTGTATTGCGGGTGAAACGACCTGATATGCAGCGGCCGTATCGAACGGTCGGTTACCCGGTGGTACCGCTGTTGTTTGTGCTGGGGGCATGCATATTACTGGTTTCCACGTTTTTCGATCGCCCCCGGGAGTCTTTAATGGGTCTTGGACTCATGGTAATAGGGCTGCCCTTTTATATCTATTGGAAGAGAAGAAACCTCGCGTGAGATGGGCCCAGGCCCTGTGCGTACTATACGATACACCAGTACTTCGGGGCTCTACAATCATAGGCAGAAAATGTAATTGTTCTCTTGAAAATCAGCTGGGATTAGAGTAAAAAAGCAGATGTATAATGTAATCATTCTAGAGTTAACGTAGTTTTGCGGCTGCGGGAAATATTTTCGCGCATGCCGTTTGGAGGGTGAGAAGCATGGATGTATCGAAGATTCTCTCCGAGTTGAGAGATGAGCGGGTGCAGATCGAGGAAGCGATTCTAAGCCTCGAACGGTTGGCGCGCGGGCGTGGAAAGCGTCGCGGACGGCCTCCGGCCTGGATGTCGGAAATGACAACCAAGCGCCGCGGGCGGCCACCAGGCAGCAAAAACAAGGTAACTGCGAATACGGATGCCGCGGCGCTAAAGAACGTCGCAGTAGCGTAACCTCAAAACGAGATTCCAGGCAAAAGGGCCGGCTCCCCCCACCGGGCGCCGGCCTTTTTATTGCAGCGCGGAAACGCAGGCCACGAAAAACGATGGCCTGCGCCACTCGTGTGGAGAGGTAGTTTGACTGCTAGAAGGTTTGCGGGGCCTCACCCAATTTCACCTGCACGCGGAGAGTGCGGCCGGCCCGATAAACCGTGAGGTTCAGGATATCGCCGGCACGCTTGCGGTTCAGCACGCGCGTGAGCAAGTCATTACCCTCGACCGGCTGGCCGTCTACGGCGGTGATCAAATCGCCACCGACCCCGAGCCGGTAGTTGCCGACGATGACCATCTGGCGGGGACCGCGCAAACCGGCATCTTCGGCGGCGGAGCCGCGCTCGATGCTCTGGATCAGAAAGCCACCTTGCGCCGGCAATTCGAGCATTTCCGCCAGGTCTCCGGCCACATAGACCGTGGTAATTCCGAGCGACGGCCGCGTAATGCGCCCGCTGCGTTGGAACTCCTCCAGCATCGATTTTGCGCGGTTGATAGGCATGGCAAAGCCGAGCCCGATATTGCCCTGCTGGCCGTAAATGGCGGTGTTGATCCCGATGACGCCTCCGCGCGAATCGAGCAGCGGCCCGCCGCTATTTCCCGGATTGATAGCCGCATCGGTTTGAATCAGCCCTTCGAGTTTTTCGCCTTCCTCGGCTTGAATGCTGCGGCCCAACGAACTGACGATACCGGTGGTGAGAGTGCCCTCAAGGCCGAAGGGATTGCCGATGGCCAGCACTTTTTGGCCGACGATCAAGCTATCGGAATCGCCGAGATGGAGGTAGGGCAGTTTGCGGCCCGCATCGATTTTGACCAGCGCCAAGTCATTTCGCGGATCGCGGCCCAGAACCCTCGCTTTATACACCTTCTTGTCAGCCAGGGTGACGGTCAGTTGGGAATTGCCACTGACGACATGATAATTCGTGAGAATTTCGCCGGAGTCTTTGATGATGAAACCGGAGCCAATCCCGCGCTCGGGAACCATCTGAAAGAACCATCCCTCCCTATACACAATGGAGGTGATATTGACAGTGGCATCGCGCGAAGATTTATAAATATCGATGTTGTTCTGCTCATCATTGGAAAAGCCGGGCCCCGCGGCGGCGGCAGGCTCAGTCCACATGCGGTCAACGCCGCGCCCGGGTTGCAGCCACCGGCCCACATCCCAATGAGCCACCGAAGTGAGATAAATGAATCCGGCCACCAGGATGGCGGCCCCCAGGAATGGTCGCAACATTTTCATATTTCAATTCTCCGCAATTGGGCGTACACAGCGCGCGTCTGGCGCAGCGTTTCCTCCTTCGCGCCCGAAGTATCTATGACGAAATCCGCAAATTTTCGTTTCTCCGCAAGGGGCAGCTGGCGGCTGATCCGGGCCCGGACTTCGGCTTCGGCGATGCCATCGCGGTGCTGAGCCCGCGCCACTTGCTGCTCTTCTGTACAGGTTACCAGGATCAGGCGGTCGAACCGTTTATAGCTGCCGGTCTCGATGAGGATGGCGGCTTCGACGACCACAATTCCTTTCGGCTCCCGGACGGCAAAACCGGCCATCAATCGCTCCTCGCGTCGCACCACGGCCGGATGGACCAATGAGTTCAGGCGCGCCAAGGCCGCAGGATCCTCAAAAACGCGGGTGGCCAGTTTGCGCCGATCGATTTGACCGTCAAGGTCTAGAACCGCGGGGCCAAATTCCTCGCGGACCGCCTCGAAGGCTTCACCGCCGGGAGCCAGGACCTCGTGGCCGAGTTCATCGGCCCGAATCAAATAACATCCGTAGCCGGCCAGCGCCTCGCCAACGAAACTCTTTCCGCAGGCCAAGCCTCCGGTCAAACCGACCTTCAACATACCGCCAGGCGGCGCTCAGCGGACTCCACGGTATTGACCATGAGCATGGCGATGGTCAGGGGGCCGACGCCTCCCGGCACGGGAGTGTACGCGCCAGATATTTCGGCCATATCGAGTGGATTCACATCGCCAACGATTAAGCTTCGTTTCTTATCAAATGCGGCGAGTTTTTCAGGGGAGTTGCGGAAAACTCGAGCGGCGTCCTCGCGATTATCCAACCGGTTGGTGCCAACATCAATTACAGTAGCGCCCGGCTTAATGTAATCCGAGTTGATCATAGCCGCGCGGCCAACGGCCGCCACCAGAATATCGGCTTCGCGGCAGATTTCCGGTAGATTTTGGGTTTTGGAATGGCAGATGGTAACGGTGGCATGCTCGTGTAACAGCATAATGGCAGTGGGTTTGCCCACAATGTCGCTGCGGCCTACCACAACCGCACGTTTCCCCTGGATCCCAATGTTGTAGCGCTTGAGCAACTGAATAATGCCGGCAGGCGTGCAGGCGCGCGGCGCCGGCAACTGGGCCACCAGGCAGCCGACATTGTAAGGGTGGAAGCCATCGACATCTTTTTCGGGCGACACAGCCAACAGAATTCGCTTGGTATCGACCTGCTTGGGAAGCGGCAACTGTACGAGGATGCCGTCAACGTCGTTGCGCGCGTTCAACTGGTCGACGATGGCGAGCAGTTCCCCGGTAGTGATGGAATCAGGCGGCGTGAGGGTCTCCCCACAGATACCGAGGTCGTGCGAGGTTTTGATTTTGTTGCGGACATACACCTCGGAAGCCGGGTGGTTGCCGACCAGCACGACGGCAAGGCCGGGAGGACGCCCAGCCGCGACAAGACGCGCGATGCGCGGCTTTAATTCTTGTTTGATGTCGTCGCGAACGCGATTTCCATCGATGATCTGCGCCATGCAGATTCAATGATAGCGAGCGGCGGCGCGTCCGGGGGACCCTCGTGGACCGGGCGTCGGTCCCGCGAGCAGGCGGCTTTTTGCGGCTGCTGGCAAGCTGTCGTACAGAGCGGTGAAGGCGGCGTTGGTCCAGCCGAAGCCGGCTTCATTGGAGCGGTAGCCGAAGCGGATTTCGCCGCCAAGTCGCGCGGTGCGGCGAACCACATCGTACTTCTCGACGATGGTGCCGGTTTCGCGATATTGGTCGAGGACCAAGGATAGAAACTCCGTCGATATGCGGTCGGCTTCGCGATTGTAGCCGTAACGGCGCAGGCCCTGGACAGCGAGCAACTCGAGCGGCGCCCATCCAAACGGGGCGTCCCACTGATTTCCGCTCTGATTCGTGCTGGTCTGCAAACCACCGGGGCGCTCGAACTTCGGCAGGGCCTGGACTACGCGGGCGGCCTGCTCGCGCGTGGCGATGCCAGCCCAGAGCGGATAGAACGTGGTCAGGAAAGGATACTTGCGGCGCGAACGAAGGACGAAGTCGTAGTCGTAATAGAGGCCGTCCTGCGAGTCCCACATCAATTGATTGATCACCGCGGCGCGATCCGCGGCGCGCTTGCGCCATGTGGCCTCGTCACCGATACGGCCGAGGGTACGCAGAATGTCGGCGATCTGGGTCTCCATGACATAAAGCAAGGAGTTGAGACACACCGGGTTGTAATGGATGATGTCGATGCTGAAGGGGCCGAAGCGATCGGACGGATCAAAACCGGATTCGCGCATGGAGCGATCGCCTTTGTAGAACAGCGGCGTGAGCTGGCCGCGGGCAGAGTCGTAATATTGAGCAACGTCGTAATCGGTGACGCGATGCGTGCGGAAATATTGCTTGACGAGATCATAGTGAGTGCGGCCTTGCGGGTCGCGCTCGGCGGCGACGACTTCGGGCGCGGCGCCTTCACCTAGATCGAAGTATCGGGAGAGACCCGTCGCCGCGGTGAGGTGGGGCGCGGTGATCCAAAAGCGGTAATAGGCTTCGATCGCGGGAACAGCGTCAGCAAGCAATTGGCGATCATGAGTCCGCTCATAGACGGCGAGCACCATTTCAGTCAGAAAAGGGGGCTGCGAGCGAGTCAGGTAATACGTGCGGTTGGCGTTTAGAATTCTGCCGTAGTTGCGGATCTGGTACAGGAAATTTTCGGTCATGTCCGTGGCCAGCATATCGAGATGATCGCGGAGGAGGCCGATCTGGATGAAGTAGCTATCCCATCCATACATTTCGTTGAAGCGACCGCCGGGCACGACGTAAGGCTTCGGCAGATAAAGAAGGCCCTGGTCGCGGATTTGCGAAGAATCCGGCGGCAGAGGGCGCAGTTCGATAGTTTTGAAATCCGCAGGTGACAGTTCACGTCGCAATTGCGTTTCGATGGCGCGCAGATCTTCGTCGGGGGGCACATAGATCGGCCAGCGGCCGTCAGCGGCCGGATGAAATTTTGGATCGGGAGCGGCTTTGGCCAATGTGCGATTTGAGCGTGTGAGCACGGTCCAGGTATTCCGGATGTAATCGAGGATGGGCTCGGGTCGGGGGCGCTGCTGGGCCGGCGTCGCAAGGGCCAGTAAAGCGACTCCGGTCAGTACGCACCGTTTGGGAGCCATCCGCGGCATGGTGAGATGATCGCAAGGACCGGACGAAAACAGCAAGACTGTGAGGGCACGCACATCCGTGGGCACTCCAGAGTAGTCCGGCGCCCTTCACCGCGGCGCTCAACTAGCAGGCGGGATTGAACCACTAGCCGTTGGTTCCGCGCGGAATGCGAGCGGTGCGGACGCCACAGCGCGATCGTAACCAACTTCAGGGTCAAAAGATTCCGACCGGCAAGTGTAGGACGCTATTAGGGAGCGTCGTCGAGATCAGACAAACGAACAGTGGCCGTCGAAGTCGAGTTCACTGCTGGTTTGGCGATTAAGGCCAAACGGAAGCCCACCCGAATAGAGGCGGCAACGGGGACTGGCCTGCCCTCAAGTATCCCGGGTTCAAATTGGTATTTCGATACGCACTCGATTGCCTTCTCGTCAAGGCCATAACCAAGCGACTTCTCCACTCGGAGGTCACGCGGGACTCCATCATCTCCGATCGTCGCGAAGATTTCAACATCGCCCTCAATTCGGGCCGCGCGGGCCTCGGCGGTGTATTCGGGGGGACTTGCCACGATGAGATGTGGACGCGAGACCCCGTCACCGACCCGGTAGACGCCTTCCGAAAAGAATGTCGCCATGCCCGCATTATATGGCGGCAGTCGCTGAATGGCAGAGAAACGGGGGAACCAACTGACCCTAATTGCCGCAGGAACGAAGCGATCACGTACCGTGCTTCGCGAGGGCACAAGGCTGGAGCCTTAATGCTGCTTCGTCAGATGGAGCGGACGGGCATGGCGACGATGTCGGCGATCTCCATTGCTTCTTTTACGATGAAAGGCTCGCCGTAGCGGACACCGATCAGGTTGCCGTAGAAGCGAGCGATCGCGCCCAGACGCTCGCGGATCTCCTGCTCGTTGGGGAAAAGGCCGGTGCCTTCGTCGCCGGCGCCGTATTGCGAGGTGTAGGCCAGCAGGGCGGACATGCGCCGTTCGAACTGACCGGTGATGTCTACTACGAATGACGGTTTGATGTTCGTGTACAGACCCGAGTAGAGAATTTTGAAAGGGCGGTGCGGCTCCGAGTATTCATCGAGTTTCTTCAGGCCGGAGAGGAAGCATGCTTCGTAGCCGAGTTCGCAGGCGCGATAGTGGTCGGGATGACGGCCTTCCCAGTAGGGAAGGATCACCACGCGCGGCTTCAACTCGCGAATTTTCACGGCGAGCGTCATGCGGGCGGCGATGTTGTTTTCGAGGCGGGCGTCGGGCATGCGGAGGTTGCCGCGCCATTCGAGACGCATGTGCTTGCCGGCGGCTTCGGATTCGGCGATGCGCTGCTCGGGGGTGCCGCGCGTGCCCATGTCGCCGGCGGTGAGATCGAGCACGCCGGTGCGGTATCCGGCTTCGGCCATACGAATCAGGGTGCCGCCGCAGGTCTGCTCCACATCGTCGGGATGGGCGGCGATCGCGAGAACGTCGAGCGCCATTACCAGGACAGGTCCTTCCGGCGCTGGTACGGCTCCTTGGCTCCGAGTAAATAGATGAGACCGATGCCCGCGACGAAGCCGCCGACGTGCGCGAAAAACGCGGTGCCGCCCTGGGCGACCGGCGCGGCCAGACTACCCACACCGCTGATGAACTGAATGGCGAACCAGTAAATCAGCATCACCCAGGCGGGCACTTCAATGGTGGTGATGAAGATGTAAAACACCAGCGTATAAATGCGGGAGCGCGGAAATTTCACCAGGTAGGCGCCCATCACGCCGGCGATGGCGCCGCTGGCGCCGACCATGGGAACGCGCGAATCGAGGCTCAGGTAGGTTTGCGTCAAAGCAGCGGCGATACCGCAGAGCAGGTAAAACAACAGGAACTTGCCATGACCGAGAATGTCCTCGATGTTATCTCCGAAGATCCACAGGAACCACATGTTGCCGAGCACGTGCATCCAGCCGCCGTGGAGAAACATGGAGGTGACGACATTGGTCCATTGGAAGTGGTCGGGCACCAGGCCGTGGCGGAAGATGAAATCGTTCTGCTCATAACTGCCCAGGGAAAACTCATACAAAAAAACGAGGATATTGACCACGATCAGAATGACCGTGACGACGGGCTTGGAGTAACTCGGCTGTGTGTCGCGTATGGGGAACATTCAGTCGGTGGGGGCTGCCTGGCCCGTCAGCGCGGCAAAATCGGGATGGATGCGCCGCTCCACGCGCGCCATCTGGGCGCGAACCTGGTCGAGTGAGGCAATGCCGCCGCGGGCTCCGATGGCAGTGCAATTGAGCGCGGCCATGGCATTCGAAAATTCGAGGGCCTCTTGCAAGGGCATTCCTTGCAAAACAGCATAACAGAACGCCCCGTGAAACACGTCGCCGGCGCCGGTGGTATCGATACAATTGACCACGTAAGCAGGCGAATAAATGTACCGGCGGTTGTGGCGCGCCAGGGCTCCATGCGGGCCGAGCGTCATGGCGGCCACGTGGATGCCGTACTGTTCCTGAATCCGTTCGAGGGCGGTGAGCGGGTTGCGCTCGCCGGTGAACGCGGCGGGGAACTCGGAGCTGGACACCAGATAATCGGTGTTGGGCAGCACATGGTCGAAACCGGGGTAGATGGTATCGACATCGACGACAACGGGGATGGCGCGCGACCGGGCGATTTCAGCAGCCCGAGCCACGGCCGGCGTATCGTGGCCATCGATGAGCAGCAGGCGGGCGCGCGCGACCTGCGCGGGCTCGATCTCTTCGGGGCGGATGCGGAGACACTCCTCGCGACGCCAGAAGATGGTGCGCTCCCCGGTGGAGGCATCGATTACGATGTAGGCCGACTGATTGGGACAGTTGCGGCGCACCTGCACGTGCTCGAGATCGATGCCGGTCTGGCGGAGACTGTCCATTTGGATACGGCCGCGCTCGTCGTCGCCAACCGTGCCAATATATTTCACGCGCAAGCCGAGGCGGGCGCAGGCGACCAGCGCGCTGGCCACCTGGCCGCCGGGACTGAGCACCTCGTCGGTGATGCGCATTTTTCCGGCATAGGCAGGGAATTTCGGAACGGTCAAGAGAGTGTCGGTCGCATTGAGGCCGACACCGAGAACGTCGAAATCAGGCATCGTGATGCACCGCGATAGCGCCGCGCCGCGCCCGATCGCGCAACTCGCCGATATTCACGCCGGTCAAGGCTGTCGCTAACGCGCCGCCGATGAGAAGCGGGAGGGTCAAAGCGAAGAACATCACGAACGAAAAGGTTTTGGCGGTATCGTTTTCAACGTCGAAGAGGCGGAGGGCCATCACGCAAGCAACCTGGATCAGACCGAGATTGCCTGGGGCGTTTGGAATGACGGTTCCGAGGCGGACGATAACGAGTACGCCGCCAGCGACCCAGAACGAAAGATCGAAGCCGTAGGCATTCATCAGAGCCCAGACGGAAACCACCTGCAACAGCAGATAGAGACCGCTGATGAGAATCGTGAACCCGATGGTGCGGCGGTTCCCCATGAGGTGAATTCCTTCGACGATATGGCGGAGTGTCGAGGCCCAGCGGCTTTCGCGGATTACCAGATGCACGTGTTGCTTGTGGTAGATGACCCATATGATGACAGCGAATCCGACGAGCAGCAGCACGCCGAGGAGCTGCACCAGGATGATTAAGTCGCGCGGAATCCGTTTGACGAAGCCTGCCGTAACCAGGAAGGCGGCGAGCATCCAGAAGCCATCGATCAAGCGCTCGACGGCGGCCGAGGCGAAGCTGAGGGAGATACGGAAGTCGCTCCAGTGGGCCAGCAGGTAGCAGCGAATCAGCTCGCCCACGCGCAGCGGAAGCACCTCGTTGGCAAACAGGCCGATGTAGATCGCCTGGACGGTGCGCCAGAAGCGCAGCCGGATTATTGGGCCAAGCAGGGTGTTCCAGCGCCAGGCGTGGACGAGGTATACGGCGAGGTCGGCCGCGACGGAGAGGGCGACCCATTTCCAATCGAGAGTGCGGATGGCAGCGGTGAGTTCTCCGAGATTGTAGTTGTGCAGCACCCACAAGAGGCAGACGGCCGAAAGGGCGTAGCCGAGAACCTGGGGAAACCAGGAGGGCATCCAGCGGCGGAAAGCTTCGAGGAAATGCCTCATGGGCGGCTGCGAGAAACGCCTGGGGAACTCACCGGCGGCAAGACTGCCGGCGCTACTCGGGCGGAGATCGGCGAACTGGCGCGTGAAAGAGTCAACAGCCTTATGATAACGTCAGTAGCGCGGGCTTGACCTCGCTCACCTTACAATTATGGATACAGTTGCATGAAGCCTCTCCGCCGTGTCGCGGTGCTGGGCGCCGGGACCATGGGGTCGCGCATCGCGGCCCACTTTGCAAACGCCGGTTTTCCGGTGGACCTTCTGGACATTGTCATTCCCGGCCAGGCGAATCGGAACGCGGCGGCGCTAGCCGGCCTGGACAATGCGGCTAAACAGAAACCGGCCGGATTTTTCACGGAACGCGCTCGGACGCTGATTACGCCGGGTAATTTCGAGGACGATCTTGGGCGCTTGAGCGGGTGCGAATGGATCGTCGAGGCGGTCACCGAGCAACTCGATCTTAAGCGGCAACTGCTGACGAAGGTCGCGGCGGTTCGTGTGCCGGGCACGATTCTTTCGACCAACACCAGCGGCATTCCGCTGGCGCGCATCTCAGAGGGGTGGGACGCAGAGTTGCGGCGGCACTTCCTGGGCACGCACTTCTTTAATCCGCCGCGCTATCTGCACCTGGTGGAGGTGATTCCGGGGAAGGAGACCGACGCTACGGTACTGGAATGGGTTTCCTCCTTTTGCGATTTTCATTTGGGAAAAGGCGTGGTGCCGTGCAAAGACACGCCGAACTTTATCGCGAATCGCATCGGCACGTTTTTCGCGGCTACGCTGTTCCGGCTGACGATGGAAGGCAATTACACCATCGAAGAGGTGGACGCGCTGACAGGTTCGCTGATCGGACTGCCCAATAGCGCCACGTTTCGGCTGGCCGATCTGATTGGACTTGACGTGTGGGGACACGTATTAAACAATCTGCGGACTTTAGCGCCGGACGATCCGGGAATCGACCGCTATGGCGTGCCGGAGTTCATGGCCAAGATGATCGAGCGCGGATGGCTGGGCGAAAAGCGGGGGCAGGGATTTTATAAACGCGTGGGGCCGCAGAAGGAAATTCACGCGATCGATTGGAAGACGCTGGAGTACCATCCCGCGCAGAAGCCGAAGTTCGCGTCGGTGGAAGCGGCGCGCAATATAGAAGACCTGCCGCAGCGGGTGCGCGCGCTCGTGGCGGCGGAGGACCGGGCCGGGCAGTTTTTGTGGAAGCTGTTCCGCGATCTGTTTGTTTATTCGGCTTCGATGATCCCGGAAATTTCGGATCGCGTGGTGGAGATCGATCGCGCCATGCGGTGGGGATACGCCAATAAGCTCGGACCGTTCGAGATGTGGGACGCGCTGGGCGTGCGCGAGACGGTGAGCCGGATGAAGGCGGAGGGGACGCGGGTGCCAGCGAATGTGGAGCGGATGCTAGCTTCCGGCGCTACTTCGTTCTATCAAGCCGCGGATCGGGATGGCGCGCCACACACTCGGTATTTTGACTTAGGAGCCGGCGCGTACAAAGAACTGGAAGAGCGGCCGGGCGTGGTGAGACTGAGTGACATCCGGCGGGCACGCGGGGTGGTGAAGAGCAATCCAGGGGCTTCGCTGGTGGACCTGGGCGACGGCGCACTGTGCCTGGAGTTTCACACCAAAATGAACGCGATCGGCGACGACATTATCGGTATGATTCGCACCGGCATTGAGGAAACGAGCCGCGGGTTTGAGGCGCTGGTTATCGCGAATCAGGGCGACAACTTCAGTGCTGGGGCCAACCTGATGATGGTGCTGCTGGCCGCGCAGGAAGGCGAATGGGACGAGCTGAATGGCGCGATCCGGCGATTTCAGCAGGCGAACATGGCGATCAAGTACTCGCCCAAACCGGTAGTCGCGGCGCCGTTCGGCATGGCGCTGGGCGGAGGGTGCGAGATCGTGCTGCATTCGGCGAAGGCGCAGGCGTCGGCAGAAACGTATATCGGGCTGGTGGAGACAGGCGTGGGACTCGTTCCGGCCGGCGGCGGATGCAAGGAAATGCTGCTGCGGCTGGAACCGAAGGCAGCATTTGAGCTGATCGGGTTCGCGAAAGTGTCGACCAGCGCGGCCCACGCGGCAGAATTGGGGCTGCTGCGGGGGCAGGATCGGATTTCGATGAACCCGGAGCGGCTGGTGGCGGACGCGAAGCAGGCGGCGCTGGCTCTGGCGCCGACTTATGCGCCCGGCGCCCCGAGAACGGATATTCCGGTGGAGGGTGAGGCCGGATACGCTTTGCTGAAGATGGGCGTCTACCTGGCCCACGAAGGCGGGTTTATCTCGGATCACGATGCGGTGGTGGGCGAAAAATTAGCCCATGTGCTTTCGGGAGGAAGACTTAGCGGCCGGCAGAACGTGTCGGAGCAGTATCTGCTCGATTTGGAGCGGGAGGCGTTCCTCAGCCTGTGCGGGCAACCGAAGACCTTGGAGCGCATCCAATATACATTGAAGACCGGGAAGCCTTTGAGGAATTGAAGAGCGCCGCTCCTTGACGATCGCCTTCTGTGGAGACGCCCGGAACGGCCGTCAGGGAGGGGAGTGGGGGAAGGTATATGCCTGAAGCTGTCATTATCGATTGTTTGAGGACTGCCGTCGGAAAAGCGCCGCGTGGATCGCTGCGGAATACGCGGCCGGACGATTTGGGCGCCATCGTGATTCGCGCGCTGCTGGAGCGATATCCGCAGGCTGCGGCGGTAGAGGATGTGATCATTGGGTGCGCAATGCCGGAAGGAGAGTCGGGCGGCAATATGGCTCGGCAATCGCTGTTGCGGGCGGGACTGCCGGATGCGGTGCCGGGAATGACCATCAACCGGTTTTGCAGTTCAGGGTTGCAGGCAATCGCGCTGGCGGCGGATCGTATTCGCGCGGGCAGCGCCGATATTCTGATTGCGGGTGGCAGCGAATCCATGAGCATGATTCCGTTCGGGGGGAATAAGCCGGCGCCGAATCCGTGGTTCGTGGATCACCGGCCGGAAGTCTACATGAGCATGGGGCTGACGGCCGAGCGTGTGCAGAAGAAGTACGGCGTTTCGCGCGAGGAAGCCGATGCATTCGCGTATCGCAGCCATCAGAACGCAATCAAGGCGCAGCAGGAAGGCAAGTTTGACGCGGAGATCGTGCCGGTGGAAGTGGAATCGGCGACGCCGGGTAAAGCGGTGAAAAGCGTGTTTACGCGCGACGAAGGGCCGCGCGCCGATACCAGCATGGAAGCGCTGGCGAAATTGAAGCCGGTGTTTCACGCTAACGGGACCGTCACGGCGGGGAACTCGTCGCAGACCAGCGACGGGGCGGCGGCGGCGCTGGTGATGTCGGAGAGCAAGGCGCGGGAGTTTGGCCTGAAACCGAAAGCGCGGTTTGTAAGCTTCGCGGCGGCGGGAGTCCCGCCGGAGATTATGGGAATTGGGCCGGTAGCGGCGATTCCGAAGGCGCTCGAGAAAAGCGGGCTAAAGCTCGATCAGATTGATGTTGTGGAGCTGAACGAAGCGTTCGCCGCGCAGGCGCTGGCGGTGATTCGCGCCGCGGGGCTGGATATGGATAAGGTTAACCCTAACGGCGGCGCCATCGCGCTGGGGCATCCACTCGGATGCACCGGCGCGAAACTGACCGCCACCATCCTCCGCGAAATGGAGCGCCGTAACGCGCGCTACGGCATGGTCACGATGTGCATCGGCGGCGGTCAGGGCGCCGCGGGAATTTTCGAGCGGCTACAGTGAGCTAGTAGCCGACGGCGGCGTTCTCGTTTCCGATGAACGTCCCGTTTCTCCACGTGTTGGGACATTGGGGATGGGTGAACGCGGAGGCGCCATCAGGCTTGCTGTAGCTAATATCGTCCACAAGCTTTCCGCCCGTAGGATTCAAGCCCGCGGCATCGCGCACGCCTTTGGCGACTTCGTGATCGGCGCAGGAAGTATCGCCACTGATCCCGAGAGCTCCGATGATTTTCCCGCCGGAATAGAGCGCCACGCCGCCGCCAAAAAAGATGAGACCGCCTTCGATCCTGCCGATTCCTCGGTTGGGATTATCTGGAGGCGCGAGGAAGCCGGGCTCATACAGATTGGATTGGCCGAGGCTCCACAGAGAGTGACCTGGCTGGGTGAAGGTGTAGAGCATGGCGGTGGAGAGGGCCAGCGAGTCCAGGCTAAAGGCATTGGCCGTGTACGCTTTCGACTTCGCGATGGCTTGGCTGCCCGGCCATACCTGGGTCGGATCGGTGCGGGACGCGGCGGCCGCGCAGAATTCACCGGCGCGGTTGACCACTGCCGCCCACATCCGGGTTCCGTTGAACAGACCGCCGATGGGGCCTTTGGCCGCATTGGATTCGGTTGAAGTCGGGGCTACGGTATTCAGAAAATGTGCGAGTTGAGCCGCAGTCGGAAGACCCGCGCAGAGGTTCGACTCGGGCTTCTTTCCATCGTTATCGGCCAAGAGCAGACTGGCGCTTGTCAGAAAAATGGCGCAGAGCAAGAGCGATTTCTTCATCTTTTAACTCCAATTTTGGATTTGTAGGCGACTGCCTGGGCAAGGATGTTGACACGCCTGGAAGGTGCAGTCAATTACAGGACTCTCAGGGAACGTGCGAAAACATACGCTTTGGCACTAAATCCCAAGGCGTTGAAACATTTCAACGAATTGCTCGAGAGAGATCTGCTCGGCGCGGAGAGTGGCTTCGGGCCAGGACTCGATCACATTCTTGCCATACATTTCCGCGAGATTGTTGCGGATGGTTTTACGCTTGTAACGGAAGCAATGCCCGACGAACTGGAGGAAGGCCTCGGTGTCGCCGATGGCGAGATCGCGGCTGCGGGGCTCCAGCGAAATCACGGAGGAATCCACTTTCGGCGGGGGATGAAAGGCGGTTGGCTTTACGTCGAAGCGCCTGCGAATATCGGCGAACAGCGCCATGTGGACAGTGAGGAAGCCGTAGTCGGATCCACCGGGCTTGGCCACCAGGCGCTCAGCCACTTCTTTCTGGATCAGGAAAACGGCACGCGGAATGTCCAGACGCGCGACTTTTTCCAGAATCGGGGAGGTGATGTAGTAGGGCAAGTTGCCCGCGACCGGACCGCGACCCCAGTGGGTGAGATTGGTGTCGAGAACGTCGGCGTGCACAACTTCGAGACGCGATTCGGACGCGAAACGCTGGCGCAGGTGCTCGACCAGGTAGGCGTCCACTTCGACGGCGACGACGCGGGAAGCGCGTTTCAGCAGTTTCTCGGTGAGGGCGCCGCGGCCGGGGCCAATCTCGATGACGAGATCTTCGCGGGCGGGACAAACCGCAGCCGCGATACGTTCGAGAACCGCACCTTTAATCAGGAAATGTTGACCGAGTCTGGGGCGCGCCACGCGGGAAGCGCCGTCAGCCTCTGACGTTCCGGCGGACTCGTACGTGGCTGGGGAATTTCACCAGCTTCTTGCCCCAGGTGTTTCTGCCGTTGAGGGTCGCCGGTGTGAAGCGGGACAACAGAATGATGCTCTGCATTTCCGGAGTGAGTTGGCCATGGCTTACCGAATAATCAGCAACGCGGCCGGTTTCGTCGATGATTAACTCGAGCACGGTATCGTCGCCGGAATCGACGGCAGCGGCCGACTCCAACCGGGGCTCGGGAGAGTTGCCGGTCCAGAACCAGGTGGGAGCGCCGTCGGCCGGCAGACTTTCCACCAAGCGGCCTTCCGGTTCGGTCGACGTCACCAGTAGCAGATCGTCGGTCACGTTATGACGAAAACTCAGGTTGGGGACCAACATGCCGAACAACAGAAGCGCCGAAAGCAGGCCGCCGGCGAAAGGCAGAGCCATGGGCCGCATAAGATTATCGAACTGCAAAGAAAGGCGGCCATGGCAGTAGCGAAGCCAAGCGCCGAAACTGGCGCGAGAAAGCTGCCGCTGATGCTCATGAGAGGCCAGCACGCGCAGTTTCATGGCGAGCGCGGCAGGCACAGTGGGGCTGCCCATGCGCTTCAGCGTCACCCGCATCTTCGCAAAGGACTGGAAGCGCGCGCTGCATGCCGGGCACGATGCCAGGTGCGCCGCCAGATTCTCCCGCTCCTCGTCCGCCAGAAGGCGGTCCAGGAACTCCGAGAGCCGATCTTGCACACTTTGACAACTCATAGCTTCTACTCTGCCGTGTTCGGTACAAGGCGCCAGGGACGCCGAAGCCGGGGATTTCCTTTCAGCTCTACCCGCAAGGCTTCCCTGCCTCGCAGGATTCTGGATTTCACGGTTCCCAGGGAGACGCCGAGAATCTCTGCAATCTCCTCGTAGCTGAGGTCAGTCATATCTCGCAGCACCACCGCCGAGCGGAAAATTGGGTTGATGCGATCGAGCGCAGCCTCAATAATAGCCGCCTGCTCCCGATCGAAAGCCACATCGAAAGGCGACCGGCTGCTGTCGGGAATGGTTTCCTTCCAGTTCCGCGCGTCGTTGGGATCTGTATCCAGTTCCACTTCGCGGCGGCGATGGCGGAAGAACCAGCGGCGGGCGTTATGCGCTTCGTTCACCGTGATGCGGTAGATCCACGTTTTCAGGCTGCTCTGGCCGCGGAAGCTTCCAATGTTGCGAAAGATCTTGAGGAACACTTCCTGCACCACGTCGCCGGCTTCACCTTCGTCGTCGAGCAAACGCAGGCACAGGGCATAAACCGGCTGCTGGAAGCGGGAGAGCAATTCTTCATAAGCATGCTCCACGCCCGCGCGGAGAGCCTCGATCAAACGTTGGTCGTCGGCTTCGGGAGCAGCGGCGCTCTCGGGATGCAGTTCAATGATTGTGGTGGCCACCGGCAGCCTCACATTCGGCCTGATCTTACCCTATCAGGACTCGGTTCCGCTTGCAAAGAATTTGAAACCGGATCTTGCTGGAAAGTTCCCCCGACATGAAAATTAAACAAAATCAATTAGTTAGAGTGAGGGCCAGGGAAATGCGCCGGCGAGAAGATCGCCGGCGTTACTCTAAGAGAGTGCTGGTTTCGATTGCTGGTCAACTTGAACGGCCGAAGTGGCTGCGCGCGCCCGCGCCTGTCGGCGAGAACTACCGCGAACTGAAGGAATTGATCGACCGGCTGCGGCTGCATACGGTATGCGAAAGCGCGCAATGCCCAAATGTGGGCGAGTGCTGGAACCAGCGTACGGCAACGTTCATGATCCTAGGAAACGTGTGCACGCGCCGGTGCGGGTTCTGCGCGGTGGAAAAAGGCGCGCCACTACCGATCGACTATGACGAGCCGCAGCGGGTTGCGGAAGCAGTCGCTGCGATGGGATTGCGGTTTGCGGTACTGACCAGTGTCAACCGCGACGACCGGGCGGATGGGGGCGCGGAGCTGTTCGCGCACACGATTCGCGCGATTCGCGCGCGGGTTCCCGGATGCGGCGTCGAAGTGCTGATTCCGGATTTTCAAGGAAATCACGAAGCCGTTGAGACCGTAATGGACGCGGCGCCCGACGTTCTGAATCACAATACTGAAACGGTGCCGAGGCTGTACCGGCAGGTGCGGCTTGGCGCGCGATACGAACGGTCGCTGGACGTGCTGGCGTACGCGAAGAAGATTGCGCCGGAGTGTCCTACCAAATCCGGCTTAATGCTTGGATTGGGAGAGACCGAAAACGAGGTGCTCGACGTCATGCGGGATCTGCGCGCACACGGCGTGGACATCCTGACGCTGGGCCAGTATCTGCGTCCCTCACCCAAGCACTTGCCCATTGTGCGATATCTGGCGCCGGAGGAATTCGCCCAGTTTCGCGCCGCCGGGGTAGAAATGGGGTTCGGTCGCGTGGAAGCGGGACCGCTGGTGCGCAGTTCCTATCACGCGGCGAATGCAGTAAAGTAGCCGTTCGGCGAAATGGAATCATCTCCGGTCTGCAACCGGCTGCTGCTGGCGGCCGCGGCGCTGTTGTTTTCCACTGGGGGAGCGGCGATCAAGGCAGCCACGCTGAGTTCGTGGCAGGTGGCGAGTTTCCGCTGCGGCGTAGCGGCGGTTTTTCTGCTGCTGGCGGTGCCGGATGCGCGGCGCGGGTGGTCCTGGCGCATTGTACCGCCGGCTATTGCGTATGCGGCGACTCTGGTATTGTTTGTCCTCGCGAACCGCTTGACGACATCGGCGAACGCCATTTTCCTGCAATCGACGGCGCCGTTGTATTTGCTATTACTTGGGCCTTGGCTCTTGCGAGAACCGGTGCGCCGTGCCGACCTGCTGGTCATTCTGGCGGTGGCCGCGGGCATGGCTCTCATCTTCATGGGGAGCGAATCCGTGGCGGTGAGCGCGCCCGATCCGCGGCGCGGCAATCTGATTGCGCTGGGCGCAGGGTTGGCGTGGGCTTTTACGGTGACAGGACTGCGGTGGCTGGGGCGCGTGGGGGAAGGCCACGCGGCCAGTGCGACAGTCGCCGCAGGAAATGTGATCGGGTTCCTGGTTGCGCTTCCCATGGCATTGCCGGCAACGGCCCCCAATGCGGTCAATGCAGCCGTGATCGTGTACCTGGGCGTGCTGCAGATCGGACTCGCATACGTTTTTGTGACGCGCGCGATTCGCCACGTTCCGGCGTTCGAGGCCACCACGGTCTTGTTACTCGAGCCTGCGCTCAATCCGGTCTGGGCGTGGCTGGCGCAAGGAGAGAAACCGGGATCGGCGTCGCTGGCGGGCGGCGCGATCATTCTCGCCGCGACGTTCGCCAACACTTGGCGCCAGGCGCGCAGCCCTCGTGTGGCCTGACGGTTAGAATCGAAATACGCCATGCCAAATTGGGATGCCGACCAATACCTGAAGTTCGCGGGCGAACGAACGCAGCCGGTTTTCGATTTGCTGCATCGCGTCCACTTGGAAGATCCACGACGGATCGCGGATCTGGGGTGCGGGCCGGGCAACAGCACGGAAGTGCTGCGGCGGCGCTGGCCGGATGCCTTGCTTATCGGCGTGGATAGTTCGCCAGAGATGATCGCGAAGGCGCAGCAGACGCGGCCGGACGGTGCGTGGCTGGTGGCGAACGCCGCCAACTGGCAACCGGAAGAGCCATTCGATCTGATCTTCTCGAACGCCATGCTGCACTGGCTTCCTCATCATGATCAAGTGTGCCGGCATCTGCTGAATCTGCTCGCGCCGGGAGGAGCGTTGGCGGTGCAGGTGCCGGCGCATTACAACTCGCGGCTGCATCGCGAGATTCTGGAGGTCTCGCGATACCCCACCTGGAACGACCGCATGGATCGAGCCCGCCATGCACTCACCAATGAGCCGCCCGAATTTTATTACGATCTTCTGGCTCCGCTGGTGTCTCGGCTGAACTTGTGGGAGACCACATACCACCATGTGCTGGTGGGGCCGGAAGGAGTGCTGGAGTGGTTTCGCGGGACCGGGTTGCGGCCTTTTCTGGAAGCGCTCACCACAGAAGAGGAGCGGCGCCAATTCGAAGCGATGTTACTGGAACGATATGCCGTTTCCTATCCGCGGCGCGCAAGTGGCTTGGTTTTGTTTCCATTCCGCAGGTTGTTCTTTGTTGCCTACCGATAGTGGTACTGTGCTGCAGGTATGGACGTGATCATTTGGCGCGCCCCGTGCTACAACTGAATTAGTGGGTGTAAAGCAGTGCGCCAGATCCGCCGATATTCGGTACTAATGGGTTCGCTCGGCTGGCTATTTTCGTTCGGACTGTTCGCGGCCGCCGGTAGCATCATCAATTTTGACCACGGTACGGTTGGAAAAATTCCTCCCGAATGGACCGTGCCCTCCATTCATGGGGCGTCGTCCCGCTGGGAAATCCGGAAGGACTCCTCAGCCCCGGCATCGCCGTACGTGCTCGCACAGATTTCGACGAATCCGCACCAGGACGAATTTTCGCTGGCGATTTTCAATTCGATGTCGGTTCGCGATGGGGACGTGAGTGTGCGGTTGAAGCCGGTCTCAGGTCACGACGATCAGGGCGGCGGGTTGGTGTTTCGGTATCGGGACGAGCGGAATTATTACCTGGTGCGTGCCGATTCGCACGACGGGGAAGTGACGGTCTACAAAATGGAGAATGGCCGGTGCGCGCCGCTCCGGCCGCGCGGCGCACCGTCTTCCGTGTTCGGCGTGAAACATAACATCCAGCCGAACACGTGGAGCATCTTGAAGGTTTCGATGCGCGGGAGCCGTTTCCAGATCTATGTGAACCACCGGCGGCTTTTGCAAGCGGACGATAGCAGTTTTTCCGGACCCGGCAAAGTTGGTCTGGCGACGGTCGCGGATTCCGTGACCTATTTCAACGATTTTCGCGTGAACGCGAAGTAGTTAGCGCTGCCCCCGACGACCCATTCGAGAGCCGGACAACCTCTTCAGGTTGATCGAGGTGTATCGATTGCCCGCTGTGCTCCGCAATTAAACCGTGGCCGCTGTTCAATGACAGCCGCTAAGGCAAACGCAACAACCCCGGCCGATTACTGTGAATTCGTGGGAGTCCGCGCTATGAACGAGGCGATTGAAAGCAGACCAGGCGGAAAACCGGAAGTACCGGGTAGATACTCGGGGCGGGCAAGTTCATTCGGCTTTGGGGAGCTTCCTGGGAGCGGGCAGGGCGAGGGCTTCACTTTTGGCCCGCGCAAATTCTCCGGTTTCAAAACCGTATTGACGCTGCGGCAGCGTGCGAATCTCGCGGTCGATCGCTTGTTGGCGGTTGCCGGGGTTCGGGTGATCGGACAGGAACTGAGGCCCCTGGCCGCCGCTGGCGGCCAATTTTTCGAAGAAGTGCGCCATCTCGATCGGGTTGTACCCGGCCTCCGACATCAGGTGTGACCCCAGAGCGTCGGCCTCGCTCTCGGCATCACGGGAGAATTTCAAGATGAATGAATTTGCAGTGAGCCCGAGGCCCATCTGCGCCACTTGACCCAGTAAGGAGCCACCGGTGGCGGCGCCGGCCAGTGCGAGAGGGATTTTGACCAGATTGGCTTTGCTCGCTTCATGCGTGCCGTGGCGCAAAATGACGTGCGACATCTCGTGCGCCATCACACCTGCGAGCTGACCTTCGTTATCGGCCGCCTTGAAGATTCCCGTGTAGATAAACATCGGGCCGCCCGGCAGCGCAAACGCGTTGATCTGCTGAACATTGAGCAAAGTGAACGTGAACTTAAAACCGCTCTGGCGCGCTTCCGTGGTGGCGGCGAGACGGTCGCCGACCTTTCGGATGTAATCCTGCAGGAATTGGTTTTGCACGACCTCGTACTGCTTGAGGACTTCCTGCGCGTTTTCCTGGCCCAGCTGGACGTCCTGGTCTTTGGAAAACATGTTGAACCCGGGATGCAGCGGATCCCCGGCGCGGCGGGCGGAGCCTACGCCAGCCAAAAGGCAGAGAAGCAATGGGATCATCAATTTCAATCGCATAAACGAGTGCCCCTGGGTTAGTAATAGCAAGTTAATGACCTTCATACAAATAACACTGGCGGGACATAAAGACGGTTTCTGTGCGTTCAGCCACATCCTTTCAATCTTTGAAGCGGATCGAACCCATCATCCCTTGAAAGACGAGCCGCAGGCGCGGGAAATCCTGCTGAGGAGCCATGCACAGAATATAGAAGAGACCTTGCGGGCGCTGGACCGTAAGCAAAACATCGTCTTCCGAACCGCCGCGCGGCGAACGATTCAGGAGCGCTGTTAACAAAGCATCGGCACCGTTCAGATGCGCATTCCGCTGGGGATCGGAGGCTTGCCGCAAGGCGGGGCTGTCGCCCTGCAAGAAAGCAATCAGCTCGAGCGTGCCGGCGCCCAAATCGGCTTTTCCAAAAGAAGGATTGAAATAGCCTACGATAGCGCCCGCGGCGATCTGAACCGATCGATCGGCCCCTGGCACCATCGCTTCCGGGGGCGCGATACGCAATCCCGAAGCGGTGCCATTTGAATCCACTTTCCACTCGTGAGGATAGGAGACGGAGAATCGGGGCCCCTGAAACTGCTCCCAACCGGCAGGCACAAAGGGAGGCGGCGCAACCGGAGCAGCGCGAGGCGATGTCGCACCGCTCCCGACAAGGAGCGAAGCCGAATTGCGAGCTCTGGCGAAATCGCCGATGTGAGAAGTATAGTCGCGCTGCGGCAGGCCGCGAATTTCCGCCTCGATGGCACGCTCACGGTTATCGGGATTCGGGTGATCGGAGAAAAACTGGAGACCCTGACTTCCGTTAGCGGCGAGCTTTTCAAAAAAGCGCCCCATTTCAATAGGGTTGTACCCGGCTTCGGACATCAGGTGGGAGCCGAGCAAGTCGGCTTCGGTCTCAGCATTGCGCGAGAATTTGAGGATCAGCGAATTGCCGCCGAGCCCGAGGCCCAGGCGCGCAAGCTGTCCGGCCGCCGAGCCATTGCCGGCAGCCGCCCCAGCCAGCATGGCCGAGAAATTCACCAGCTTTGCCTTGCTTGCCTCATGCGTGCCATGCCGTAAAATGACGTGGGACATCTCGTGCGCCATCACACCGACCAACTGCGCTTCGTTTTCGGTGGCATTCAGCAAACCGCTGAAGATGAACATGGGGCCGCCCGGCAGCGCAAATGCATTCACTTGGGGTACGTGCAAAGCGGTGAACGTGAACAGAAAGCCGCTCTGCCGGGCTTCCGGGGTCGCGGCCAGCCGATCGCCGCAGCTCTTGATGTAGTCCTGGAGAAACGGGTCATTCACAACCTGGTATTGCTGTTTGACTTGAAGAGCCGCAGCCTGGCCGATCTGAGTATCGGTCAATTTTGAATATAGATTGAAGCCGGGTTTGATGGGATCACCGGCGCGCCGCGCCCAAGATACGGCCAGAAAGCAGACTACCAGCGCGATGATTCGAAGCACCCGCATGCCTATAGCCTTACGGTAAGCAAAGCTAATACGATCATTATGATACGTTATAATCGGTGGTATGTTGACGCCCACCGAGAAGATCTGGCATAACGGGCGCTTTGTCCGATGGGATGAGGCGACAATTCACGTCTTATCGCACGTGGTGAGCTACGGCAGTTCGGTATTTGAAGGCATCCGGTGCTATGCCACACCGTCAGGCCCGGCGGTGTTCCGGCTCAAGGAACATGTGCGCCGCCTGGTGGATTCGGCCAAGATCTATCGCATGGAAAACATCGGGTTCTCGTCGGCGCAACTGGCGGACGCGATGGTGGAGTTGGTGCGCGTCAACAAGATGGATTCGTGCTACATCCGTCCGATTGTGCTGCGCGGATACGGCGAGATGGGAGTGAACCCTCTTAAGAACCCGATCGATGTGTATGCCGCCTGCTGGTCGTGGGGCAAGTACCTGGGAGAAGAGGCCCTGGCCGAGGGCGTTGACGTCTGCATCTCGAGTTGGAGCCGCATCGCTCCGAATACGCTGCCCGCACTGGCCAAGGCTGGCGCCAACTACATGAACTCCCAGCTCATCAAGATGGAGGCGCTGGCCAACGGGTATTCCGAAGGAATCGCGCTAGACTCTAACGGTTATGTGAGCGAGGGATCGGGCGAGAACATATTCGTGGTGCGGGACGGCCGCATTCACACGCCGCCGCTGGGCGCCTCGGTATTGCCTGGCATCACGCGAGACACGGTGTTGACGCTGGCCCAGGAAATCGGGATTCCGCTGGTGGAGACGATCGTGCCGCGCGAGATGCTGTACATCGCGGACGAAGTGTTTTTCTCGGGCACGGCAGCGGAGATCACGCCGATTCGCAGTATTGACCGAATTCCCGTTGGCAAAGGACGGCGTGGGCCGATTGCGGAGAGATTGCAGAAGGAATTCTTTTCCGTGATTAACGGAACGAAAGCCGACCAGCATGGCTGGCTCACTCCCGTGCATGCCGGCCAACCCGCTTCCGTCAGGTAAACCCTTTCTGAAGCGCCACGACGCCTGCGCGACCGGATGACCACCTCCCCCGAGATTTGCCACCCGCGCCGCGCAGCCGCCTAATGGACTCTCCTTTTTTAACGCGACTACGCCGCAGAAGCCAGCACGAATTGTGGATCGATGTGGCGTTTTCAACAATTTTCTCGTGAAGTGCTGGTTGGACTTAGGCCCGCATCCGTGTGGCAATCTTGTGAATAAAACGAGGGGCGCGCGATCTGTTCGGGAGAGCGCCGGCAGGATTAAAATACCGCTCCCTGACGGTGCGAGGTATGTAGAGGACTCAGCGGAAGAAAGCCTCGGCGCCGCGCTGGATCATCGCGGCACCAGCGACTCCGGTGAGGGCGGGGACAAACGCGGGGGCCGGACCGCGCAACTTCCATTCACTATGGAGAGCGTGATAGCCGAGATACAGGATCCAACCGGCGGTAAGGCCGAGAGGGTACAGAATCCAAGTGGTACCGAGGTGAGGCGCCATCAGCAGTCCGCCGGTGCCTCCGACCAGGGTGGCGCCTTCGGCGACGATGCACCAGGCGAAAGCCGCCGGCCGCGAGTGCATGGAGGCGCGTACGATACCACCGAGCGCGATGCCTTCGGGGATCTTGTGGAGCGCGACCGCTAGCGGCACGGCCACCCGCAAGCCCAGTGGCGCGGCAAACTCCGCCGTTGCCACGCTCCATCCATCGAGAAAGCTGTGGATCGCGGCTGCGGCGAGCAGGGGCAACGCCATGCCATGCAACTCATCGGAGCAGGCATGATGATCGTGATCGTGGGCGCACGTGGGGCAGATGGGGTAAACGTATCGGTCAATGACGATGAGCAGCCCGTACCCGACAAGCGCAAGCGCGAGGCTTCGAGTCCAGCCAACGGCTACGGCCAGTTCCGGCAGCAGTCCGAAAGCCGCCACACCCAACAAGACACCGGCGCTGAAAGGAAGTACGACGCGCGCCCGCCGCTGCACACCGGTAAGCCAGAGTCCTAACGCGGCGCCAGCGATTCCCACTAAAGCTGCCAAGCCCGGCGCCAGAATGTCCCGCGACTCCGATGATAAAAGCAAGTCCCACTGTAGCAACTGTAACGGCACTGGCTGCGAAACATGGTGGCGGGGTGCTGTGCTAAACTCAACTCCCAAAAGATTTGAATTATCTGAATGACGGCAGCCACAAAACAGCCGCAAAGCCTGAATTTGCAGGCTGGCCCAAACTCACATCGTTGCGGCAGGAACAAATGGTTACGAACGGTGGTGGTGGCGGCGGCGGCAATAGTGCTTTTCTGCCAACTGCTGGCGCCGCCCATCGTCGGCGTAGCTGATAACGGCGATTTCTCCAAACTGATCGGACAGTATGGACTTACCAGTCCCGCCTATTGGGAATACATCGGCGTGCGCTATCCGTGGCAGCCGAATTTCCACTATGATCCGGGTTTCTCTTCCTCCGAGCAGGTCTTCATCCGAATTGCCCTACTGATCAGCCGCGTGATGGGGAAAGATGGTTCGCTCGATATTCGGCTAGCTGGAATCGTGCACAGCGGGTTGTTCCTGCTGGCTGTTACATTGTTTGTGCCTCTCGTGGCTCGCACCTCGCGAGGAGTTCAACTGGGGTATTGCGCGGCAATTCTTTTCGTTTTTACCGACGTAATGTACGTCAGTTACCTGAACTCGCTCTATATGGACGTGAGTTCATTGCTCATGTTGTTGTTAGCCGCGGTATTTTATTTGCGTGCGATCACGTGGAGAGGGCGCAGCGACGCGATTCTGTTCGTGGCAAGCAGCGTGTTCCTCATTAGCTCTAAGCCACAGCACGCGGTTTGGGGTTTTTGGATCGCGGCTCTGGTATGGGTGGCGCGCGGTCCGTTATGGGGCGGACGAAAACTCGCGGCCTCGGCAGTTGGGGCACTGGTGCTGGTCACCGCGTGGGCTACGGCCCGCTTCGAGGCTCCGCCTGGCTATTCGGCAAACAATTGCTTCAACGTAGTGTTCTTTCAGATCCTGCCCAATTCGCAAGACGTGGATCGCACCATGGCCGATCTAGGTCTGAATGGCAACGACCGCGTATGGATCGGTAGGACCGCTTACTCACCTGGCTCCAAAATGGGCGATCCGGCATTTTCCAAAGTTTTCACAAAGAGGATCTCCTATGCGAAGCTGGCGCAGTTCTACCTGACTCATCCAAGAGACGGTTGGCGCGCGCTGCGAAACGGATTAGCCCAAGCCGGCCGAGAGCGGGAGCGGGTTGGTAATTTTCCCATCAGCGCCGGACGCCCACCGAACGCCGAAAGTGAATCATTCGCCTGGTGGAGTGATCTTAAGCGCCGGTTGTTTTATGGTCACGCGCTACGCCTGCTGCTGACATTCCTCGGGATCGCGGGCCTGACGATTTTTGCGCTGATCAAGCAGCGCGACGGGTTGAATGATGGCGTTATGGCCGGAGCCGTGGTTTTGATTGGGACGGCACTTACTGAAATGCTGATTGCCTCGCTGGCCGATGCCCTGGATCTGGCACGGCATCACCTGCTCTTCCATGCCGAGTTCGACATGCTGGTGCTGGCCGCGCTGTGGCTGGCAATCCAGCGATTATGGGCACGCGTCGCGGAGGGCAGACAATAACGTTGAGCGGCACAGCGTTTACCTGCAATCTTTGCGGGAACAAGAACACTCTGGAGCCTGCGCACCTCTACAATCCGGAGTTGGCTTCGTGCCCATGCGGTTCGAATTTCCGGATCCGATGGCTGGCGCACCGGCTCTCGCGAGAGCTTTTTGGCCACAGCCTGCCTCTCTCGAAATTTCCGCGGGAGCGATCGATTGCGGGAATCGGCTTGACGGATCCCGAGGTTCTGGCCGCGCGCCTGGCCGAGAGTTTTACCTACCGAAATACTTACTTCCATCGCGAACCTCGGTTCGACATACGCTCGGATGATTCGCCCGTCGGCGCACTGGATTTTCTGATCGCGAGTGAAGTCTTTGAGCATGTCGAGCCTCCCGTGGCACCGGCCTTTCGCAATGCATTCCGCTTGCTGAAGCCGTCCGGAGTGCTCCTGCTGACAGTCCCTTGGATCTGGGACGGCGATGGCGCGCAGAGACTACCCGAGTTGTATGACTGGAAGCTCATCCGCGAAGACGAGCACTGGATCATCGTGAATCGGAAACGCACGGGCGCGGTCGAGCGTTTCCAAGATCCGGTTTTCGATGGGGGCGCCGGGCCCTGCCTCGGGAATACGCGAGAACATTTCCCGGATCTTTTTGATTGGAAACTCTCAGAAGAGAACGGCGCTTGGACGCTGACGAACCGGCGGCGGGACGGGATGATCGAGTGCTTTGAAAACCTGGTATTTCATGGCGGACCAGGACTGGCGCTGGAGATGCGCCTGTTTACTAAAGGCGGCTTGGAACACGAGCTTTCCAGGGCCGGGTTCCGCAGCATCGAATTCGAAGCGGAGGAGTACCCCCCTCACGGCATTCGCTTCCCTTATCCATGGAGCCGTCCCATTATCGCGCGGCCGTGAGCAGCCCGGCCATCGAGGCCCGACTGATTTCGGCGCGCAGTGGACCGGCAGCTCTGGCGTAGATCGTCTTGTAGGCGCCGCAAAAGTAATCGAGATCTTCGAATTTTCCGCGCGGCCCCGCGCGGAACTTCGGGCAGCCCCCATGGCAGATCGACTGGTACTCGCAGGCCTGACATTCCGGATGGAACAGTGTCTTCTTGGACGCGAACTGGAAACGCCGGCTGCGGCGCGCGATTTCGCTCCAGGAATCCACCGTAATGTTGCCGAGCTTCCATCCTGTTTCAACAAAGAAATCGCACGGGAACACATCGCCGTTATATTCCACTACCGCATAGCTGTCGCAGGTCTCGTGCATCGTGCAGGTGGACGGCTTCTCGCCGGCCAGGCTTTCGGCAATGTTATCGAAGAACCGGATATGAAGTTTCCGGCGATCGGGCCACCACACCTCGAATAATTCAATGAGGAAGCGGCCGTACTGTTCGGAGGTAATGCTAAAGGGGAGAGGGTTACCGCTTTTGTCAAATTCGGCGGCTGGAATGAACTGGAGGTGAGTCACGCCAGCATCACGAAAAAATCGATATACCTCGGCGGCTCTGCCGACATTAGCGGGACTGAGAACGCAGAGCACATTGAATTCGACGTTGTGCTTCCGCAACAACTCGAGACTCTGGAGGACACGGGCGGCGGTGCCCTTCCCTTCCTTGTTATAGCGGTAGAGGTCGTTCACCGCCTCGGGCCCATCGAGCGAGAGACCGACGAACCAGTTGTACTCACGGAGAAATTCGCACCATTTTTCGTCGAGCATCATGCCGTTCGTCTGCAGAGCGTTGCTGACGCTCTGACCTGGGCGTCCATAGCATTTCTGGAATTCGATCAGCTTTTCAAAGAACGGCAGACCCGCCAGGGTGGGCTCCCCCCCCTGAAAAATGAAGCTACTCCGGGGATAGGAGTAGAACAAATAGCTGTCGACCAGCCGTTCGAGTGTCTCGAGCGTCATTCGCCGCGCAGGCAAGTCCTTGTAGGGATCAGCTGCACGATCGAGATAAAAGCAATATTCACAATCGAGATTGCAGAGGGCGGAGACCGGTTTGATGAGCAGGGAGTGGAGGCGCGGAACGGCGCTGAAATCCGCGGCACCCGCAGGCAGTATGGAAATCAAGCTCGAAGCCATGGGCGCTCAGGGCTGAATGACCGGCAAGGCGCCCGCAGGCGTGGGCGCCACTCGGCGGCTCATCGTGGTTTGCCAGGCAGCCATCACTTCGGCGGGAAAAGTCGGGAGCATCTGCTGCATGCGCTGTTGGATGTCGGCGACGATCTGCGGATTCTCGGCGGCGACATTGTAGCTCTCGTCCGGATCGCGCTCCAGGTTATAGAGCTCGGGCTCGAACAATGGAAGATTGTGGCGGCCGCCCGCCGGATCGGGGCTCCACGCGAAATCGTCGTATCGGGCAACGTGCAGTTTCCACGGCCCGAGACGGGCGCACTGCAAGTTCCAGCTATCGAAGTACAGGAAGATGTCCCGCTTCGCCTCCATTGGCTGATTCGCCAGCACCGGCCAGATGTCGACGCCATCCAGAGGCTTGGCGGGAAGCGTCGCGTTGCTCAGGCGCGCCAGGGTGGGCAGGATATCCAACGTGGTAGCCATGGTCTGGCTGACGCGCGGTCCGTGCGGGCGCGCCGAACCCGCTGGAATCCGGCCCGGCCACCGAGCGATGAACGGCTCGCGCACGCCGCCTTCGTAGCTCGAACCTTTGCGTCCGCGAAGATTGCCGGCGCTGCCCTCGTACCATGGCCCGTTGTCGCTGGTCAGAATCACGAGCGTGTTATCGTCGACGCCATTGTCCTTAAGCGATTGCAGTACCTGTCCGACGCTCCAATCGAGTTCCTCCACTACATCCCCATACAAACCGAGGCCTGATTTGCCTTTGAACGCGGGTGAGGCAGCCAACGGAATATGCGGGAATGTATGCGATAAAAACAGAAAGAATGGATTGTCCCTGGAGCGTTGAATGAAGCTCGCAGCCTGCTGCGTGTATCGGCGGGTCAAGGTCTCCAGTTGGACGGGCGCTTCGACGACGGCTTGGTTGTGTAACAGCACCGACGGAGCCATGTCGTTGCTATAAGGAATGCCATAGTATTGATCGAAGCCGCGGCTGGTGGGGAGATACTGAGGGAGCCGCCCCAAGTGCCATTTACCGATGCACATGGACTGATAGCCGGCCGGCTTGAGCATCTCGGCAATCGTGGTTTCTGAGGGGGCAAGACCGGTAGTGGCATCAGAAGGTAGAACGTCCGGCACGCCGACGCGCGGCGCGTAGCGGCCGGTCAGCAGCGAGGCTCGCGACGGCGAGCAGACATTGCTGGTGGAATAGAATTGCTCGAAACGCACTCCCTCGCGTGCCATGCGATCGATGTTCGGTGTCTCGATGGGCGACCCGTAGCAATGCAGGTCGCCATAACCGAGGTCGTCGCAGAGAATCAGAATGAAATTGGGAGGCTGCGGCGCCACCGCGCGACCGCCACCAGCCGCGAGCAACGCCCCACCGGCGCCTTTCAGGAAAGCGCGCCTGGGGATGCTTCCTGGATACATTTACGGGCTTCCTGCCCGGGTTCGCGGATCAACTGCCGAGGATCGCGGCCCGGATCATCCCTTCCCACAAAGTGGTGTCGGCTATCTGCATGCCGGGATGATTCTATCAGAGGTTCCCGCTTACAGGAATGGAGGAACACACGCCCCCAGTACCAGCGCCAGGTACTGAGAGCGTTGGGTACTGTTAGGGCGCTGTATAGAGATCGGGCATGCGGAATGACCGGTACTCGAGAGCGCCAAACTGAATGCCATAAACAATTTGACCGCTCATATCCAGTTCCACCGACTGCGCCACCATGCCGCCGTGGCCCGAGGGGTCCGGCGCGATACCAGAGTCGAAATGATAGTTGCCGCTCCGGAGCCGCTGCGCGGAACCGAGCGCGTAGGAATACGTGCCCAAATCGCCGTTTAACAGTAACGTTGCGGTACGGTTAGTTTCGTCGAGTTGCAGGACTTGACCGCGGCTGTGGATCGAGGCGCCGCCCGCCGCCCGCGTGTTCCCATCATCAAAAACAGCGAGTGTGGCGCCGTCGCCCTCCATATTCGGATCATGTTGATGAGAAAACCAAGGCGACGCATCCGACCCGTTGATCTGGAAGTCGCCGTCCTGGCCGAGACGCCAGAGGACATCGCTGGTGCCCGCGCCGTTCTGGTAGTCGATCTTTATGATCCAGTCCTGATGCCGAATGGAGAACAGGATGTTTCCATCCGGCGTCAGTTGGAGCGCGTTACCGTGCAGCCAGTCATTGGCGGTTTTGGCCTGATAAAAAGGAGCGCACACCAAACCAGCCGGATACACGCAACTCTCGCCGAGGATAGCCATGCGGCGAGCATCCAGATGGTCGAAGGAATCCCAGGCCCACGTTACCTGCAAATTGGCGTTCAAGACCAGAATGGTATCGCCGATCACATCCGCATCGCCGGGGCCTTGAACGTCGGTCAGGATTCTTTCCGAATCGGCAAGGACCAAGTAGCCGCCATTTGGTAATTTTCTCGCTTCGTGGTGGAAGGCGTTAATCGGATGCCTTCCCATCGCCGCGAGCTGTTGATTAACCCGGGCGGCATTGGTCTCGGCAACGGTATTGAAGACCAAGTCGAATTCGCGGAACCATTGTTGAGACGCGTCCTTGGTTCCGTCCTCGTGAATTCCGAGAAATGTTCCACCGGTCTGAGGCCGGGTAAAAAACGCAAAGCCGGGAGGCCCGTACCAGACGACGTGTCCGGTCAGGTCCGTAGCAATTGCCGGCGCCTGCAGAATGCTCTGGAGGAGGATTCCGTCCGTCACGGGGATCAATGAGGTCAGCGGCACCACCGCCGGGGCATGTACGGCTATATCCCCTGTCGAGAACGGTATTGGGGCGCTGGTGACTTCCTCATTGGGTGTCAGGATGGCATGCCAAGCCGTGTATTGTGAGCTCGCGCGCACGCCAGCCAGATAGAAGTTCATGCTGCTTTGGGAATCGCACGGCTTATATGGCGTGCTTTGAAGGAGACCGTCCGCGGATTCAAACTGTACTCTCATGCTCTCACCAAGCGGGCACGCGGGCGCGCTATAGAGGAACACCAGAGGATGGGTCGTAGGAGTAACCACCGCGGCGGCACCGTTGCTCAACGACGTGAATTCGAACAGAACCGCGGCGGATGCCGACTCACCGGTATCGTTGTTTTGCACCGAAACCTCGACTCTATAGACGCCTTCCCGTTCGATCGTGCTCCAGGTGAAGGACGATTTGGGGCCGTAGTCGACGACAATCCGCGAGATTCCGACCGATGCAAGTTGGGCCGCAGATCTCTTTTGACTGCGCTCGGGTAGATAACCCCGACTCCCCGTGCGGATCGGAACCGAAACCTCGGCGGTGGCGGGAGCCATCGGTTGTGTCCGAAAACGGTACCATAAGGTTCCAGGGCTCGCGTGTGTTACAGTAGCGGCCCAATTTATAACAGTTCCGAGAGGGGCTGGCGAGTCGACCGATGGCGCCAACGACACGCTCATTTGCGCCGAAACGGGCGTCAAGATAGCCGAGCCGCTCAATAACAGTACAAACAGTTGTAATTTCATCCAGCTGTGCCTTCCTAAACTCAACATATGAAACGGTTATGCGGGACATAAAGCTGTATAAGGAGATCGGCCAAAGGATAACTTTTCAATAGTCATTCGCTTGCTGAAAGCGTGTGAAAAGCGAATGGATCCGCCATTTCCTTAAAATTTGGCGATCAACTGTGAGGCGAAATACATCTCCGCGCGCGTGCTCGGCAGAGTGCTCAACTTCGCAGGTAGCGGCCCCAACGTGCCTATTCGAACTGCGCAGATGCCGGGGGTCCCGGCAAAATAGCGATGAGGTGCATTATGAAAGCTTCGCTAATCGCCGCCGGGCTAATCATTCCTCTGGGAATTTGTCTAGCTCAAAAACCTGACGACTCCCGCAAGGGAGCCACGGCGCAGCCGGACAACCAGAGCGCTACGCAGGCTCAAAGCAAGACCTCCACATCCAGCAAGTCCGATGACAAGACACAAAACTCGGCCGAGCTAAAGACCCAAACCTATAAGGGCACGCTCGTCGATGAAAGTTGCGCGGCCGGCAGGTCGAGTTCCAGTTCTGCCACGACGCCGCAGAGCCAGTCAACAGCCGACCGGTCTTCCTCCGCTAAGTCGAAGACGGAATCTTCGTCGGCCAACAAAACGGGCGACGCAAACCGCGCGGGAGATGCCAGTCAAAGCTGTACGGCATCCGCCAACACAACGGACTTTGGCCTACGGATGAAGGACGGTCACGTGATGAAGTTTGATTCTGTCGGAAACGAACGCGCCAGGGAAGCCTTCACGGCAAAGAAGAAGTGGTCGGACGCTTCGGCCGCCGGCAAGAACATTCAAGTGACGGTCAGCGGCACCGAGTCGGGTGATAAGTTGACGGTCGTTTCCATCCACTAAGCGGCACGTGGGCCAGGGTCACTAGCACCGCGTCCTGGCCTTTCCTCGCCGTTAATCGAGCGGAGCGTAATATCCGTGGCGCCAGGAGACGCGCAGCGCCGGCTGGCTTAGTTCAACGCGCACGCGGTGATACTTGCCGTCGTTTTGGGAATTGCTGGAATAATAGCTGAGCACGTATTGGCTTCGAATGGTCCGGCTCAGTTTTTCGACAGCTTCGGGAAGATCCGATAGATGGTGCACATGAATCAGGCGCCCGCCGGTTTCGTCGGATATGCTTTCGAGCAGGCGGGATCCCTGATAGAAGCTGATCGTGTAGACGCCTACACCAGACTCCCGCACCAGGTTCCGAATCTCCCGCGTGGAATACCGGCTATTGTTATCACCACCGTCTGAAAACACCAGGATCACCTTGCGGCCGTTCTTGGCGGCCTTCATTTTTTGGATACCCAGGTAGATCGCGTCATTCAGGGCTGTCCAGCCAGCGGCGTGCATGGAATGCAACCATCCTGAAATTTCCATGATGTCCGGGGTGAAACCGCCCATAAACTGCGGCTTATCGGCAAAACGGACGAGCAAGAATTCATCGCCCGGCAGGGTGGTCTTAAAGAACTGCTCGACGGCATCCACGGAGGGGGTAATTTTATTCCCCATGCTTCCGCTCGAATCGAAGATCAGGCCCACCGATGCCGGAGCGTCCTCGATGGAGGAGGAAATGATCTCCTGTTTGACATTGTCTTCAAAGATTTGGAAGTCTTCCTTTTGGAGCCCCTCCACCGGCCGGTCCTGCGGGTCCGTCACGGTGACTGGAACCAGAATCGCCTTTACATCGAGCCGAATTGTGCCATTGCTCCGATCACGAATGGTCTGATCGCGCGGCGCGCGGGGGACAATCGTAACGGCGGGCTCGTCCAGGCGCTCGGCATCTTCCGAAGCGCCGAAACAAGGCGCGGCGGCTAACCAGATGATGCCTGTAGCGAGGCCCAAGCGAAACAGAGGGTTCCAGGGTTTGCGCTGGATCGAATGTTTGCAGTAACACCTATTCGTGTCGAACATCCAGGGGCTCCTGCCCCAACCCGCGGTGGGTTGGGTCTGTTGTGGTGACCAGAGTTTTCGATTATACATTTTTGTGAGTTCGAAAGCGCGGGCTGGTTAATGGCTGAGGTCATGGGACAACAGTACTAGTCGGGTGTTTTGTGGAGGGAAGATTGCACAGCCTGAGAGGAACGGCTTCGGTTCAGAGACAATCCGAACGTTACAACCAGGAGCTCACGGTGACACCCAGAATTATGGATAGCCGGCCTGTCGCGGGTGGCGAAGAGACGGGCGGGCCCGCATGGCATTTTGCGCTGATTCTCACCTTGATGGCGATTCTCATCGCCGGTAACATTTATTTTTATTGGGCCACCAATCATCTCGAACAGCGACTGAATCAGCTTGAGGCGTCGGTGCAAACCGATTTGGCCGCGGTCCGAGTCAGCGGCGGAACGTTTGCGGCTGCCACAGCGAAGAACATCGACGATTTGCGCAGTCAGTTCGACAGCCAGCGCACACAGATGATCCGGACGGCCGATCAGGCGAATCGTAATGCCACTCGACACGCCAACGAACTAGCCCGGAGACTACAATCGGAACAGCGAAAAACGCAGGAGCAGCTAGCCAGCGCGCTAGGTGAAATGAGACAGGCCGCCAGCAGCAACAGCGCCCGAGTCGGGGAGGTCTCCAACCGGGTCACTGCAGTGGGTGCACAGGTGTCTGATACGCGCTCCACGGTGGATCGCGTATCCGGCGATCTGAAGAATGTTCAGGGCGATTTGGGTGTGCAGAGGGGACTCATAGCCACCAATGCGAAGGAACTGGCAGCGTTGCGGGCGCTTGGCGACCGCAATTACATTAACTTCGACCTGAGGAAGACCGGAGAGCCACAACGAATCGCGAATATTAACGTGGTTGTACGCAAGACTGATCCCAAGCGTAACAGGTTCACGCTGGACGTGATTGCGGACGACAAAATGGTCGAAAAGAAAGACCGATCCGTCAACGAGCCGGTTCAATTCTACGTCTCCCGCTCG
Source organism: uncultured Solibacteraceae bacterium (assembly GCA_964554945.1). Lineage (GTDB taxonomy): Bacteria > Acidobacteriota > Terriglobia > Bryobacterales > Bryobacteraceae > PSRJ01. The sequence goes on along the minus strand of CAZKQQ010000014.1, from coordinate 10,747 downwards.
CGGCAACCTTACGAACTTGTGGTGAACGAGGTTCAGCACGAACGTATTATCGGCTACTTGGCTGTACCGAAAGTTGCATCCCCTGCGCGGTAAGCTCGTAAATCAGCTACATCGGCGCGAGAATTGGGATCATGGACGGTGTGCGCATGGACAAATGGCTCTGGGCGGCGCGGTTTTTCAAGACCCGGTCACTGGCCGCGCGAGCCTGCGATCTCGGCAGAATCCAGTCCAACGGCCAGCTAGCCAAACCGGCGCGAGATGTTCGGATAAGCGATTTCCTACAGATCAGGAACGATTCAGGCGAGTTTCAGGTGGAGGTTCTGCTTCTCAGCGAGATGCGCGGTCCAGCCTCAGTGGCCCAAACGCTATACCGGGAGACCGCCGCCAGCCGGGAGCAGCGCACGAAACTAGTCGAGCAACGCAAGGCTATGCCGCAAATTGAATCGTCGCGAGTGGGGAAGCCCTCCAAACGCGAACGCCGGGAAATGGCGCGACTGCGGGGGCGGAGCTAACAAAGAATAACCCCCTCCGCTTGACTCTAAAATCCGTAATGACTATGCTTTATCAAGCCCTGAGGAGCGCTTGATAACCATGAACCTGACCGCGATACGTCCCCGTTTGGTGCATCTTGGACTGCTGCTGGCTCTGCCGTTGGCGGCAAGCACGGTGCGGATCATCCAAACCAATAGCGCAGGCGATGACGTCTCCATCATTGATCCGGCCACCAATAAGGTAGTTGGAACCATTCACGGCATTGAGGTGAATCACGGAGCCGCGGCGGCTCCCGATGGGAGCCATTACTACGTGAGCGACGAGGCCGAGCGCACGCTCGACGTGGTCGACGCCAAGACTCTGGACGTCACCAGAAGAATTCCGCTGACCGGCCATCCCAACAATATCGCGATCAGCAAAGATGGGCGGCGTGTGTACGTTTCGATTGCAGTAGCGCCGGGTGCGGTCGATGTGATCGATACGACATCGATGGAGCGGGTCAAAAGTATCCCCGTAAAAGGCGCGGTGCACAATACGTACGTCACGCCGGACGGAAGGTTTGTGGTGTCCGGCTCTATTCCGTCGAAGGTCATTACCGTGATCGATTCCAAAACCGAGGAGCCGGTTTGGTCACTCGAGATGGATCTGGGGATCCGGCCGCTGGCGTTCGCCACTAATCCCGACGGCAGCACCAAGTGGATCTTCGTGCAGCTTTCGCGGTTCAACGGATTTGCAGTCGTGGACTTCGCCAGCCACAAAGAAATCAATCGCATCAAGCTGCCGGACCTGCCTCCGGGCAAGGCCACTTTCCCCGAAGGCGGCAATGAATCGCACGGCATGGCCGTGACCTCCGATGGAAAGACACTGGTGGTGAACAGCCGCCTGAACAGCTCGATCTACATGTATTCGATTCCCGACCTGAAGCTCTTGGGCAGCGTGGAGGTCGGCAAGTCGCCGGATTGGGTGACGCTTACCCCGGATGGCAAGCGCGCTTACGTGGCGAATGCGGCGTCGAACTCGGTATCGGTGGTAGACATCCAAGGCATGAAAGAGATCACGCGCATTAAGGTCGGCCAAGTGCCGAAGCGAAACATTACCGCGCTGCTGCCGTAAGTTAGGGCGAACGGACCCAGGTCGCCGCTATTTCAGCATCTCGGCTACTTTGGCAACGCCTGCCTTAGCGCAGGCGTCGTCCTGTTCCTGGCTCGAACCGGAACTACCGACACCACCAATTACCTCGTTACCGACTAGAATCGGAACTCCACCGCCCAAGGCGAGAATATCGGCCACATCGCGTTGCGCGGCGTACTTCGGTTCGGCAGTGCGCTTCTGGAACTCCAGGCTGGTCAAGCGGAACATGCGGGCGGTGTATGCTTTGCGGCGGGCCATTTCGGCGGTCTGTGCGCTGGCCTGCTCGTCACGGAGGATTACCATTACCTGGCCGGCGCGATCCACAACCACTGCGGCGGTGCTGTAGCCCTTCTCCTTGCAGGCCGAAATGGTCGCTTCGGCAATGGTCTTAGCCATCGCGAGCGACAGGTTGCGTTGCATCACCAGACCGGAAGAACCGGATTGGCCCGACATCATCGCGGCCACTCCGAATCCTACAAGAACTTTCAGCGCATGCGGCATGATCTCCTCCTGTCAGGTGACAATTATACTCGGTGCCATAAAGTTCTGCCTTGAGTCCCGCGCGAAGCGCGATCGAGTGAGCGGAAAACCCTGGGGCTTCGCGCCCTACACAACGCCCTCGGTAAACTCCGCCCTATTTACCTATTCATACACAATACGCCCGGCGACCATCATCATTACCGGCTTGATGTCTTTGATCTGGTCGGCAGGAACGGTCAGGTAATCGCGGTCGAGAACCACCAGGTCGGCCAGTTTGCCGGGCTGGATCGATCCGAGATTGTCTTCCTGAAAGACGAAATAGGCGTTCTTGCGGGTATGCGCGATCAGCGCGTCTTCGCGGCTGATCGTCTGGCGGATAACCTTCGTGCCGCCGACCATCTTGCCTGTCACGGCAAAGTAGAGAGTCATAAACGGCAGCGTCTGATTGGCCGCGGTGCCGTCGGTTCCGAGACCCCACATGATGCCACTATTCTGGATCGTGCGCAGCGGAGGCATGTCGTCGGCGCCGCCGCCGAACCCTTCATGCATAATCGCCCCATTAATCACAGCCCAAGGATGCACGGCAGCATACATGCCTAGGCGCTTCATGCGGTCGAGTTCAGAAGCGTTGATCTGGTTGATATGCGCCAGTGTCCACCGTAGGCCCCTGATGGGATGCTCCTTGTTGATCGCCTCGATCTGATCGAGGAACCCATCAATGGTGTCGTGCAGTTCGGCGTGCACGTGCAGGGGAAGGCCGGCTTTGGCGATTTCCATGGCCATCCGCCGCCATTGCTCGAGTTGATCGGGTCTCGGGTCCGATTTGAGCGCGAACATCGGGTCATGCAGCGGGCCGTACACGCTTTCTCCGAAGAAGATGTTATCGATGAAGCTGTCGCCCTGAAACATTCTTATCTTGCCGATTTGGCCAATGGCACGATCCACCTGCTCCGATGTCCCGGCGGCGGCGCCATCGATGCAGAATATTCGGACGTTCAAGCGCTCTTGTGTTTTCCACTTTTCGAGAATCTCGAGAACATCAGCGTTGCAGCCGGGGACACCCACTGAAGTCAGGCCGGCGCGATTCATATCCTTGAACAATGTGGCGGTGGCGGCCTCCAACTGATCGGCCGCGACCTTTGGAAGCTTGGCGGCGACGGGCCGGGTGGCCGCAATATCGCCACGGATGACACCGGTGGGCTTTCCGGCGGCGTCGCGTTGAATCGAGCCTTTGACAAATTCCGGCGGGTCCGGTGCGTTCGCTTCAATACCCAGCGCGCCCAAGGCCCGGCTGTTCAGAAACACCTGGTAGTAGGATTCCTGCAGCGCCACCGGGTTCTCGGGCGCGACTCGATCAAGTTCCTCCCGCGTGAACGGCTTCGGATCATCGGCGAATTGCTGATGCGTCCAGCCGCCGATGTTGTAGACCCATTCTCCGGGAGCCGCCATTTTGAGACGGGCGCGCAGCATCTCCATAGCCTGTTTACGCGATTCCACGCCATCGAAGCGAAGCTCCTTGGTCCAGGTGGCAGCCGCGCGGAGGAGATGCATGTGGTTATCAATCAGGCCGGGGATCACGGCGCGTCCTCGCAGATCGACGGTTCGAGTGTTCGGTCCGGCGAGTTGCGCGATTTCGGAATTTGTGCCAACCGCGACAATGCGATTGCCGCGAATCGCCACTGCCTGCGCGATGGTGAACCGGTCATCTACCGTAATGATCTTCCCGTTCGCGAGAATCAGGTCGGGCGCTGCCTGCTGCGCCATCACAGCCATCACAGGCGCAAACGCGATCAGAGCGATCGCGGGAATCCTGAAAATATGTCGCATATCTATTTCGCCCTGCCTCCAAAACCGCGGGCCCGCATGCTGATCTTATAAATACTCTTGGCGTTGTTCCGGACGTCGTCGGGAGTGCGAAACTCGTTTCCATCCGGTCCCAGCGCTCCGCTGCCGACGAAGTACAGCGTCTTCTTTTCAGGCCCGGAGAAAGCGACGCTGATAGCCTCGCGCGGCGTCGGGATCAAATCAAGATATTTTCCTTCGGGAGAGAGCACCTGGATCCCCGGGGGCGAAGAAACGTACAGCCGGCCCGCCGAGTCGATCGCCATCCCGTCGCCGGGGCCGCCGGCCTCGAGCATGGCGAATACGCGCTGGTTCTTGACCGTGCCATCGAGTTCGATATCGAAAGCAAGAATCTGTCCGCCGTTGGTCACATAGAGCGTTTTCTCATCCCGGCTAAGCAGAATGCCATTGGTACGAATGTTCTCGCCAACGCTCCTGACCTGACCTTGCGGATTCACATAAAATGTCCCTGCACCATTGAAATAGACTGCACCTTTTTTGTCGACCATGAGATCGTTAAGGCGGCCGAGCGTTTTGCCGTTGAAATCGTCCGCCAAGATCTTGCGTTCGGGCGCGAGGATCGCTACCGCCGTCGGTTCGGCACACTGATCCGGCTTGCCGCCGGGGTCGGTACAGGTTCTCTCCGCGCCGAGAATGCGACCTTTCGAATCAATGGCAAGCGCGCCGGTTCCGTGGGTGTTCTCCAGGAACACCGAAACCTTACCGTTACGGTCGAGTTTGCTGACGCGGCTGGGTTGTTCCTGCGCGAACAACAGGCCGCCATCCGACGTGCCGATAATGCCGTCGGCATTGTCGGTGCCCTGCCAGGCGAGCGTCCATTTCGCGCCCGCCGCGACCACGCCTGGGATTTCGGAAAGGGTGACCTCGCGTGCGGACGCGGGTTGTGGAAAGCCTTTCCTCTTCTCCTTACCGCGCGCTTGGGCTCCGGCAATCACACCCACGGCCAGCGCCAGCAGAACAATTCTAGTCATGGATGTCCGGTAGCTGACAGTATATACCGGGCATGCGGGCTATTCGTAGCGCAACGCGACCAGCGGGTCAATGCGGCTGGCTCGCCGCGCCGGGACATACGCCGCTGCGAGCGCCACCGCGATCACGATCAACGGAACGGCCCCGAAAGTCAGGGGGTCGGTCGGCTTGACGCCGAACAATTGCGCGGCCAGAAGCCGGGTGAGTCCGAAGGCAGCCGCCAGACCGGCCGCCACACCCGCCCCCGTCATTCCCAACGCCTCCCGCAGGACCAGTCGTAGCGTGTCGCCCGAGCTGGCGCCGAGCGCGGTGCGGATGCCGATTTCCGGCGTGCGCTGCTCGACCGAATACGACATTACTCCGTAGATGCCAACCGCGGCCAGCGCGAGCGCGATCGCCGCGAATAAACCCAGCAGCAACAGGTTGAAATTCCGCTGCGCGGTTGAATCGCTGCTGATTTGTTCGATGGTCCGGACTTTGCCCCCGGCGAGGCGATCGGCTTCGAGAGCTTGCCGCACAGCAGGGCCGACGCTCATCGGCGCCACTCCGGGCCGCGTGCGAATCAAAACCGCGCTGGGGTCGAAACCGGCTACCAGCACCGTATCGGCATCGGGGATTTGCGAAGCCGTCTGATACATGACCGGCTGCGGCTCGATTTCCAAACGCAGACGTGTATCACCGACCACGCCGATGATTTCCGTCGCGCCCACCTCGTAGGCACGGCCCAGTTCGGGGCCAATGATGAGCGTCTGACCAATGGGATTTGTATCCGGCCAGAACCGCCGGGCGAACGCCTGGTTCACCACGACGGTGGGGCGCGTTTCGCGTTCGCGGAACAGCCGGCCGGAAAGCAAGGGAATGCGGAGGACCTCGAAATAGTGGGACGAGACGATCCGCCACTGAACGTCGCCGGTGAACTTTCTCCCCGCAGGCGCGGCACGGCCGGGAATCTTGAAGACCATGTCCATCCAGCCCGAAAGCGGCGCGGCGCTCGCAACCGCGGCGGAGGCCACACCCGGAATCCGCTCCGCCCGCTCGACGAAATTCTGCGCGACGCGTGCCACTTCGCTGGACTTCGCATAGCCGGGTCCGGACAGCGAGATGTCCATGGCGAGCAGTTGCTGCGCCTCGAACCCGAGGTTAACACTGTGCAAAGCGGCGAAACTGCGGATCAACAATATCGCGCCGCAGAGAAGCACGACCGCCAGCGCCACCTCGGTCGCCACCAGCGCGGCGCGCGCGCGGCTCTGGTTCCGGCTGGCGCCAGCGCGGCTGCCCGAAGCCTTGAGCGCCAACGTGAGGTCCGTGCGCGAGAGCTGGAAAGCCGGGGCCAGCCCGAACACAATGCCCGTAAAGCTCGCCAGCCCGAAACTGAAGGCCGCGACAAACGGATCGAGCGCGGGAACAGCGGCCATTTCCCGGAGCCGCGGCAAATCGCCCGGCACGAATGCCACCAGGACACGCACACCCCACGAACCCAACACCAGCCCGACAGCGCCGCCGGCAAACGCCAGCAGGAGGCCTTCGGTCAGCAACTGGACCACGATGCGCCCGCGTCCGGCGCCTACCGCGCCGCGAATGGCCATTTCGCGCTGCCGCCCGGCGCCGCGGGCCAGCAGAAGATTCGCGACATTGGCGCACGCGATCAGCAGCACCAATCCGACCACACCCAGCAAAATCAGCAGCGCCGGCCTCGCTTTGCCGGTCAGGTTCTGTTGCAAATAGGCGACACCCATCTTGGGATCGTAAAAAGCCCCGGGGCGCGTCTCAACAAAACGCTTGCCGAGCGCCGCGATCCACGCGTTCGCCTGGGTCAACGTAATTCCGAGCGGCAGACGCGCGGAGGCCGTCAAGATGCTGCCTTGATTCGTGCTGTTCGGATCGGGCTGCAAGGCAATCCAAACGTCGGCGGGAGGCTCGGACCGGAAGCCAGGCAGCAGGACACCGATCACGGTATAGGGGACGCCGCCGAGCAGGAAGCTCTTGCCCAGAAGTCCCGAGTCGCCACCAAACCGGCGCTGCCATAAACCGTAGCTGAGAACCATTACCCGCGGCCCGCCGGGGCTGTCTTCGGTCGCCGAGAAGCTTCGGCCCACAACGGTGCGCGCGCCGAACAGCCGGAAATAGTTGCGCGAGGCGGAGATTGTGTCCACCAGCTCCGGCCGGTCGCCGCCGTTGAGGGTCATCCGGCCGCCGGTGTGGTAGGCGGCCAGATCCTCGAAACCGGGGTCGTTTTGCTGCCAGAACGTAAAGACCGGCTCCGAGACGGCATCGCCGTCGGACCGTCCCACGTTGACGATGCGGTCCGAATCCGGATAAGGCAATGGATGGAGAATTACTGTGTTGACGACCGTGAAAATCGCAGTGTTGGCGCCAATGCCCAGTGCCAGCGCGGCGACCGCCGTGATCGTGAAAGCGCGGCTCTGCCGGAGGCTTCGCAGCGCGTACCGGAGATCGTTCACGAGACCCTATTTACTTCCGGAAGCTTCAGCGGCCTTTTGCTCCTCCTGGCGGGCACCTGCCAGGATGTTCTTCAGACCGTAATTGCCCTCATGGCAGGCGTACTCGAAGATCGGACCCTCAAACCGGCGCATCACCAGTTCGCCGGACCAGGGCTTTGTCCATACTGTTGGATCGTCCACCGTGAACCGGTACAGGATTGTATTCGGATCGGTCATGGTGAAACGCTCGACCACGTGCATGTTGTGATCGGAAAAAATGTCCTGCCGGGTGTTGGAGGGCGGTCCGCGAAAAGGCGTCTCATCGTTGAAGTTGGTCGTGTCGACCACAAGCGTGTCACCTTCCCAATGGCCTCGCGAATCTCCGTCCAACTGATGAATCCCGGCCGCCAGATGGGTGCTGCCGTCCAATGGAATATTGCGGATGCCGTGGATAATTTCGTGGTGGATCACAAAAGCGCCCGGCGGTTCGATGATCTGCAGATTGGCATTGTACGTAGAGCCGACCATCGGAGGCCCTTCGTTGCCCCAGGCGATGCAGCGCTCCGCCAGCGTGCGGTCCTGGGCGGTTGCGGCGGCCTCGCGGCGGCGGGCTGCTGCCGCGTGTACAGCGGCCTGCTTCTTCCCTTCCTCAGAGAGCGGTGGGATTCTGCCGTCCGGCGGATCGAAAATCATCGACGTACGCCGGTTCGAAATAATCTTCTGATAGCTTTCGCCCTGCCAGACCACGTTGTCGTAATGGACATCGTCGGGCGACTGGCTGTTCTCCTGCTGCAATCGCTGCTTCTCTACAGCCGCCGCTTCGGCCTCGGTATAGAATTCCTTCGTCCCGAGTTCCTTGGGGCGCTCCAGGGGAGTAAACGTGGAATTGGTCCAATAGCCCTGCATATCGGGACGGCCGTCGGGCGTCCGCGGAGGAGCCCAGGCCTTTTGTGTTGTCGCGGCAATGTGCGCCGTCTGAGAGGCCGCCGACGCCGCCAGAAGCATCATCACGGCGGCGATAAACACGGAAAATCGGGGTCCCATAAGACCTCCCCTCCTTGTGCGTCATCTAAATAGTAGCTCAGCAGCGTGGCATACTGATAACGAATGCGAACGTTGCAGATGGTACTGAAGACAGCCGGATTCCTGATATTGGCCGGTTGTTCGGCCTCCAGCCAGCAAGGCCAGGCTCCCAACGTGTACACGGTGAATATGGACACGTCCAAGGGCGCGGTTGTGATCGAAGTGCATCGGGACTGGGCTCCGTTGGGGGCGGATCGCTTTTATGAACTCGTGAAGAGCGGTTACTACAACGGCGCGCGGTTCTTCCGCGTGCTGCCGAACTTCATGGCGCAATTCGGGATCGCCGCCGATCCGCAAGTCACCAGCAAATGGAAGGACGCCAAAATTCAGGACGATCCCGTGAAGGAGAGCAACGTCAAAGGCATGGTGACCTTCGCCACGGCGGGACCCAACACCCGCACCACCCAGATGTTCATCAACATTGCCGATAACGCCCGGCTGGATGGCATGGGGTTTGCGCCGATTGGAAAGGTCATCTCCGGAATGGAAGTGGTCGAGAATTTTTATAAAGGATATGGCGAGGGAGCGCCGCGCGGCCAGGGTCCCGCCCAGCAACTCATCGAGGAGCAGGGCAATGCGTACCTGGAGAAGGAATTTCCGCAGCTCGACTACATCAAGAAGGCGACGCTGCAGTGATATAGTGGATGGAGCCCCGACGAGAAGGGGACCAGGAAGTTACCAATACAGGGTCAAATTGGAACGACGCGGCCCGGCGGGAATCTAAACCTCCCGCCGGGTTTTGTTTTTTCAGAGAATCATATTCCGTAACGGCACTAGTGAGCAGGTGGCGTAAGGCTCTGCCTTGCGCAGACGAGCGGAGCTCGCCAGGTTCACCGATCACCTGGTATGAGCGCGATCTCCCGCACAAGACAGTAGCTTTATGCCACGGTCTTCTTCGCTTCGTGGATTTCCTGCAGGCTCCAGACGCGGATCGGATCGCGGCGGCGCGCCGCTACCGCATCGGCCGCGGCGCGGGCGCCACTCATGGTTGTGATGCAGGGAACGCGGTATTGTACGGCTGTGCGGCGGATCGCTTTCTCGTCAAAGAATGCGGGGGCGCCGGTAGTCGTGTAGATCGCGAGTTGCACGGAGCCGCCTTTTAGCAGATCCACCGCATTGGGGCGGCCTTCGTTTACTTTCAAGACGGTCTTGCACGTCAGACCGGCGGAGCGCAATGCGGCGGCGGTGCCGCGCGTCGCTACCAGGCTAAAACCCAGCTCCGCAAAGCGCCTGGCGACGTCCACCGCTTCTCGCTTGTGGTTATCATTCACGCTGATGAAGACTGTTCCCTTCTCCGGGAGTGGACTGCCCGCGCTGATCTGCGCTTTTAGGAAAGCTTCGCCGAAATTGATCCCTACGCCCATTACCTCGCCGGTCGACCGCATCTCCGGACCCAGCGCCGGATCCACCCCATGAAACTTGTTGAACGGGAACACCGGAGATTTGACGAAGTCCTGCGACACCGAAAGCTTCGAAACGTTCAGACCGTAATCGCGAAGCTTGCGGCCCCACATCAGGCCGACCGCGATCTTCGGCAGCGGTACGCCCGTCGCCTTACTGACATAGGGAACCGTGCGCGATGCGCGCGGGTTCACTTCGAGAACGTACACCGTACCGTTCTGGATCGCGTACTGCACATTCATCAAGCCGATGACCTTGAGCGCCTTGGCCAGCCGGATCGTGTAATCCTCAATGATCCCCAGAACCTTTTCGGAAAGAGTCTGTGCAGGCAGCACGCAAGAGCTGTCGCCCGAGTGCACGCCGGCTTCTTCTATGTGCTCCATGATGCCGGCAATCAGCACCTCTTCCCCATCGGCGAGGGCATCCACATCGACTTCGGTTGCGTCTTCGAGAAAGCGGTCGACCAGCACCGGCCGGTCCTGCGAGAACGTGACCGCCTCACGCATATACTGGCGGACCATCTCCTCGTCATAGGCAATTACCATGGCGCGGCCGCCCAACACGTAACTGGGACGCACCAGAACCGGGTAGCCGATGCGCCGCGCCACCGCGCAGGCCTCTTCCACGCTGGTGGCGGTGCCGTTCGGAGGCGAGGGAATCTTCAGATCGTCGAGCAGCTTGCCAAACAGCTTGCGGTCTTCGGCCAGATCAATGTTCTCCGGATCCGTGCCGATGATCGGCACGCCCAGGCGCTTCAGCGGCAAAGCCAGATTCAGCGGCGTCTGTCCGCCGAACTGCACGATGACACCGTCGGGCCTTTCCGTGTCATAAATGTTGAGAACGTTTTCCAGGGTCAACGGCTCGAAGTACAGACGGTCGCTGGTGTC
>CAZKQQ010000013.1:0-62330 GCA_964554945.1 uncultured Solibacteraceae bacterium | reverse complement strand
TCGCCGGATTCCGTATTCGCGATCTGGATTTTTCAGTGGAAGGCAACTCGCTTAAGGTAGCGAAGGCGGTGAGCGATCAGGGCGCCGCGAAGATCGTATCGGTGGATGAGAACCGCAAGAGCGTGGAGCTGGTGTTTCCCAGCGGAGTGACGGCGCAGATCGCGATGTCGCGGCAGGAAAAGTACGCGCGCTCGGGGGGCAAGCCGCAGGTATCGGCGGCGACGATCCAGGAAGATTTGCGCGGGCGCGATTTCACGTGCAACGCGATCGCACTGTCGTTAAACAAAGCGTCGCGGGGGCTGCTGCTGGATCCGATGAACGGGCTGGCGGACCTGGAGCGGCGGGAATTGCGGCTGACAACCGCATACGGCCTTTACGACGATCCGTCGCGGCTGCTGCGGCTGGAGCGCTTCCGGGTACGGCTGGGCTTCGCGGTGGAAGAGCGCACGCAGATGCAGGTGGCCAATGCGCGCGAAGCGGAAGTGGAGAAGCTAATTCCGCCGCGGGTCTTCTTCGAGGAATTGAAGCGGATCAGCACGGAAGACAGCCCGGCGGAGATCCTCAAGGCGCTGGAGGAAGCCAAACTGCTCGCGCTGTTCTCTCCGGCGCTGGCCGGCCCGAAGTCAAATCTGGCGGGGCTCGCGAAATTTGAGAAGCTGGCAAAATTGCTGCCTGACGATCCACGCACACGGGCCGCGCGGCAGGGGCCGTTTTTCTACGTGCTCACGGAGAAAATGAACGCGAAAGAAAAACAGGCGCTGGTTAAATCGATCGAGATGCGAAAGCCCGAAGTGGATCTGTGGCAGAAGCTGGAACCACGCGCCAAGAAGCTGGAAACGGCGCTGCGTTCGGCGCGGATTCGCAAGGCGTCGCAGGTATATTTTCTGGTAGCGGGGGCGGCTCCGGACGAAGTGATGTTCGTGATGTATCATTCCGCAGTGAAGCCGGTGCAGGAACGGCTGCGGAACTATTTCCAGAAATACCTGCCGGCGATCCAGGAGATCACACCGGAAGAATGGGCGGCGGTGGATGCCAAGGCGGGGTCGAAGCGCAACAAAGCGCGAGAGGAGTTCATGGCGGACCGGCTCGACCGGCGCGTTCGAAAACCGGTTGTGCCGCCACCACCTCCACCTCCACCCGTAATGGAACCGCCAAGGTCGGCGATGCGGAGAGGGCCAGGGTAAAGCAACCGCGGTAACGAACGCGCTTCGCGCGGGCACAAGCCGGAGGTTTCTACCGCATTTCGGCCATTGCGCCATCGAGACCGCGATCCAGATGCAACTGGGCCCAGTGGAATTCGGCCTTTAGCATGTTGGCGACTTCGTCGCGATTCTTCTTCTGAACCAACAATTCGTGCACGCGATTGCGCAAATGCAGCGCGGAATCACGGAATTTTCTCATCTCCCCTTTGTTGGTAACCGGTCCGTGGCCCGGGACGACGGTATCGAAATCGAGCATCAAGGCAGAGTCGAGCGTGTGGGGCCATTCTTTACCGCTGCCGCCACCGGCATAGTCGATCAGTTCGGGGACGTCGTCGCCGAGAGTGAACATGTCGCCCGCGGCGAGCGCGCGATCCGCGGGGAAATAGACCACGATGTCGCCATTGGTGTGCGCGCGGCCGAAGTGATATAGCTCTACGGTCTTGCCGCCCAAATGGATTTGGGCGTCGTGCAGGAAAGTGAAGACGGGCAGGCCGGGCTGTTTGCCATCCACCATATTCTCGCGCGCCTGTTCAGAGGCGACCACCTGCGCATTCATCTGCTGCATGAGCGCGTTTCCGCCGCTGTGATCCGCATGGTGGTGCGTGTTGACGACATACTTGACCGGCTGGCTGGTGATCTTCTTCAACTCGGCCATGATGTTGTTGTGATCGATTTCGAATTTGTCATCGACCAGTAACACGCCTTCGTTGGTGACGAGAACGGTGGAGTTGCCGGGCACGAGATCGTTGTGGATCACGTAGAGATCATCTTTGACCTTGATGGTGTTCAACTTGGCAGCTTGCGGCGCCTGCGTAAAGGCGAGCCACATACCGCCCAACAGAATGATACCAGCGGACAAACGGATGATCACGCTCTTTTGCATAGGCGGAAGTATATCAAACGACCGTGCCGGCGCTCAATGAATTGTGAGCGGCACCACTAACTTTGCGGAACCACGTGCGGGCAGCGCAGGCAACGCGCTACCATGACCCTGTTACACCAATGAACGACTATTTCCTTTCATTTGTTCTGGGCATCATCGAAGGTTTGACGGAATTTCTGCCCGTCAGTTCCACGGCACATCTGCGGATCAGCGAAGCGGTGTTAGGGATCGATCTTTCCAACGGGTATTGGAAAATGTTCTCGATCGTGATTCAGCTGGGCGCAATTCTGTGTCTGCCAATTTATTTCCGGCGACGGATCATGGAATTTCTGTCGACGTTCCCGCGCGGCGTGCGCGGGGACCGGACAGCCGCGAATCATCCGCTCACGCTGACGATCCTCGCGTTTCTTTGCACGGCGATACCGGCGTTTCTGTTGACGAAGCTGATCGGCAAAAATCTCGAGAGGCTGTCTCTGATGGCGTGGAGCCTGATTATCGGCGGCGTGGTGATGTGGGTGGTGGATGCGACCTATGGCGCGCGCAATAAATCCGGGGACGTCGAGACCATCCAGAGTGGGCAAGCGATCTGGATCGGCTTGTGCCAGACGCTATCGGCGGTTTTTCCGGGGACCTCGCGCTCGATGTCGACGATTACCGCGGGAGAATTGGCGGGGCTTTCGCGGTCGACGGCGCTTGAGTTTTCGTTTCTGGTTTCGATTCCGACGATGGTAGCCGCGACCGGATACGACCTGCTGAAATTCATCCGGAACCCGGGAGAAGGCGGGGCGCGTGGCGGTCTGGGCCTGGATCCGCACGGGATGGTGGTGCTGGGTATTGGATTCGTAGTGTCATTTCTTGTGGCGTGGGCAGTGGTGGCGTGGTTTATGAACTGGGTACGGCACCGCGGGTTTACGCCATTTGCGATTTACCGCATTCTGGCGGGGATCGCCGTGCTCGTCTGGATGGCGCACTGAAGAACTGCCGGGACAAGATCGCCGGCGCTACTGCTACGCGACGGCGGGGTGGATCGCAGTGGCGCGGCGGCAACCCGGTATTAACTCAGATCAAGCGCGGCCGAGGCCGCACTCCTGGTGGACGGCACGAACCGCTTTTTCGAGGCCATCGCGACGAACTACCACGGCAATCGTCAGCTCGCTGGAGCCCTGAGCGATCGCGATGATATTGACGTTCTCGCGAGAAATCGCGGTAAAAATGCGGCCGGCTAAACCACGCTTGCCTCTCATGCCCTCGCCGACAACCGCCAGCAGTCCGACCTGATCATCCACCTGGATCGGCTTGACATAGCCGTGGGCCAGCTCCAGAGCCAAAGCAGCTTCGAGGCTTCGGAGGGTCAGCGGCAACTCCTCGCCGCGGACCAGAAAGCAAAAGCTCTGCCGGTAGCTGGAACCGGAAAGGGCGAGCACCTCCACATTGGGACGAGCAATGGCGTCCAGCGCACGCGCCATGACCTGCACGCCGCTGATTTCCGCGCTGGCGGGCTCGATTGCGAGTAAAGCCACGTTGGCCAAAGAGGTCACCGCGCGGGCACCGGCAGCGGAGGCAAGCGAGGGAACGATTTTGGTACCGGGCTTTTCCGGCGCAAAGCTGTTCTTGCTCCAGACCGGGATTCCCTTCTCGACCAGAGGCGCCAGGGTTCGGGGGTGTAGGACCTTGGCCCCGTTGTAAGCTAGCTCGGCGGCTTCGGCATACGTGACTTCATCGAGGACGGCAACGCCGGGGACCAGGCGAGGGTCGGCGCTCATGATGCCGTCCACATCGGTCCAGATCCAGACCTCCCGGGCATCCAGCGCGGCGGCCACGATGGAGGCGGAGAAATCGGAGCCGCCGCGTCCCAGTGTGGTAGGACGTCCGTCGGCGGTAGCGCCGTTGAAACCCGTGATCACCGGCACCCGGCCTCGCTGCAACAGAGGAAGCAAGTAGTCCTGCGCTTTGCGGCGCGTGGGCTCCATGAGGGGAGAGGCGTTGCCGAAAACGGCGTCGGTGACGACAATGTCGCTTCCATTCACGGCGTCGGCGGCGATGCCTTCGGCATTGAGGCACTCGGAAACCAGGAGGGCCGACAGACGCTCTCCAACAGCGACAGCCTCATCGACGGAGCGAGGCGGGCGTTCATTGAGCATGGCCATGCCGTTCACGAGGCGCTCGAATTCACCGATGATGCCGTGAAGTCCGGCCCGGACATTCGCTTGCCGGCTTTCGGGAAGCAACTCGCGGCAAGCCTCCTCGTGACGCGCGCGCAAAGCAGCCAGATTAGCAGAGATGCCGGTCTGGTCGCCGGCTTCGGCGTGGCGCATCGTGTCCAGAAGCAGGTCGGTGATTTTGGACATGGCGGAGACCACGATGGCGACCGGACGGTTTCTGCTTTCGCGGGCGGTCAAGGCAGCAGCGGCCTGCATGCGCTCGGCCGACCCCACACTGGTGCCGCCGAACTTCATTACGAGGAGGTCCTGCAAGAGCGCTCCTTTCCGAAGCATCCGATTGGATAAACAACTATTTCTATCATCCGGCGGGTGGAGCGGCAAAGTGCGGCAGCCGGCGCCATCAGATGCCGCGTCCCAATGACTGAATCACATAACGCCTGCAATCCCGAATGAAATCATGGAGAGCGCCGTGGCGCTCACACGGGATCTTTCGTTCCAGCAGGGCATAGTCCGCAGGGGAGAGCCGCCAGCCGGCGGCTTCGCAATCCTCGATCGCGTGAGGAACGCTGGAGGCTTTCGGAATGGCGACCACATTATCTTTCGCGATCAGCCAGTTCAGAGCGACCTGCGCTTCTGTTTTGCCGGCAGCGGACGCGATTTGGAACAATACGCGTTCCCGATCAGCGGCTTGCATTCGGGAGAAAGTAAGGCCCAGCGGGCTGAAGGCGATGATCGTGACAGAAGTCTCCCGGCAGTACTGCAGCAGACCGCATTCGATGGACCTATCAATCAGGCTGTAGCGAACCTGGTTGGAAACAATTCTGGATTTGGACAATGCGCGTTGCGCTCTTCGCAGGTAGCGCGCGGAAAAATTGCTGACTCCGATAAAACGGATCTTGCCCGAACTCACCAACTCTTCCATCGCCCCCATCGATTCCTCGACTGGGACGGTGAGATTGGGCCAGTGGAGTTGATAGAGGTCGATATAGTCGGTACCGAGCCGGCGCAAGCTGTTTTCAGCGGACCGGATCAAATCCGGCCGGCGGAAATTGCGCGGAGAAACTTTGGTGGCCAAGAACACGTCCTGGCGATGGCCGCGCACCGCTTCGCCGACGAGTTCCTCACTGCCGTAGCTTTCCGCCGTATCGAGGAAACACGGGCCGCGATTTACGACGGCGCGGAGAGGCTCGATTCCACCCGAGTACTTCCAGGTTCCGAAGCCGATGGCGGGCACTTGAACAGGCGTGGATCCCAGCTGTTTCAATTCCATGTATTCTATGGGGCGGAAGCGTTTTTAGGTCCGAAGAAACTCAGCTCAGCCGGCGCGCCGACCATTCGCGAGGGTAGTTTCGAGTCCGAAAGGACCACGCACGAGTTCAGGACACTACAGACAGGCCGGCACGGCGAGCCATCATCTGATCGTAAATCCACGCGTAGGTTTTCTCGAGCCCAGCGCGCAGCGAGATCGACGGCTGCCATCCAAGGTATTTTTCGATGAGAGTGTTGTCACTATTCCGGCCGTTCACACCTTTGGGCGCTTGGAGATCATACTCACGTTTCAGTTTGATCCTGGCGATATCCTCGACGATGTCGACCAGCTGGTTAATCGTCACCATTTCCGCGGATCCCAGATTGATCGGCTCTATGATTTCAGAATCCATTATCTTGTGGATGCCTTCGATACAGTCGTCGATGTACATGAAACTGCGGGTTTGCTGTCCAGTGCCCCAGATACGGATTTCGTGCTTTCCGCCAAGTTTGGCTTCTATGACCTTCCGACAGATCGCCGCCGGCGCTTTTTCACGTCCGCCGTCCCAGGTGCCAAGCGGCCCGTATACATTGTGGAAGCGTGCGACTCGTGTGTATAGGCCGAAATCCTCCCGGAAATGTCTGCACATTCGCTCGCTAAAAAGCTTCTCCCAACCGTACCCATCCTCGGGCATGGCGGGGTACGCGTCTTCTTCCCGCAGGCCGGGGTTATTGACATCCCGCTGCTTGTCGGCATTGTAGACGCAAGCAGATGAACTATAAAAGAATCTCTCCACTCCATAATCGCGGGCTGCCTGTAGCATCTGTGTATTTATCAGGACCGATAGCATACACAAGGCCTTATTGTTTTCAATAAAGCCCATACCACCCATATTCGCGGCCAGATTATAGATATAACGGGCTCCTCGGGCTGCCCGGTCACAGTTCTCGCGAATGTTCAGATCCGCGGTGATATTCTCGACATCCGAGAAGCGTTGATACCATTCGTCAGGCGGCTTGATATCGACGGCGCGGATCCTTTTGTGTCCATTGCGACGGAACTCACTCACCAGATGACCGCCGATGAAGCCACCGGCTCCGGCTACAGTAACCAGGTCGTCTTTTACTAATGAATGGTTAAATGACATGATTTAGGCCTCACCCCTTGAACTGCGATCTGCTGTTTTCGTCGGCCGGAAGATTATCCGTTTTTTTGCCCCTTGCTCAACCGCAAAGAATTAATGCCTGCCCGAATTTCCTTCCACTCCTGCCGCAGCCGAAAGACTGATTGGCGAGCGACAACCCTAGCGTAGCGTGGCGCGGGTGCAGCCGCAATATGATCTGTGCCGAGCCGGCTGGCTAAGCCGCCGACGCATTCCTGGTCTGAAGAAACTCGGCTAATGCGCTGTGCCAGTCGCGCATAGCCGGCAGTTTCGAGTTCAAAAGAACAGCCCTGGCGGGCCGCGCCGCTTTGCGGGGGAAATGTGTGGAAGGGACAGGAATGAGATTTACGCTTTTCCCGGCCAGGCGAAAGATCGCCGTCGCGAAGTCGAACCAGCTGGCTTCACCGGTATTCGTCGCGTGATAGATACCGGACGCGGGACGAGTTGCGAGCACGTGGCGCGTCTGTGCCGCCAGATCGGGCGCGTAGGTTATGCTGTTGATCTCGTCGGATACGACCTGGAGGGTGTCCCGCTTCGAGGACAGGTCGAGCATAAGATCGACAAAACTCTTCTTGGAGAGATCGCTCTCTCCTTTGGGACCGAAAATGACCGCGGTACGGAGAACGTACCATTCACCGCCGTTGCGAGCGATTAGCTGCTCACCCCGCAATTTGGATTGCGCATACGCCGAAAGGGGGGCGGGGATGTCCGTTTCGCTGTACTCGCCTTTCTTGCCGTCAAAGACGTAATTTGTGCTGTAGTGCACCAGCGGCACGGCAAGTTCTTTGGTTAGTCCGGCAAGCGAGCCAACATAATCCGCGTTGAGGGCGTAGGCGCGCTCGGGAGAATCCTCGGCTCCATCGACATCATTGAATGCGACGCAATTGATAATGGCGTCGGGAACGAAGTCGAGCGCAGCGACTTTGGAGCGGAAGGCGGCGAAGTCGGTGACGTCAACGTCTTCGCGGTCCCAGCCGACGGCTCTGGGATATAACTTCAAGAGCTGACCACCCAGCGTACCTTTCGACCCGAGAATGAGCACTCTCTGCATGAGCATGACTGCCGGCGTTTGTAGCACTCACGAGGTGGGGATGCTGCGGTAGCCGTAATTGCGTTCGTAGTAATCGCGGTACGCGCCGCTGCGGACCCGGGCCACCCATTGACTATTGGCCCGGTACCAATCGATGGTGCGGGCGAGGCCGGTTTCAAACTCCATCTGGGGACGCCAGCCGGTCTGCCGCATCAATTTTTCGCTGGACAAGGCATAACGGCGATCATGGCCGGGCCGGTCCGTGACGAATTGAATCAGGCTTTCGGGACGACTGGTCAGCGCGAGGACTTTTCGGACCACGTCCAGATTTGGAAGTGATCGATTGCCTCCGATGTTATATATTTCGCCCTCGCAGCCCTGGGTGAGAACCGCCAGAATGCCGCGGCAGTGATCGTCCACATAGAGCCAATCGCGCACCTGCTGACCATCTCCGTAAACCGGGAGGGACCGGTTCTCCAGCGCATTGGCGATCATCAAAGGGATCAGCTTTTCTGGGAATTGATACGGCCCGTAATTATTAGATGCGCGGGTGATCAAGACCGGCATCTTGTAGGTGACAAAATAGGAGCGCGCCAGCAAATCCGAGCCGGCCTTGGAGGCGGAATAGGGACTGCTGGCATTCAGGGGATATTCTTCTGTGGCCTCGCGCGGGGACTCGAGACTCCCGTACACCTCGTCGGTCGAAACATGCACGAACCGGCTGGTGCGGAACTTGCGAGCGGCTTCCAGCAGCGCAAACGTTCCAAACACATTCGTCCGCAGTACTGGTTCGGGAGACAGAATGCTCCGGTCTACATGAGATTCGGCGGCGAAGTGAACAATGGCGTCCGGCTTGTCTTGTTCGACGAGAGTTTCGACGAAATCCTGTTCGCAGATATCTCCTTCGACAAAGCGGTAACGGTCACTGTTTTCTACAGAAGTCAGATTCTCCAGGTTGCCCGCGTAGGTGAGTTTATCGAGATTCACTACGCGATGGCCGGTCTCGTTGACCAGCATCCTTACGAAAGCGGACCCGATGAAGCCGGCGCCTCCTGTTACAAGAATTTTCATTGCAAGGCAGCCGCGTTACTTGTGCTGCGTCTCCCAATCGTAGTGGATGGACGGATTGTCGTAGGGAATGCGGCCTTCATCCTGGGGATTATAGAACTTGTCGGTCATATAGACCAGGAGAGACTCCTGGCCGCCGATCACTTTATAACCATGGGCCACGCCCGGGGGAATGAGAATCTGCCAGGGACGCAGGGCGCCGACGTAGAGTGTATTGCGCCACCCAAAGGTAGGGGAGCCGCGCCGCAGGTCCACAAGGGCGACTTGCATGAGGCCTTTGACAGGGGTCCAGCAGTCGGTCTGATGGAGGTGATAGTGGAAGGCCTTAATGGTGCCGGGGTAGTTGAGGGCCGCGGAAACCTGCGAGGTGGCGGCGGGGAATTCCGCGGCGAGACCACGGCCGAAACGCTGGATCTCCATGAAATAGCCGCGATCATCCGGAAAAACGGAAAGCGCTGCCAAGCGCACGCCGGCAATCAAATCAGGCGAATCGAGAGAACTGATGATCTTTCCCAATCCCTTTTCGCATTGCGGAAAGACCAACTCCAAATCGCCTGCCGCGGCAATGCGGGGCGCCGCCAATTGTCCCTGTGCCATCATCCTCGCGCCACTCCTTCGGCCTGCTCGGCCAGCCGCTCGCTGCCGCTTCGTCTGGAGTCGGCGGCCAAATTCGCCGCCCGGAGCAGCGAATCGAATGTGCCGGCATCGGTCCACCATCCGTCAAGGTAAGAAAACGTCATCGTGCCTTCACGAATATACGCATTATTGACGTCGGTGATTTCCAATTCGCCCCGGCGCGAGGGCACCAATGTTTTGATTTTATCGAACACGGTAGAGTCGTACATGTAGATGCCCGTCACCGCGTAGTTGCTCTTGGGCGCGTTGGGCTTCTCTTCGATACCGGTGATGCGGTCGCCATTGACTTCGGCGACGCCAAACCTTTCAGCGTCCGGCACTTCCTTCAGGAGAATATGGGCACCCCGAGACTGCTTGCGGAAACGATCGGCGGCGGCACGAATATCCTTCTCGATAATGTTGTCACCCAACACCACGCAGATCTTTTCGCCATCGGCGAAATGCTCGGCTAAGGCCAAGGCGTCGGCGATCCCACCTTCGCCCTCCTGATAGGTGTAATTGATGTGTTTGAGACCGAATTCCTTGCCGTTCGCCAACAGGCGAAGAAAATCACCGGAGTTGCGTCCGCCGGTAACGATGAGGATGTCACGGATCTCAGCGTCCACCAGGGTCTGGATGGGATAATAAATCATCGGCCGGTCAAAAATCGGCAGCAAGTGTTTGTTGGTAATCTTCGTCAGAGGAAAGAGGCGGCTCCCGGTGCCTCCGGCCAGCACTATGCCCTTCATACGTGTCCCCATCCCTTCATTCGCCGATCGACTCCCTTTAGAATCTTATCCTAAGTTCCGCTCCGGCCGGTAGGGAACCAACTCTTCCAATAACCTTTGGAATAGCCACCGCGCCTGGAAAAGGCGCGCTGTATATCGGCGGATCAATAGATTAGGCAATTGAATCTAGGCGCCGCCCGGCAGCCGGAATTCCTACGGGCGGGGCAAAAAGTGTGTCGGGTGGAGGTCCCAGGGTTCCAGACAAACTAGCAGTGATATTTCTTCCAGGCCATGTACGGAAGCATGGCTACTTCCGCCAAGAAGGGCAATGGATCCTCTCGGGAGAACACCGATTCAATCCGAGTTCTGCGGAGAGATTCCATGTAGCCGCGCCAATTCAAGCAACCCGCAAGCATATCCGAAACCGCGACCGGTATATCGGTGACCAATCGAAGCCACCCGATTCCGGCTTTGCTTCGACAGGGAGGATTTTCTTGCCCCGTTTGATCGGCAAAAAGGAGATATGGAAAGTCGACCCCGGCAGCGAGACCGAGCGCGTGAAAACCCCAGGTTCTGGCGTTGACGTCCAGGAGCTTGTATTGCTGGTCTCTGGGGTCCTGCTTGAACTCGACCTCGACGAGCCCGTAATAGTCAATCGCCATCAAGAAGCGCTTGGCAAGCTCTTCGATCTTTGGAGCCTCAATCGTTTCCACGTAGGTGGCTGCCCGCCCGAATTCGCGCGGGTGCTGGCGCGCCCTTCGCGCAAGCAGGCTACTGTGAACCCTGCCGTCGCGATAAAAAGCGCAATAGGAGAGTTGCCGGTCTCCGCCGCCAGGAATGATTTCCTGGATCAGAATATCGCGGGTATCGATTTGATGAGCTGCCTTCCGGTACAATTTCCGCAACTGATCTGGGGTTTCCGCGCGCCACGCTTTGGCTCCGGTGGCATAGAAGAAGTTTTCCTTCACCGCCGGTTTGAGAGCAAGAGGCAATCGCGGAAAAAGATCCGGGAGTTCGTCCTCGCTCCCGGGTGTGAAAGTCTGAGGGTACGGAATGCCTAATTCAGCCGCCAGTTCGTAAGTATTCTTCTTATTCCACGCCCATTTAATAGAGTCCCAATCGGGTGTTGTGACACGAAAAAAGGTCTTGAGGACATCCCGGTGACGCGAAAATGCTGCGACCGTTTCATCACGAGTGGGGAAGAGAACCCAATTCCGGAGATTGTATCGGCGGCCGATCTCAAGGACACTATCGATGGTCCGTTGCTCGTCCCGCAAATCAGGGACTCGGATCGTCCGCGTCGCGTACCGGGAAAACGAAGAGACGGATTGTTGGTCATCGACGATATAGACAGGGATTCGCCGGCGACCCAAACTTCGAGCAATACCCAATCCAGGGTGTTCGCCGCCGATGACGAGAGCTCCAGTCGCGACGTTCGGAGCTGCTCTATCCAACAGAATGCCGGCCTCAGTGCTAGCGGTTGCCAATTGTCCTCATTCCTCCGTTAGCTAACACAGCGTTTGTCCTCAGGAGTTCTTACCTACGGGCTCGATTATATCGTCCAAAGCCACTACCGGTGACCAATTCCAGAATCGTTTGCCGTACTACTGCGGCCTAGGACGCTCACTGATCGGATGGATGTAAACGGGCGTGGGCAGCGCCGGCCGCGCCCCTCTCTTTTATTAAGCAATCTATTTTCTAGAATTTACTCGCCTGACACGATGAGATCGTGCCTGAGCCCCGACCATTGCCTTGGATAGAGGACTGGCTCGATCGGGGTCCCGGATGGTCCTATGCCTCACCCGCGGAGCCGCGGAGGCTTTTTGCCAGCAATATGCCGTATTATGTACACGTGCGTAGAAGGAGTTCGACCGCTCAAGTTGCGAAGTATTGAAGATGAAGATGAGGGTAGAGGATGGATCCGCGCCACGTTGGGACGCGATACCAATGGCAGAAGCCAGCACAGCTCCTGGGATGAACTCAGAATTAACAGAATTGCTTGTCAAACCCAATTGCTGTTCTGGGGAGGATCGCACCTCAACAGGAGTTTACGAGATCGATCCACTGCGCGATTCGCGCTGGAACGACTTTGTCGAGACACATCCAAAGGCTTCCGTATTTCACAGCAGAAACTGGTTAAGTACACTGCACGACTCATACGGGTATACGCCGTCCGTATTCTCCACATCCAAGCCCAGAGAACCGATAACTGACGGTGTCGTCTTTTGCCGAATCACCAGTTGGCTAACCGGATCGCGCATTGTATCCCTGCCTTTTTCAGATCATTGTGAACCCCTCGTCAGCACACCCGAGGAATCGGATGCGATTCTGCAACGATTGAGACAGGAGATCGAGCGAAAACATTGGAATTATGCGGAGCTCCGGCCTATCAGCCAGCAGAGCAGTCTAACTTCCGGGTTTACAGAATACGCCAGGTATTTCTGGCACTCGATTGACTTGTCGAGAACGTGCGAGGCCCTGTTCAGAAGCTTTGACAAAGATTCGGCCCAAAGGAGAATTCGGCGAGCCGAGCGGGAGCGGCTAAAGTATGAGGTGGGAAATTCGGAAGCGCTGCTCAACGAGTTCTTTCGTTTGTTCCTGGTTACCCGCCGCCGGCACTGCATTCCCCCCCAACCATACTCCTGGTTTCGCCATTTGAGCCGCTCTTTTGGGGATAAACTCCAGATTCGTCTGATCTCGTCCGGAGGGCATGCAATAGCGAGCAGTCTTACATTAAAGCATGGTCAAACTGTGACGTACAAGTACGGTTGCAGCGATCCTCGCTTTAACCGTTTAGGCGGAATGCCTCTGTTGTTTTGGCGAACCATTGAGGAGGCCAAGAGCGAAGGTTTTACGCAATTCGATCTTGGCCGGTCGAATGTAGATAATGCCGGGTTGGTTAGATTCAAAGAGAATTGGGGCGCCCGGCGCGTGATTTTGAATTATCTGAAAGCCGGCGGCAGCGCCCACTCACAAGTAAGCCCCTTTGTTCGCACCTTGGGCCGCATGGCGTTTCCGATAGCTCCAGAGTGGTTCCTGGTTACAGCAGGAAGGCTGCTATACCGGCACATTGGGTAACAACATGGTTTCCGGCGCGTTCAAGTCAGCACATAAGCGGATCGATGAGCTGGCGATAAAGCTCGGCGCCCTTGGAATTTGTTTCGGCGCAGTAGCGCTCTTTTGGCCATCCGTAAAAGCGGCGCTGGCCCTTTCGTCCCACGATGATCGCTACATTGAGATCATCGCTGCGCCGTTGATCTCCGCGTACCTGATGTATTGGGACAGGCAAAACATTTTTTCGAAGGCGCACTATTCACCTCGAATCGGCTTCCCTCTTCTTTCATGCGGAGCCATTCTCTGCTTGATTGTCGCCGGCGTGTCATGGACCGCGGATCCCATCATTCGGCTGGATCCAGCCATGTTCGCTCTAATTCTGGTCTGGCAGGCCTGGTTTATCGTGTGTTTTGGCCTGCGAAGTTTTAGGGCAGCGCTTTACCCGCTGTGTTGTTTGTGGTTGGCAGTTCCGATCCCTCCCCGCGTCATCGACAGCCTGACGATGGCGTATCAGCATGGATCAGCCGCGCTCAGCTTTCTGATTCTGGACCTTTCGGGAGTGTCGGTACGTCAGAATGGCACGTCATTTTCCATTCCAGGCCTGGATTTCACCATCGCACCGGAATGTAGCGGCATCAAGTCTGGCTTGGCATTCCTGTTGGTAAGTATTCTGGCAGTACGTCTTTACCTGAAGTCGGGTTGGGCAAGATCCCTTGTCATCTTGTTCACAATACCGATTGCAATGTTCAAGAATGCAATTCGGATTGTGGTCACGGCCTCCCTCGCCGCTTATGTTGACCGTGCCTTTATTGACGGTCCTTTTCACCATAAGTACGGTGGTCTTATATTCTCTCCATTGGATTTTGTATTCTTTGTTCCGCTTGTGCTTGGTTTGCGAAGGCTGGAAGACCTGAGTCCGGGTGAGAAGAGCTCGAGGCAGGCGGCAGCAGCCGTTCCGAGCAGCTTGTGAGCGATGTGGCGCCCCCTACCACTGCACTCATTAGAACGGATCAAGAGCACTTAATCCACCCCCTGCATCACCCGGTTGACCACGCGGAACCGACCATTTATGTTCGGGGAAGCGGGGTGATGGTGGAGGACGCCTGCGGGCACAAGTATATCGACGGGCTCTCGGGACTATGGAACGTAAACGTGGGTCACGGGCGTGGCGAACTGGCCGAGGCAGCGGCAGCACAAATGAAGGAACTCGCGTATTTTTCCGGATATGCGGGCTCATCCAACGTTCCCGCCATCACGCTTGCCGATCAGCTCATCAAAATCGCGTACGACAACATGCAAGCCGTTTTCTTCACGTGCGGCGGAGCAGAAGCAAACGAATCCGCGTTGAAGACGGCGCGGTTCTATTGGAAGGCACAAGGCAAGCCCGGGAAAGTCAAAGTCATCGCGCGCCACCAGGGCTACCACGGCGTGACGCTGCAGGCGATGAGCGCGACCTCAATGGGCACGTACTGGAAAATGTTCGAGCCGCGCGTTCCGGGATTTGTTCATATCCAGACGTGCAATCCCTACCGCTTCCAAGGAGCGAAGCCGGGCGAGACCGTCGGACAGGCGGCGGCGCGGGAACTGGAGGAGGCGATCCTGCGGGAGGGACGGGATACGATCGCAGCTTTTATCGGCGAACCGATCCACGGCGCCGGCGGCGTGATCTATCCGACGGATGATTACTGGCCCCTCCTGCGCGAAATCTGCACGCGGAACGAGATTCTGTTGATCGCGGACGAGGTCATCACAGGATTTGGCCGGACCGGATCCTGGTTCGGGCTGTCGCACTGGAATGTTAAGCCCGACATGGTGTCGTTTGCCAAGGGAGTGACATCGGGATACCTCCCGCTGGGAGGGATTATGGTGAGTAAGCCGATCAAGGACGCGATGGATTCGGTAAAACCAGAAAACCGCTGGATGCATGCTTACACTTACTCGGCACATCCAACCTGCTGCGCGGTGGCGCTAAAGAATCTCGAAATCATCGAGCGGGAAGGGCTTTGCTCGAACGCTGAGAAGATGGGGAAGCGGCTGCACGCCGCCCTGCAGTCGGCGTTCGGGAGCCACCCTAACACGGGAGAGGTGCGCGGCGGGAAGGGACTTCTGGCGGCGGTGGAATTCGTGGAAGATCGAGCGACGAAGAAAAACCTGTCAGGCGACCGGAAGGTCGCACCGCGCATCCAGGCAGAAATGATGAAGCGCGGCTTGGTGACGCGTACCCTTCGCGCCGGCGGCGCTCATCCGGCGCTGGGCGACGCGGTGCTTTTTGCGCCACCTCTCGTGATCAATGAGAAGCAAGTGGACGAACTGGTCAGCATCGCCTGGGATGCCGCGAAAGCCGCGCTCAGCGCCTGATTGTACGCCGCGGAGAAAGGCCGGGCGCATCGCGGAGCAGATCCTTCTCTACGCCCCTTTTGCTACAAGCTGTCTTTCGACTCGTTTATGGGACATGGCCGGACGGAGCGGCGCTCCTCCCACGCGTGAGTAATCGAAACCGGCGCGAAGGGCATCGGCAGGATCGTACAGGTTACGGCCATCAATGAGAACTGCGTGGGCCATCTGTTCCGCAAGCGCATCCAGGTCGAGGTTTCGGAATTCACTCCATTCTGTTACTAAAACCAAAGCATCCGCTCCCTCTGCCATTTCAACTACCGAGCGACTATAGTGAACGTTTAATTCGGGGTGCTGCAACTTACAGGCATTCATCGCGATTGGATCGTAAGCCCTTACCCTTGCGCCCATTTGCAGAAGACGGGCGGCAATGGCGAGACTGGGCGCGTCGCGCAGATCGTCCGTGTCCGGCTTGAAAGCCAGACCTAACAAGCCAATCGTACGGCCCTTTAGCACAAAGAGCTTTTCTTGGAGCTTCTGGATCACAATCTGACGCTGCCCCAAATTTACTGCCTGAGTCGCCTCCAGCAGTGCGGGCCGGTAACCGTATTCCAGGGCAGTCTGAGTCAAAGCTCGCAAATCCTTACCGAAGCAGCTGCCCCCCCAACCGATGCCCGCGTTCAGAAACCGAGGTCCGATGCGCGAATCCAGACCGATGCCGGCGGACACTTGGGTGACCTCGGCTCCCACACGCTCACAAATGTTCGCGATTTCATTGGCGAAGCTGATCTTCATAGCGAGAAAAGCGTTCGCGGCATATTTGATCATCTCGGCGCTAGACGAAGTGGTCAATACAAAGGGAACCCTGCAGAGCTGCGATGGACGCGGCAGGAATTCGGGTGGGTCGAAAGTTTGATCGATAATCAGCGCATATAAGTTCTTCATTAGGGCCGCGGCCCTTTGATCTTCTGCCCCGACAACGATCCGATCCGGATAGAAGGAGTTTGCAATGGCAGAACCCTCCTGAAGAAACTCCGGATTGCTGACCACCGCAAAATCTACTGGCGCATCCGAACCGCCGATATCGGCAATGCCGTCGCGAACCAGCGCTTCTACCAGGTTGCCGCTACCGACGGGGACCGTCGATTTGTTTACGACCACCCGCATCCGGCTCGTATCCATGGCACGGCCGATATCGCGGGCGGCGCTTTGGAGAAAACTCAGGTCCGGTGAGCCGTTAGCGAGCGATGGAGTCCCGACCGCAATGAAAATAACCTCACTCTCCCGAACAGGCGCCGTGAGATCGGTGGTGTATTCGATGAGGCCGCGCTCGCGCGCCAGGGCCAGCAGGTCCCTCAAATGAGGCTCGAAGATCGGTACGTCTCCATTGGCCAGAACAGCGATTTTGGCGGAGTCGGAATCCACGCACGACACCCGGTGGCCGAGATACGCCAGGCATGCTCCAGTCACCAATCCTACGTATCCTGTTCCGATCACCGTTACACGCATATCGTTATGATTCTATGCCAGATTTGCGATGGAATCCGCCGGCCGGCAGAATTTCAGGTTCTATCAGTACTAATCCATTACTGCCGGAGTCGTGCAAACTCACTAATCCGTCAACGACGCGAACGCCCGGCTCCCGGAAAAATCAGTTTGTCGTAGGGGATCGCCCGATCAGGAACGGAACCGAATCCACATGGATGATGGCTTGAACCAGGGCGCGCAGCAGATCGACGCCCTCAAAAACGTCGGTATCCGGCTGAATTGGATCCAGCGCCATTTCCGCTGTGAGTGCCCGGAAGAGTTCTTGCGTATGAGTGATATCGCAGAGACCATGAACGTCGGTGTACTCCATGTCCGACGAACCTTGCCGCTGCGCCAGATCCGCCAGGTAGGCCATGAATTGCTGAATGAATCCCTCAAAAAAAACCATGGCGAGAAGATTTTGCACACCGGAAAGACGGCCGAGGAATAACCGAACCTTTGTCATTGTCTCGTGGACAGCCATCGCATCGGCATCGGTTGGAGCGGCATGAGCGGCAAGAGCAAACCTCCGCATCATCGCTGGATGGCAATCACGCACCTCTTCGCGCAGGTTGTCCAGCACAATCGAGCGAGACTCTTCCGATTTTATAGAAAGCAAGGTTGCAGTCATCCAATAGATGAAATTACCTTCCAGAACCGCGGCGTATCGTGCGATGATCCCTCGCCGTTGCGCAGTCGAGAGTGTTTCTAGGTTGGGCAATGAACTCAGTAGCTCGCCAATAACGGACTCGATCCGCTGTTGAATGGGCCGCAAGTGCTTGGCGACTGAAACTTCCAA
Source organism: uncultured Solibacteraceae bacterium (assembly GCA_964554945.1). Classification (GTDB taxonomy): domain Bacteria; phylum Acidobacteriota; class Terriglobia; order Bryobacterales; family Bryobacteraceae; genus PSRJ01. The sequence goes on along the minus strand of CAZKQQ010000013.1, from coordinate 44,517 downwards.
ACCCGGAATCGGTGTTGCCATCACTTACCTTTATCACATATGAACAGATCGGGAAGCTGACGACTGGCAAGCGTCCTGGCTCGATACGCCAGCGCGCTCAGAAATACCCACCCGATCCCTATTGGCTACAGTAGCTTTTGGCCGGAAAGAATTTAGATCGGATTTCGTCCAGGGAATGTGCGACGTCGCATTCGATCTCCGCTCTGGCGCTTTTGAAAGCCGGAGAGCGGAGAAGGATCAGCCTTCCCACCCCAGCCTCCGAGCCCGCTTTGATATCGGAAACCGCGTCCCCAATGAGGACGCTCGCCCCCAAATCCAAATCGAGATCCTCGCGGGCACGGAGAAGCAGACCTGGTCGAGGTTTTCGATCGGGCGAGTCAACTTTGTATTTGCCAATGCCGTGGACCGGGTGATATGGGCAGTAGTAGACCCGTGTAATCTTAACCTGCTGTTCGGCAAACTGGCGGTTCATCCAATCTGTGAGCGCCAGGAATTGCTCCTCAGTATAATAACCCCGGGCAATGCCAGCCTGATTCGTGACAACGATAAGGAGGTAATCGAGGGCTTGCGCGGCTCGGCAGAGATCGAAGATCCCCTCCTTGAATACGAAATCCGCCTCAGAATGGACATAGCCCTGTTCGAGGTTAATGACGCCGTCTCGATCCAGGAAAAGCGCTTTCTGCCTACACATGTTCAGCGACCACGCGGCCGTATATCTCAGTTTCCTGCAATCATGCAGCTGTTGCGGGCAAGCGCGAACTGCTACTGGCGCTGGGAAGAATCGGCCGCTAACACTACTCGCGTTTCCGCTCCTTTCGTTAAAGCGCGTTCGTAAGCCGCGAGCAAATTCGGGACGGAGTATTCCCAAGCCAGTTCCTTTTCTACTCGTTCGCGTCCGAAACGTCCCATTCTGCTTCGTTCTTCCGGGTTTTCGAGCAACCAAAGGATTTTTGCGGCGAAATCGGCGACTTGATTCTCATGCTCCGCGTACAGGGAGGCTTCCTGCGAACTGAATCGTCCCTCTTTTGAATTGAACTGAACAATCGGCTTACCCAGCGACATGTACTCCATGATCTTGATCATCGTGGAAATATCGTTCATCTCGCACGGCCGGTCCGGGTTCACGCAGACATCAGCCGTTGAAAGAATCTCTACCATTTCCGCGTCGGGGATTCGTCCCGTGAAGTTTACCACGTCGCCAATATTCTTTTCCTCAATCAGTTTTCGTAATTTTGGCAGCTCCGGACCGCCGCCCACACAGGTAAAGTGGATATCCCGCCGGCCGCTGCTTTTGATGTACTGCACTACATCCAACAAAATATCCAGCCCGTCCTGGATGCCCATATTGCCTACATAACCGACAAGGTATGACTTGCCATACTTCAACGACAGGTTCGCGGGCACAGGGTTTAATGCACCCAACGCCGGCCCATTGCGGACTACAAAGACATCCTCCGGACTGAGGCCGCCCCTTGCAATCGCAAGGTGCCGGTAACTGGCATTGGTGGCGATCACCACGTCGCTGAAACGATAAGTCCATTTCTCCAGCCAGGTCTGAATCTTGTATAGCAGCCCCTTCCTGCCGGATTTCGCCAGATATAGCTCGGGAATTACATCGTGATGATCGAATATATATTTCACGCCCAGAAGCTTGAATGGCAGTGCCACGATGAATATATCGTCCGGAGGATTACAACCCTGAATTACTTGAAAGCCGTGACGCCAGTAGATCAAGCACGCGTAGAAAAACTCCCAGAATAGCGCACAGAAATATTCCAGGACATAGTCGACGACACGGTTTCCCTCCTTCGGAACAGGGTGGCGATAGATGTGAATTCCGCCGATCACCTCGTGGGTTTTCTCGCAACCCTTCCCCTTGGGCGAGAGCACCGTGACGCTATAGCCATTTGCATGCAGGGAACAAGCCTCCTTCCAAACCCGAGGGTCAAAAGGAACCGGTGAGTTCTCTACAATAATGAGGATCTTGCGTTTCATAGCCGCGGCCTTTCAGGTGAGAGTGGGTTATCGGGTCCGGCCACCGTACAGAACGATTCGGGAATCTCGCTAGGGAAACGTGAGCCCAGGTCTTTCGCTACCAGCAGATACCGTCATATTTTCCGCCGTCACTCCTTTTGTTGAGGACTCGGACAAAGTCGATGAGGACCTGGTCATCGCGCAGGCTTTCGGTAATCTTGCTGAACTCGGGATCCTTGTTGCCGATCACGACGGCTTGGGCGTGGTCTAGAACACTATTTATATCGTTGACCATCAGGCGGGATATATGCGGAATGCGATTGAGAATAAAGTCCCGGTTGGCGCCGACCAGGCTGGCCATAGTAACATTCCGGTCGAAGATGCGGAGGTCGTAGCCTTTGCCGATCAGCCGTTCGATCACTTCAATTACGGGGCTCTCCCGCAAGTCGTCGGTTCCCGCCTTGAAGCTGAAGCCCAAGACACCGATTCGCTTGACGCCCTTGTCCGTGATGAGCTGCACTCCCCTGGCAACCTGCATATCATTGCTGGGGAGAATGGACGTTAGGATTGGCAATTGGAGGTCATGCGTCTTGGCTCGATAAGCCAGTGCACGGAGGTCCTTCGGCAGGCAGGACCCGCCGAAGGCGAAACCCGGCGTCAGATAATTACACGAGATGTTTAGCTTCTGATCCTGGCAGAAGATCTTCATTACCTCGTGTGAATCGATGCCGAACGCTTTAGAGAGATTTCCGACCTCGTTGGCGAACCCGATTTTCAGGGCATGCCAGCTGTTGTCGACATACTTGACCATTTCGGAAGTTCTCAGGTCGGTGCGAATCAGGGGAGCCGGGAGCTTCGCATAGAGACTGGCCAGGACATCCGCGCCCGCGGAATCCAATTCCCCGATGACGGTTTTTGGCGGGCAATAGAAATCTTTGACAGACGAACCTTCCCGCAAGAACTCGGGGTTGTAGCAGACACCGAAGTCCACCCCGGCGACCTTTTCGGAGAACTCTTCCAGGATGGGAATGACGATATCCCCCATCGTTCCCGGCAGGATGGTGCTGCGAATTACGACCACATGGCGGGCGGTCTTGTGCCTCAGCGCGCTGCCGATTTCCTCGCATACCTTGCGGATATACGATAAATCCAGATTTCCATTGGGCTGGCTGGGCGTACCCACACAAACAAAAGAGAGCTCGGTTTCGTCGACGGCGGCGGCAACATCCGTGGTGGCGCGCAGGCGGCCATCCGCGACAGCTCCGGCGATGATCTCGCCGATTTCGGCCTCGATAATCGGGGTCTGCCCTTTATTGATGAGGTCGACCTTCACCGGAAGGGCATCCACGCCGATTACCGTATGTCCATTCTTGGCAAAACACCCGGCCGAAACCGCACCCACGTAGCCCAAACCGAAAATGCTAATGTTCACACGACTTCCTCTCTGCTGATTATGATTGAAAATCCTTATAAAGCCAAGCCAGCGCGGTACTTGCTCTAAACATGGCAATACTTGTGGTACTTACTAGGCAATACTCCGTGTTTAGTCCCTTGACCCGGCGATTCCCGTCAAATTCCACTTGCAAACACCTCACGATGGGCCGAGTGCACATCCGGAAGCGCCAGTCCCAATAATGAATTCAAGCTCCGGTCACCCATTCGAATCTTGCCGCAGACGATTGCCGGTTAGCGATAACTGAAACGCTCTGTCCGGGAACACCCGAATCATCCCTAGTCCGTGTAAACGAGTCCCTATATATGTGCCCAGTGTGTTTGTGATGAGATCCATCGTTCCGGAGCTGCGGCTCGGAAGGAACGACTGAACGACTTCGATCGTGAGACTCACTGCCAGGCCCAGCGCCACAGAAGCCAGAACTGGTCTCTTTAGCGACCACACGGACAGCGCACAGGCGTAGAAGACCAGGCCTAACGGCATGAAGCCCACCAGGTTCACCAGAATATCTTTCCAGTGGGACCACCCGGGTTTATATTCTTTCCAGAATGGTTCCAATCGTGGCTGATGGAGAAGCACGAATTCATATGGAATTTCGAGATTAACGCCTCCGGGGACGGAGTTGTGAACAAGGTTCCCCTCGCGCTCATTGAAGAGATAGAGGGCGGCCATGTTTTTCCCGAGACGGATGCCGGAATGCCGTTCTTTCGCCCAGATTTCGTAATGACGGAGAGCCTCGGAATCCTGGATCTCCCGTGTGAGAATTGCCAGGCCCAGGAGTTTCCCCGGACATCGGAAATGGGCTACCGGGGAGGCTCCGATTACAAGCCGCCCTTGGCAATCTTTCCCAAAATGGAATTCCGGGAAAACGCCCCGCAGCTTTCCATCGACGAAGATCGATGATCCCCTTGCCCCTGAAGTAAGCGTCAGGAAAACAGGCCGATTTCTAATGAATACTTCCCGCACACCGATATTCTCGCGACCGCCGGGTCCGGCGCCCTTCTGCAGGAGCGCGCTGGATTGATAATTAAGCAGAGATAGCTGAAGCGGATTCTCTGCCGTTGAAAAGGCGAGAATCGTCGGCGATTCCCTGCTGTTGCCGGCCTGCCAGAACAGCTCAATGGTACAGGCCGGTTCTCCACCAGCCTCTGCTAAACTTCCCATTGAAAAAGGGGTGGAACTCAGGAGTGTCGCGTAGGATCCGAAACGGAGTCCGTCCTGCGTCACCAGCCATGTCACTTCATTTTTCGGCCGCCTGAAAGGGCTTAGGCCGATTGCCAACATCCCTGCCACCATCGTCGCGCAGATCAACAGCGCCAGTCGGGCGACCCACGGCCTTGGCGGACAGGTGCCGATTTCTGGGGATGATGAGTGGTTACCAAACGGCATGTGTACGATCCTGGCCGGCATCTAATGTAGTGCGGCGGACTGCACTAGATGGAAAGTGCGCCGCCGCGCTCATTCACTCAGCATTGTCCGGCCCGGGTTCTCGCATAAAAGCTCTTCCACAATCTCACAAATGATGTGACCAGCCAGGATGTGGCACTCCTGAATTCTTGGAGTTTCCCGCGAGGGAACGCAGATTGTACAATCCGCGATGGTTCCCATCTGGCCGCCGCCGGATCCAGTCAGTGCGACCGTAAATATACCCCTTGATTTCGCCGCCTCGAATGCCCGGACCACATTTAACGAGTTGCCGCTCGTCGAGATGCCAACCGCCACGTCACCATGCTTTCCCAATGCCTCCAGCTGCCTCGCGAAAACCAATTCGAATCCGTAATCGTTGCCGATCGCCGTCAAAGAAGAGGAATTGACGCTTAAGGCCAGAGCCGGCAGAGGCTGCCTTTCCTTCAAATAGCGTCCCGTGAATTCCGCTGTGAGGTGTTGGGCATCCGCGGCGCTACCCCCGTTGCCGAAGAAGAAGACTTTCTTACCAGCTCGCAGCGACTCGACAATCCGCAAAGCCGCACGGGCGGTTGCTTGCTGAAATTCGACATCCTCCAGCAGCATGCGCTTCACGTCGATACTACTCTGAATTCGATCCCGCACTAATGCGGGCACGCACACATCAGTCGTCGATTCCATCGCAATTCAGCCTTCCTTTGCGGCGTACCACACGTTCCATGCACCTCAACCTAAACCGCTCGCAACCTGGTGCCGCATTAAATGATTCCTCCACCATTCGATCATGTCGCGCAAGGTTCGGTCCAGCGGGATCTCCGGCTTCCAGCCACAGCGGGCCTGGAATTTTGTGATATCGCCCGCGATCACGGGCTCGTCGCAGGTGCGCACCAACTCCGGATCCTGCTTTATAGTGAACTCTACGTCCATCTGACCGCGAATAGCCTGGATCACTTCTTCAATAGAGTAAATCCGATCGCCGCCCACGTTGTACACCTCGCCCGGCTCGCAACATTCCGCGGCGAGCCAGAGTCCGCGTACCTCGTCACGCACGTCGACGAGCGCGCGACGCTTCGCCGTGTTCCCAACCCTGAGGTACGGATCGTGCATTCCCAGGCTGATCTCCACCGCACGTCTCGCGAAATCGGAGCAGACGTCACCAATCTTGCTTGGTCCGGTGGTGTTAAAAATCCGGATCCGGATGGCGGGAATCGAGTAATTGGCAAAATATTGGGCGGCGAGCAGATCCTGGCCTACCTTGCTGACACCGTACGGGTGCAGAGGGCGAAGCGGATGATTCTCCCGAACGGGCAAGTCCTCGCTCGCGACCAGGCCATACTCCGCGCTCGAGCAGGCGACCACGATTCGCGGCATGATTGCCGCGCGCCGGACACATTCGAACAGATTTACTGTCCCACCGATATTGATATCGAGAGTCTCGCGCGGCTCGACCATCGATACCGTCGGGTAACTTTGAGCGGCCAAATGAAAGATCCGGTCGGGCCGAAACGCATGGATCAGTCGCGCTAAATGCGTCTCGTCCCGAATATCGCACCGTTCGAACGCGGCATTGGGCCACGACTCGGCGGGATCTTTGATATCCAGCCCAAGGACTGGGCAGCTTGCGTCCAGGCAGTACTTCGTCAGAAAGCCGCCGATGAAGCCCGCGGCTCCGGTAATCATCACATTCATAGTTGATTCTCGTGTTGCAGATCGCACGCCATTAGTTCGGCGTGCGCCAAAAGATGTTGCGCACTCTGATAGCGCTCGGGCGTTCCGATATCGACACAACGGCTGGGAGAGATGAACCCTTTTACGCGCTTGCCCTCTCGCAGCCAGTCCGGAAGGAGCTGCTGCTCGAGGGAAACCTGAGTTCCCGCAGGTATGTCGTGAAGCAGACGCGCCGACAACATATAAATTCCGGCATTGAGGTGAGCCGGCCCGGATAAACCCCGCTTCTCGACGAAGCTCGTTATGTTGTCATTTCCGTCAAGCAGCACTGATCCGCAGTCCACCCGTCCATCCGCCGGAGCCAGAACCACGCAGGCATCGGCGTTCGTATCGCGATAAAAACTGACCAGACCGGTCAAATCAACGTCAGTGTAACTATCACCGTTCGTCACCAGAACGCTCTCCGAGTGGACCAGGTCCGCGGCGTTGCGCAGGGCGCCTCCCGTCCCCAGCGGGCGCGACTCGAATGCGTATGCCAACTGCAGCCCCGCGGATCGCTCCCCAAAGTGTGAGTGGATCACGTCTCCCTGGTAGCCGACTGCTAAGATGCTGCGCTCGAAACCGTGCCGCCGTAACTGCCGGAGCAGCAGCTCGAGAAACGGCCGCCCGCCAACTGCCGCCATCCCTTTGGGCGCGCCCCCGGTGACTGGCCGCAAACGCAGGCCGGCGCCGCCGCATAAGACGATTGCATCCGGGTTACTAGGCATACACCAGGCCCCGCTCCCGGACGAGCGACTGGTCGTACACTTCCTCCGGCTCATAGACCACCACGTGGCTGCCTTTACTGTCAAATGCAAATGGCACGCAGAGTAGGTTCTTCAGCCGTTCCCGCAATGCCTGCCGACGTTCCGGCGGTACAAAGAACAGCATGAATCCGCCCCCGCCGGCGCCTAACAGCTTCCCTCCCACTGCCCCGGCGCTGCGTCCAGCTTCATAGATTTCATCGATGTTGGCGTTGGTGATTTTGTTCGTGAGGGAGCGCTTGATCTGCCAGCCCTCATGCAGCAAACGGCCGAAGTCCTCGATCGGCTGATTTGGGTTTCTGACGATCTCCTCAGCCTCGTCCACCAATTGGAGCATTGCGTCCAACTCCTGCTTCCGTTGTGGCGTCACTCTCAGCTGTTCTTGCGCGATCTCTGAAGCCGTCCGGGAAAAACCCGTGAAGTACAACGCGAGATGCTGCTGTAGTTCCGCCAGCCGCTCTGGCGCAGCCAATACCCGATTTACCTCGATCGAGCCGTCCGTCTGGAAGTTGATTCGATTGAAACCTCCATACGCCGCGCTGACCTGGTCCTGTGCGCCCACCGCCTCTTGCAGCAAATCCTGTTCCACGTGAATTGCATCCGCTGCCAGCCCACGCTTATCGCGCATTCTGTCTTGAAGGGCATACAGGCCCAGCAGGAGCCCCACTGTAAAGGCAGAGCTCGTACCTAAACCGGTGCGCGCCGGCAAGTCCGCTACGTGGTGGATCTCCACTCCCTCCTCGATATTCATGAATTGGAGACAGCCACGCACCGAGGGATGCTCAAACGCACCATTCCATTGCACATTTTCGACCTTCGAGTACGAGACGCGGCTGTGATACTCAAAAAATGGCGGCATTCGCCGGCAGGTGATGTAGCACCGCTTATTGATCGCGGTCGACAAAACAGCGCCCCCGTACTGGCGATACCAGACGGGATAATCGGTGCCCCCGCCGAAGAATGAGATGCGAAGTGGAGTGCTGGTGATGATCATGTGGATGGTTCTCCTGAAATGCCCGGAAGCCGACGGTATGTCGGTGGTCTAGGCTGCTCGCTTGAAAGGTCCGAATTGGCCCGCTAATTCCTTGAAGGACATGACCTCTCGCCGTACGGGCCGAATCAAAAGGGAGAGTGAATAAGCTGCGGCGAATCCTAGCGTGATTGCTACAAGCTGCGCGATCACATGCTGCGGAGCGAACACGTGCAATGTACCCTCGGCCACAACAATACCCGCGAGGGCCGCGGTTATCGGCCACAGGATGGCTCCCCCGGCGCGCGACAGCGTCAGAGCCGTGCCGTGGAAAGCGAACTTAAGCATCCAGGGGAAGATCGCCACCAGAACCAGCGATCCGCATAGAGCCACCCCCTTGATGCCAAAAGGCAGCCCCGCCGCAAAACTCGCGACGATGATTGGAGAGACCATTAGAAACATCTTCAGAAGCCGGTCCGATTGCCCTCGGCTCACCAGCAACCAGACCGTGGTCTCGAGCAGCAGTTGCCCCACTGCGCCGATTGCAAAAATCTGGAAGACCTCTGCGGCATCAATCCACCGATTCCCCAGTGTCAGGATGATTACCGGTTCTGCGGCAACAAATAGAAAAGCGAAGATCGGTGCGCTGATCCACACCATCAGGTTGATGGCGCGCAGATAATATCTCGCAAATCGCTCGGGATCGCTCTGGGTCCTGCTCAACGTGGGAATCGCTACGCTGCGCGCCGGAACACTGAGCTGGTTCACCGGCCGCATCAGGAGATTGAAAGCTCTGGAATACAGCCCCAGCGGACTGGCGCCCCAACGCCAGCCGATCAGGACGGCGTCTACGCTTCGCATCGGGTTCCAGACCAGATAGGCGACAGCGACCTTACCGCCAAAGCTGACCAGGGAACGAATGTCCGCGTCGCGCCTGGGCAGGCCCGGTATCCATCCGGACAGCGCCCAGGACAAGGTCATATGTACCAGGTTGTAAGTCATCGGAAGACCAATGACCGCCCAGTAGCCGCCTCCTCGCCAAGCGATCATGATTGCCACAGGGATGGAAATAACCCAGCTCACGACATCCCGGATCGCGAGCGCCGTAAACCGCATCTGCCGCCGAAGCAGTGCGTCATGCTGAACGCGCAGGCCGCAAGTCAGGAAGTTCAGTGACGCCACTAACGCGATCGCTTGCAGGCGGGGCTCCCGATAGAACCATGCCAATACGGGCGCCAGCGCCGCCATTACAAGCGTGAGTGCCGATCCTATCGCGACATTAATCCAAAACAGAGTGCTGACTTGCTCATGGCGGATCTTTTCCCGCTGGATAGTCGCCTCGGAGAGCCCCAGATCCGCGAACGCTTGACCCACGCTCGTGATGGCCGTAACCATTGCCACCAGCCCGTAATCGGCCGGTACCAACATCCGCGCCAACACCACGGTCGAGATCGATGTAAGAACAAACTGAGATCCCTGCGAGGCGAGCGTCACAAAGCCGCCGCGAACAGACCGGCCTTTCAGGTCCGAGTTCAGATGCTCGGTGCTGAACTTATCTTCTATTTGCGTTTGGGTGGGCAAAGTACTCCCTAAAGCGCGGAGAGAGCCACAACCGGCATACTCTTCCCCGCGAAAATAATCAACACTCGCGCGGCCGCTTCTCGACCAACTCTCCGTATACCCTTAGTGTCATTTCCGCTACTTGATCCCAGGAATGCCCTTTGATCGCATGATCTCGTATCTCTGGACGCCACCTGTCCAAATGCGCATAAAGCTCGCTCGAGAAATACCGCTCGATCGCCGCGGTTAGGTCCTCTGGATCTTCAGGCCGAAATACAAATCCTGTCCGGCCCTCCATGATCTCGTCCTTTAGAGATCCCACGTCGGCCGCAAGAACCGGTAAGCCGAAACTGTGCCCCAAAAACAGGACGCCGCTTTGATAGATGTGCCGATAAGGCAATACAAAAACGTCCGCGGCCTTAAAGTAGACCTCCGTCTCTGCGTCCGGAATGAAATCTGCTCGCAGCAAGACTCGGCCCGCTTCGATATCCTCACGGAGCCCTTGCTGGATGGGTGCCCAATATTTCGGGCAGTTCTTCGGTCTCCCTGCGATAATCAACCGGTACCCTTCGTCACGGGCCAATACCTGGCGGAATGCAGCAATCAAGTATTCCAAGCCTTTGTAAGGAGCTATATGTCCAAAAAACAGGAGGACTTTCTGGCCTTTTCGAATTCCCAACCGCTGCCTGGCCTGTTCCTGTGTGAGACGGGTATTCGGAATCGCGTTGTTGATTCCGAATGGAATCACCGTAACCCTGTTCGCCGGGATCCCGGCAACTTTGATCAGCTCGCTTTTCATCTTTTCCGTGTGAACGAAGATATGGTCGGCGAGACGGTACTGGATTCGGAGCGTCAGGCGGTTGAGCGCTGTATCGTTGGAGTCTCGCGTTCCCGCGTTCACGTTGTGAGCCGTGAGCACCATCTTTTTACCCAGCCAACGGTAGTAAAGCATGAGCAGGGTTCGATCGAACGCCTCGAATTTGTTGTTCCACAATATGTGGAAGATTCGCGGCTTGGCTTTGGCGGCATATCGGATCAGCCGAACATAGTAAGTGGCTACGCGGGAAACCTTTCTCCAGAAGCTGACGTCCGGATCGTGTTCGCCACGCAGGTTCAGAAAGTTCACTCCGGGCCCGCCGCGGAATTCTGGGCAGTCGAGCTCATCACCGGCAATCAGGTCGATCGCGGTCCCCTTTGCTAAAAGGGCTGTCCCCAACCCGAACGCATAGGGTGGATCATAGCCGCCGGTGAGGACGGCTACCGCGGTTTCACGATTCATCTGAGTGCGATGAAAATGACTGGATTTGAGCTTGATTTCTTGTCTGACCATCGCGGTTACCGCTGCCAATCCGCTTGCGCCCGGTTCGCTCAGGGCCGTTGCCAGGTAATTCCCGGCGGCCCCGTGCTTTTCGTGGATGCCACATTTGTCCCAATCGGGAGTTCCCGGAGCTCCCTTGCGAGCTTCGTCGTAAAGACTTGTGCTCCTCTGTCATTCAGATGGAAGCCATCGACCTGGAAAAAGCTCGAGTCCAGCTCGTCATTTGCTACCGGAGTCAAGACAGTTACCTGGCGCTCCCTTCCTACCCGTGCAATGGTTTCCGCACCTGTCTGATACGTTGGTGGGACAACCAGTATGAACTCAGAACCGTTTTCCCGGCACAATCGATTCAACGCGGGCAGCCGCTCGGCCGCGGTTTTCGCCAGGAGCGCTTCGTTAAGTGGCGGCGCGTGTCCGCTTGCAACTCGATCGTGTAACAGTGCAGCTACGCTCGGAAGCGTTTGGAGTTGCACGAATCCTCGAATCACTTCCCGCGCGCTATAGAATTCGCTGAAGTGCGCTAATAAAAAACCACTTGCCGTGGTCGCATCCATGTGGGTCGCTCGGATGACTTCGAAGAGATCCGACGTTCGAAACAGGTATCTCGAGGCGTAATCGCCCTTCGTGTAGGAGGATGCAAACTGGTTCGGGCTCAGACCGAGGACGACATACCGCGGGCGCATTCCCTGGGCGAACAACTGCTTCAGAGCGAAGTACCAATCGTAGTACTCGGTGCCGAGGACGAAGTAAGGGACGGGGACAAGGTTCGGATTCACCGTCTCCGTGAACAGAGGCACGTTGGTTCCATCCAGCATCAGGGAGTTTCCCAGCACGGCAACGTGAGCTGCAGCGCTGGAATCGGAATCCTGGACCGCCAGCAGTGCGCTCCGTTGGGAGAGTTCGCGCCTCTGTACTTTACTGATCCGATCGAAACCCACCCGGCTGACCAGTTCCGCGGCCAACAGAACGACTATGATTGTGCCGATCAAAGCCACCGTCCGTTGGTCGATGCTTCCGGCGCGAGACGCACTCTCCGGCCTGGAAGTCCTCGTTATCGGATTAGAACTGGAAATAGATAAAGGCATGAGCTTCGCTCGCGGCAAACAGAAGTAACAATGCCATTCCACCAACAACAACACTGTGACGGAGGACTGCTGAATCGCCCTGGTACGCGGGGTACTCGGTACCTGCCTTTTCGACTGTCAGATCCATGAGAAGCGCGATTGTTCCAAGGATTCCCAGAAACAGCCATGCCGCTCCGTAGGCGGGAGACCATTGGAAGTGGCCAAGCTGTCCAAACATCGCAAAGGCGTCTCGCAGGCTCTGCGCGCGGAAGAAGATCCAAGCCACGCATACTACATGAAATGTGACGACGCGGAGCGCCCACTTCTGCCAACCTCGCGGCTCTCCATGTCTCTTGCGGTGCCCGAATATGAATCGCTCGACCGAAAGGCCGGCTCCCTGGATCGCCCCCCATACGACAAACGTCCAGTTGGCCCCATGCCACAGACCCCCGAGGAGCATCGTGATGATGAGATTTCTGTACGTCTTGGTTTCACCATCCCGATTTCCGCCGAGCGGGATATAGAGATAATCGCGCAGCCATGTGCTCAGGCTGATGTGCCACCGGCGCCAAAAATCCTGCAGGCTGGTAGCGAGGTAGGGCTGGCGGAAATTCACCATGAAATGAAAGCCCAACAACTGAGCGCTGCCCCGCGCGAGATCGCTATATCCGCTGAAATCTCCGTATATCTGCCACGCGAAGGCATAGACCCCGATCAGAGTCGCCCAACCGTCGTTTCCGAGTTTGCCGCTGAATGCCGCGTTGGCCAAAAGCGCGCAATTGTCGGCAATCACTGCCTTCCGGATCAAACCCGTCAAAATCAACATACAGCCATCCCGGAACGCGGCCGGATCGAGCACGCGGGGCTTCTGTACTTGAGGGAGCAGGTGGGAAGGCCGTTGGATCGGCCCGGCGATCAGATGCGGGAACAGGCTGATAAACAAACCGTAATCCACGAAATTTCGGGAAGCCTTGATCCTCCCGGCATAAACGTCGACGATGTACGCCACCTCCTGGAAGGTATAGAACGAGATTCCCGGAGGCAGCACCACCGCAAGCAGGCCGTGCGGGACGTTGTGAAACCCGATGATGTCGAGACTCCGCGCGGCGGAATCGAGAAAGAAGTTAAAGTACTTGAAAAAACCGAGAATGGTGAAGTTGACAACCAGCGAGCCAATCAGCCAAATTCTGCGCCTCGCCGGATCGGAGGCGTCCTCGATCTTGCGTCCGATCAGGTAATCGAGGGATGTGGATCCCATCATCAGCAGCAGGAATCGCCAATCCCACCAGCCATAGAAGAAATAGCTGGCAACCAGAAGCAGTACGTTTTGGCGCCGCCAGGGCAGCCTCCAATAAGCGGCCACAACCAGAGCCAGGAAAATTAAATAAATTGGAGTGTCGAAGAGCAACGGGATTTCCGGGCGGCTAAGGGTCCGGTCCTTTGAATCCTTAAGCCTTTATGGCGGTTTTTGCGGCTTCGGGGACGGCTATTGTGCCGATGAGTCAGGAAACGGCGGCAGCATCTTCAAGCGGAGAAGTCCGGCGACTGAAGAACTTACTAATGTTTCGACACTAATGCTTACAAGCGCCTCGATGTTAATGAGAGGCTGCCACGACACTCCCCGGGGCTGCCAATGTTATGACTGGCGGAATAGGCGGTGGCGCAGCAGAACTTCCGGAGACGAGCGGGTGCGGGTACGTGTAGGGCGTGTAATAAACCGCCCATGTATTCGGGGCCGCGCAGGTGAACAGTTGTCCGTTGCTGGTGCCATTGTTCCAGTTCGGGCCAGAATCAGTAGCCCAATAACCTACCCCGGTCGTGCAGGTCGAAGGACGATTGGCTAATGTCCCATGGCCCATTCCGATGGTTGGTGTGCCGTCAAATGGAGAACTCGGAGAAGTTTGTGCCCCTTGATTTTGGTTCTCGTTGTAGAAATCGCGATTGCGGATCACTCGAAGCGAGTCTGCCGTGACGATACCCTGATTAAAATTACTAGAACCCGCCTTGCCATCGCTCCACTCGTAAATAGGCACTAGTTGTTCGCCTACCCAACCTGTCTGGCCTGGTGTGTTCCCGGATAATAAATTAGACGGACCCGCGCGCCCCGGCTGATCGATACACACCTTGGCTCGCAGGATTTGATAGCTGTCACCACTATTCCAGGTTCGGAACCCCGCACCCTGATTTCCCCAATCTATAAAAGGACTGGTCCCAAAGAGTTGTCCTGAGGCATTACTGTCTGTGATTTCGTAACCGTACCCCTGCGTTGTGTTTCGAATCGAGTACGGAGATCCGATGCTCTGCCATTGATGATTCGTCCAGGATTTGGTGCTGTCCACAAATTGCGTTGAGCCACTACCGCCAGTGTACGTACCCGAGGCATAGACTACGCCGTCATTCTGGTCCCATGAACCAGTGCCGTCACAGTAATACCATGGTGCAAAATGTGAGTCTCCATTATTGTGACGGTATAGAGAGAGATTGGCAAGGTTGCTGGCGCCAAAGCCTGCTAAGTCAATCGTATTCCCCCAGATTCGGGCGGTGCCACCCCTGATACCAATGAAGCCGGCAACGGCCTCCGCCGCCGTCATCTGGTTGCCATAAACTTCCATCGAATACCCGCTACGAAGCCGCCCGCCACTTTCTGTGCCGTGATTCTGCACGGGCGCTGCGCCGTTAAGGACTCCGGTAAAATTGTTGTACCGAACGACAATCCGGCACCCACCCGTGTTATACACCGTATCGGCATGGTCGCAGTCTGTGCCAAATGCCCCGTTCTGAAACGTGTTGTCTTCTATGTATAGAGCGCTCGCTGTTCCAAACGACGGACCCGAAGCCCATGAATTGTCGCCCAACTGACCTAAGCCGAGGTATCCAGCATGATTGGCATTAATAAACTCAACCACGTTGCTGATGCCCCCCGCCGTCGTAATCGTGTTATGGTCGATCACACCAAAAGCATTCGTAATCCACCAAAGCGCATAGGCGCCAAGATGGTTGCCACTCGTTGACCAGGATGCAAACACATTGTTGTCTATTCGAATATTCGGGCAACCAGCCGCCGCACAGGTTGCGAAAATTCCGAAGGGCGTGCCGGTGTTTGTTGACGAAGACTGCGGCTGGAATGTGAAACCGCTTATCCGCATGGTGGAATTGCCAAAGGTAGGACGGGCCACGATAAGCTGGCTGCCGTTTGATATAGCGTCATTGATTATCGTTCTTGAAGCTCCGGCTCCAATTATGGAAATACCGATATTGGACGGAACCGTAATCCCGTTGACCCAGCTACACGATCCTGCGGGAACGTTGATGGTGTCTCCATTGACTGCGGTATGCGTCGGCCCGTTGATCACCGCGTTGACATCGATTTGGCTGCAGGATGCCGCGTTGAAGGTACCCTGCGCCACGGCTGAAACGCACCCGAGCGCAGTCAATACCCAGAGGACCATGATTGATGATTTCATATCTCAAATCCCGCTAAGCTATTGCCTGTAAAAGGCCTTATGGTAGCCCAATAGCGGCCTTGGGCCCAACTTCGACTTGCATCGTTTCGTCGGTCGGGACCGCAGTCGGTCCACCCCAGCCTGACGCATGATTGGCGGTCTCGACTTTCCCGCATATTGTCCAGCTTCATCCTAACCAACCATCGGCCGAGATGTTAGATTGCTATTCGTTAGGACTGCAGTTTTGTCAACGCCCTCAATTGAATACGGTTCTGGCCCGACGGCCCTGACATCAGATCTCGAGGATTTGGCGTTGGAATTGCCCGGCTCGCTACCTGTGGCTAGCGACGTTCGGCGCCGCTGGATGACGAGAACCGCCCGCGCAAGCATGTTCGCCCACCGGAACTTCGTCACCGAAGGAGGCTATCCCGTTAGAGATAGGATCGGGCGACTGCAACATCTTGGGTGGCGGGAGGTTTGGTTTTGGACCCCGGCCCACCGCCCAATTCAAAACGTCCGTGATGCTTTCCGCCTTCGCATCCCAGGTCAGGCGTTCCTGTGCATAAAGCATACCTTGGCGTCGTAGCCGATTCAGGAGGTCTCGATCGTGCGTCAGACGGGTCAGAAGTCCTTCCAGCTGTGCTACCACATCGTTCTCATTGGTGAGGGACGCCTTAAATCCAACGTTTGCATGAACGATGTCTCCGGGCCCCCCGAAGTCCACGACTACCGGTACTGCGCCCACAGCGAGAGCCTCAAATACCACCGCGCCGCCGAATTCGCGAACCGATGGAAACACCAGCACGTCGGCGGCACGCAGCTTCCGCAGCGTTTCCTCGTGCTTGAGAAAGCCGCAGAATGAAACCTCCTGCTCAATCCCGAGAGATCTTGTGAGCTGCTCAAGGCGGCTCCGCTCCGGTCCGTCGCCAACCACGGTGAACTTGGCGAAACCTTCGCGCAAGAGGGGCGCGGCCGCCCGCAAGGCGAGATCACAGGCCTTAAAAGGGACCAACCCCCCAACGAAAATGAACTCCAGTTTGCCGTCGCGTTCCGAACTGCCGGCTGGGCGGAAGCAGAGGGAACGGCTGATGCCGTTCTCCGGTAAAAAGAAAAGCCTCTCGCGGTGTGCGGCGAATTCCGAATAAGTTTGGGAGGACCCCGCCATGATCGCTGCCGCGTGGCGGTAGGTTGATCGAGCAAAAGGCAGGAATCGGTAGAGGCTCCTCAGGTTGGAGATCCACTGCTTTTGGTTGTCTGCCTGGCTAAAGCCCTGCGGCCACGGTAGTCCGCCGTTGACCGGTCCGACGACGAATGGTATCGGGCCGTTGCGGAGGAAGAAAGAAAAGGGGCTGGGCAGGACCGATGTTACCGGGAGCAGACGCAGCGCGACATCGAATTGACCGCCTGTGATCCGCCTCCGGAGCTGTCGCCAGGCGTTCCATTCAAAGGCAATACAAAACGGAAAGTTCAACGCGGTCCATACCTGGCTGCGATAGTTATATTTGAAGACCCGGCGCAGAATCCAGTTCGAAACACCATCCACCCAACGCTGTCTGATCACCTCGACCGCGTGAAATGGCCCCGCTACCCGGCGTACGACCTCTTCCTTTTCCGAACGGATTACTAACGTAACATCATGAAGTCGCGCAAGGGCTTCAGCTTGGCAGTAGCTCAAGAGCGAACCACAGAGCGATTCCGGATCCGTCTCGGGTGCCAAAAGCAAAATACGTAGCCTCTTCATGAGTTCTCCTGCCAGCAAACCTGGTGTAGTGCGGCGCAAATACTGCTGGGTATCGAAACGCGCTGCAAAGCGGGTATCAAGTGTGGGCCGTCAAGGACTCTAGTTGAAGTAAGTTCTCCAAAAGACCTCGATGCTGCGGTCGCTGCAACGGTCAAGCATTGGGGCAAAGGCGTGCGCTGGCAGCCATTCTTTAAGTTCCAGGCCGCAAGCAGTGTCTGAGGCGTAGTTGAACAGGCCTGTCGGCGTCAATTCCGCGAGCCTTTGAACGCAATCCATTCCCTCAGATCTAAACTCAGGCAAATTGACTTCAAAGGACAGGTAGGGTACAGCCTGGTGCAGCCCGCCGAGAGCGCTGCGTTCGTGTCCCTCGACGTCGATCTTCACATAAAAAGGAAGCCCGTGCTGCGCTATGAGTTCGTCGATTGTGGTAGTCTCGACCAATTTGGTCTGCTTGAATTCTAAGCCGCAGTGTCCGTGTGAAAAACTCGCCTTGTTGTTCCTGAGACTTTCGGCCCACTTCGGGTTCATCGTATTAACTGCGGAACCTGGCCCGTCTATCAACATTTCCGCGCTTCCCACCATGTTACTCACAGCTCGCGAGACGATTGTTACCGGGCGGGAGTGGACCCGAAACCCCAGAAATCTTTCCTCGAGGTTTCTGCAACAGCGGTCGTCGGGTTCGACTGCGACGACTCGCGCTCCCAGCCTTAGAAACAAATCCGTCTTCGTCCCCTCGTTCGCACCGATGTCGAAGATGAGGCCGCCCCTCTCAAAACCCTCGAGGACCTTCTCATAGAAATGGACCTCTTGTCGCAGGGACCGGAACCTCTCCGGGTGCCCCATGGCCCAGTACGCATCGCGGATAAACGACGACTTGAGGCGTGATTTTAGAGAATGCATCCTATTCTTCTCCGGTGAATCAATTCCGTGAATCTGGATTCGCGCGACTCAAATAAGGCGATGATCGCCATCCCCGTCGGGCGCATTCAAGGGTTCACTCGGACCACTCGCCGCCCGTCAAAGGCCGTCCTGCCCGGAGAGGCGTTGCTCCGCGATTTGAGTGCTGTGACCTCGGCGGCGCTAATCAGTGGCCGGCCCGCCCCAATTGTCGCCAATATCAGGAAACTCCACGCGTAATCGAGCGACCGAAAGCCCGCCTCGGTATAGCTATACAACGCGGCTGATAGCACATACGCCAGCAGGAGACCGGCGAAGCTCGGATTAATCCGAAAAGCGGCGATCGAGCGGCGATAACCCGTTATTAGAATTAGAAGAAGGAGCATTATTCCTATCGCTCCCTGGTTGAGATACATCTCTTTGTAGCCGTTATGGGCTTCGGTCACATATAGGCCCGGCAACGCATTCCACACCCTTAGTAAACGAGGCCCCAGCCAAAAGCTCTCGAACCCTGCGCCCACCAGAACATTGGGCGCCATGGGAATTATAAGGGGCCAAATATCGTTAGCCCTACCGGTAAGATCCGGCCTCCTCCCCAGTGCATGGTATATCTCCGCGTCAGCGCCTGTGATTTTAACCAAGCCCCCAACCAATACGAGCGTTAGAATAAACGCGCTCACGGCGGCCGGGCGACGTTGAAATCGACGCAAGCTGGTTACGACCATTACAAAAGCGCCAAGTATGAAGCAGGATTCAGACGTAACTGAATTAGCGGTAAACAAATTCCAAAGGGCGAACGCCAGCAGAGTGCATTGCGCCAGGAGTTGTCGGGATCGATTCGGCAGACGTGAATCCTTCAACAATCGAATCACTTGCCATAGGGCCCCCAGCGCAAGGATATACGTCGTAACTCCAAGGATGTTCTTATGCGTGCACACTCCGACATCACTTTGCGCCCCCGTCCAGCGATCATAGTCGCGCCCTAAATACGGATAATACTTGATTAGGAGTGTAGACGCCGGTATGAGGACAAACCCGACACTGGAAAAAAGCTTCCGCAGCGCAGCTCCGGGTCTGAAGTCTGTAAGTATAACTAAGGCCATCACAACATCGCCTGTCGCCTTAACCCACTTTCTGGCTGAGGCGTCCGGATAATCGGACCAAACGACACTGATGAGACAGTATGAGTAATAGCAAAGGATCGTCCAATTTGCCTTCAGGAGCGAGACGCAACGATATCCCCTGAATACGAGAACCGCCAACCCGCTGGCGAGCAACACTTCATAAATAGCGCCGTCGATAGGACTGCCGTCCATCATCGCGTCTGCCGCATCTGTAGGAGTCAATCCGAACCAACTGGGAACAGATCGGGATCCGATGATCCAAAACCAGATCACCGGAATCCACAACGCCTTTGATGTGCGGACGGATTTTTCCCTGTTCAGGTAAAAGAGACCTGCTATGCCAATGACAAAAAGCAGACTGGCTAACGAGGGACTCATATACGGCGGCCGGGCCCAAAAACGTCGCTCCCGGAAGCGCGGTGACAGAACTTCTCAATTCGACCTAAGTCTCGTCCTCCGTTATCATTACGTGGAACATGGACGGGCCCCGGCGCTCTCTTTTTCGGTATCCTCATGGTAATAATGTAGGCAGAGGAGAGCTTCTAAACAGGACCTCTGAAGTCCAAACCGCTCCAATAGGAGCAGTCCGCAGCTCGGAAGTCTTTTTGAATCACCATTAGTTGCTCAAAAAACTGCTCCAAAAGGAGCAGTTAGTATTGGACTTGAGGCCAACGAAAGGCTTATCGAGTAGCGCTTGCGGGCACCCTGTCCAGGGCCACCGCCCGCGATGGAATGGCTCGATCGTTCGCCATCCCGCCGGCCTTCAATTGATCGAAAATGGCGTCCATGATGCGAGACGTGAGCAGGATTTCGCGATAGGGAATAGGCACAGGACCTTCTCCGCGGATCGAGCGGTAGAAGGATTCAATCAGGTACTTCATCCCGGAGTCCATATGAAAGTCCCGGGCCAGAAAAGATTTCAAGTTGATCCGCAGATTTCCAAGATGCTGCTTCGCAAATAGGACCGGCGGGATGAAGTAGTCGGCGTAGCTCTTGAACTTCGTCCCGCGCAGCCGCAGCACAATTTCGTGATCCTGGTCCAGAACCAGCCCGTTCTTAGTGCCGTAGATGCGAAACTCGTGCAACGAAGGGCGCATTTGTGAGGAGAACGTGAAATACGCGGTCGTTCGTTCCTGATCGGAGACGATGACTCGGAGCTCATCCACAATCTCGGTTTCGCCAATACTCTTAAGAAGCGGGCTGACAAACCCGTGAGCGATCACATCGGGATCATCGCCGCTCAGAAATTCAGCGATCCTGGCGACGCCATGGCTGATGATGTTGTGTAACAGCTGTCCGGGCAATTTGCGGACCCAATGGTTCTTGTCGCCCAGCAAGGCGCGCGCGTAGCTGCGGTCGCCGAGGTTATACCCGTAATGACTTTCCATATGCACGGGTGCGCCGCCCAGGTAGCCGCTTTCCACCATGGCTCTCATGCGGCGGGCCGCCTGCGTGAACTGGTAATTGTGGCCGGCTGTCAGCTTAAGGCCGTTCCGGTTCGCGAGGTCCACGAGCCGCTGGGCTTCGGCCGTATTGAGCGTAAATGGCTTCTCGACGTATACGTGGCACCCGTTTTCAAGACAGAGCCTGGCGATTTCGAAGTGGCTCCCCGGCGGCGTCGTGATGTGGACCACATCCGGCTGCGCCTCGCTCAACAGCTCCGCGACATCCGTGCAGTAGCGTTTGACCGGAAAGCGTTCATAAAGTTGCCGGGCCATGAGCGGCTCCCGGTCGCACACGCCCACAATCTCGCATCCGTCCAGTTTTTGGATCTGCACCGCGTGCGCATCTGCAATCTTGCCGCATCCGACAATGCCAACCTTTATCATGCTGCTTCACCCTGTCTGCGAGCTTGAAAATACCGGTGCATCCCGTCCTCGGTTGAGATCTTTGGCGCCCAACCCAACCGGAGTTTTAACTTGGAATTGCTGTAACGGGTCTTCCTCCACTCACGATTCCATCGGCTCAGTGTGAAGGCGGGCGGCAACTGCCCCTCGGACCACCGCGAGTATTTCTCCCACCAGGTGCAGAGCACATGACTGACAACCGGAGGAATGTAAATGGATTTGAACGCTCTCACGTTTTTCTTGTACTGACGCAGGAACCGGCGGCTCGACGGGAGATCATCGTCGACCACGTTGAAAGCCTCGCCATCGACTCCCTTCACGAGACCGGCCAGGACGATCGCTTCCGCGCAGTTGTCGACGTAAGTGAACGGAATTGTATTGGAGCCGCCCATGTGGAGGAAGATCCCAAAAGTGCCCAGGCCCACGCGGCCTGTGATGCCGGCTTTTGCATCTCCATAAACACTTCCGGGTCTGACCACAACGTATGGGATCCCGAATTCTCTCGCATATTCGGTAACGATCTGTTCCTGCTTCACCTTGGCAAAGCAGTAAGCATCTGTCTGAAGCTCCGGATGTTCCTCGACGGGGCATGATTCGTCCAAGCGCCGCGATTTCTGCCGGTTTGTATACACGGTGAACGAGCTGACGAGGACAAATCGCCGGAGATCCGCATGTCGGCCGCTCGCCTCGAGCAGATTTCGCGTGGCGACCGCGGAGTTCATAAACGCATCGGGAAACGACTTCTCGCCGGTTCCGGCGGCGAGGTGCAGTATGACGCTGGTATCTTCGCACGCGGCCTCGCAATCCTCGCGGGACAGCAGGTTTCCTTTGATGATGTCGATTCGGGCTGCCTGGGGATAGCGTTTAATCAGCGCTTCGATCCTCGCCAGGTCGCTCGAGGGCCGGGTGAAACAGGCGATGTTCCGAAACCCGCGATCCAGTAGACACTGCACGACACGGGCTCCAATGAAACCCGCGGCTCCTGTCACCAGTATTCGATCGTTGGGTCCGATGATGTTCTCTTGTGCCGCAGCAGTCATTCCGCTGAATCAAAACCTCTCGTGATTGGTTTTGCGCAAAGATACTCGAGGAAAGTGGAGCCGGCGGGAGGGTTTGAACACTCCACCACCCGATTACAATTCGGGAGCTCTACCATTAAGCTACACCGGCTTATTGCGAAACTGCACTCATGAACAACACGCATGGCATTGTCGATACCCGCACGCAGGAGGATCACCGATCAGATCCGTTGCTAGGTACTGGAAGCGGCGGGCGGAGTGGAACACTCCACGCTTGGATTACCGTTCGGCCGTCCCGCCGCTAACCTGGACCCGCTCACTCGGAAACGGTACCACCAGGAGCGCGCACGCAGACCAATTCTGATTACGGAATTAGGGAGGATGCCGATAAGACCTCGATGGAGCTTCGCTTTCACACAGAGCTTGCCCCACCACGTCAACGGTACGAAGTATCTTGGCATGAGGATCTCCTCAAACCCATTCCGGATTTTGAATGTGCGTAGTGGATCCTCGCGTTTGTTTCCGTAGTTAAACAGCCCATACGAGATATGCGAGATGCCCTTCGATTCGCAGAGCTCGACTGCTTTGGCTAATAAGGCGTTTGCCGGTCTTTTGTCGAATTCGCTGGGCTTCGTCGTCAGATTCAATATCGACGCGATCCCTCCCCGGTAGACCAGATGCAGAAACCCAATCATTGCGTTATTGGAATAGGCGCAGATGAAGTCGCATCGGCCCATGAATTCACCATAAAGTTTCCTGGTCTCCTCCGCGCTTTTGCCGTAATATGCGTTTCGGAGCCCTTGCCGCATCGGAGTGTCATCATTCACTTCCCGGATACCTTGAATCAGCTCGTTGTCGAGCTGATCCTTTACGCTGATGACCACGCCGCGTTTCTGGGACCTCCGTACATTTTTTCGTGTTTCCTGTGGGAGACTTTCCCACCACGCCCCGAAGTTCACCAGGTGGATGGCGGCGACGCTCTCCCATTCCACAGGATAGGAATATTTCGGGCGAGTTGCCGGCACTTTCTGAGTGAACGTAAAGAGGTCGGCCTTCAAGAGACCTTTCGCATCGCGCTGGAGCTTCTCTATATACAACCCGGGATCTTCCAGGTCAGTCTCCATCATTTCTTCGCTGCGTATGGTAGCCGTCTTCAACCATTTTCCCTTGGCGATGAGCTCATTGCCATTGACCTCCAATGCAGGAATCTGGATCCAGCGGCCCTTCACCCGAATTTCGACTCGTTTCGTGCTGTTTTCGATACTCATTAGCTCGCAACCGCCACTGCGGAATCATGGGCCCGGAGCCATTGCTCGAGAACCACTAAGCTAAACAGAACTTTATGATTGTCCTGGCGGCCGGAGGCGTGCTCTTCGAAAATCTTTCGCACCGCATTCGGCTGAAGATATTGGTATATTTTCGAGCCGGCTTCCAGAAGCGTGTCCACCATGCGGCTATCCATGGAACTGCGGAACCAGTCATCCACCACATTGTCGGCGAATCCGCGCTTGCGCCTTTTTATAATCGAGGGCGGCAGATAGGTATGGCACACCTGGCGGTGCAGCCATTTCCTGGTGCCGTTCCTTACTTTGAGATTGGCGGGCAGGCGTTCTACGTACTCGACGATCTCCTTATCCACATACGGCACGCGAAGTTCCAGGCCGTGGGCCATGGAGAGCTTGTCGGCATACATCAGGAGTTCATCCGGAAGCGTGGATCGCACCTCCAGGAACTGAAGGCCGCCCAGCTCATCGGTCTCGGTCATCAAATCGGCCATGCTCTCCCAGCATTGCTGGATCGTGTTACCCGAATTGGGTTCCAGCAGGCCATCCTGGAATAGATTGTCCACCTGCTCTCCAGGCAGGAGCGATAAGACATACTGGTAACGGTGCATCCGATTGGGAACCGCCAGCGAGTATGCGCCACGTTTGAGAGTCTCATTCCGCGGGAGAGCGCTGATCGCGGAAGCAACCGGTGCGCGCATCCAGCCCGGCAAATTCGCCCATGCGGCGCTATAGCGGACTCCGAGATGCCGGCGATATCCGCCGAACAGTTCATCCGGCCCTTGTCCTACTAGAGCGACTTTGACATCCTGGCGCGCTCGTTCGCACACGAAATACATCGGAACAATCGATGACGCTGCGATCGGTTCTTCCAGAGCATTGACAACTTTAGGCAGTGTCTCCTCGAAAATCGATCTCGTGATCGTAACCGGCGTATGCTTCGATCCCAGGATCCGGGCAGTCTCTTGCGCGTCCGCTAATTCATCATCGGCGAAGTTTGAGCCATATCCTACGGTGTAGGTGGGCCATCCCTGCCCGTTCAGATTCATCAAGGCGAGCAGCAGGCCGGAGTCAAGCCCCCCACTCAGGAGCAAGCCCACAGGAACATCGCTGATGAGTTGGCGCCGCACCGCGCGCTGATAAATATCGAGTAGTTCCTCCGTCGCCTGTTTTGGTGATTTTGGCGGTGTGAAGGGCGTGGGTCTGAATCGGTACCACCGGCTCACCTCATAGGAGCCGTTCTGTACGGTGAGCTTAGTTCCTGGAGCGAGCTTGCGGATGCCTTTGATAATGGTATAGGGTGCCGGCGTATATCGATAGCGGAGGAACAGATTCAATGAAGTAGGATCCATCTCCGCCGCGTCCTCCATCGTGGCGCGAACCGCTCGCATCTCCGATCCGAAATACAAGCGATCCCGATCGATTCGGTAGTAAAGCGGCTTTATCCCGAATGCATCGCGCGCGAGGACCAGTTTTTTCTTGCGTGCGTCCCAGATCGCGAGTCCGAACATGCCGTTGAGCCGGTTGAGTACCTCATCGCCCCACTGCTTGTATCCATGAACGATGACTTCGGTGTCCGAGTTGGTGCGGAAGACGTGACCATTGGCTTCCAGCTCGCGCCGGAGATCCGGGAAATTGTAGATTTCACCGTTGAAAACGACCCATACGGATTCCGTCTGGTCCGACATCGGCTGGTGGCCGCCTCCCAGATCAATGATCGAAAGTCTGCGAAAACCGAGGCCGAGCGCCCCTTCGACGTGATAGCCTTCGTCGTCCGGACCGCGGTGGACAATGCTCCTTGTCATTGCTTCGAGATCGTGGCGCCAGACCGGCTCCAGGCTACGAAAATTATATTGTCCGCAAATGCCGCACATAAGTGATCGCTTCTCAGTTAGTCGCGAGCCAAGGTGAAGTTATCAACTCGCTTGAACCGCACAAGCGAACCGATAATGGCCTGCAGCTTATCTAACTGGTCTCTTCGATGGAACCTCATCAGCTCGCGAGAGACCGGGCGCGGGGCGCGGCGGAGAAAAGCCCAGCAATACCCAAGTCCAAGAGCCAGGCCCCCGGCGATGAAAGGCCGCCGGGAAAGGCGATACGCTACTCGGAACAGCTCCCAAAGCGGGTGGCCTCCGAGATAGTAGTCCTTTTCGCCATATGAGAACAAAGACCGGAGAACTCCACGCTCTGCCGTTCCCAGGCGCCGGTAATGAAAGAAACACCGTTCCCGGAACGATTCGGCCTTCCATCCCATCATTCGAGCGGTCATTACCGCCATCCAGTCGATTCCCCCCGCGCGGTGAGCCGTGTAGCCCCCGATCTGCTCCCAGCACTGCCTGCGGAATAACTGGCACTGGCCCGCGACGTAATTGCGTCCCTCAAAGCTGTCGGTATCGGAACTGTAGCCTTCCTCTTTGAAGATGGTTCCGGCGACGCCCAGGCTCGGATCCATGCCGAACTTCGTCAGCAGAAACTCGAAATGATCCTTTTCAAACGAAATGTCGCCGTCCAGATTTCCAATGACTTGGTATGCGAGGTTCTTGACCCGCTCCAGACCGGCATTGAAAGCGTAAACCTTGCCGGCAAAGTGACGCTCCCGGCGTTCCGGCATCCGGATCATTTCCATCCAACTGTGTGCGGCAAGATAGCGGCTCACGATGGCGGGTGTGGTATCCGTTGAGCCGTCGTCCACGATAACCCACTTCATCGGCAGAACGGTTTGATGAATTACCGATTCGATCGTTTTCTCAATGAACGATTCTTCGTTGCGAATCGGGGTGATCAGAACATAGGGGGGCAATCTCTGGTTCATATGATTTACGCGGACACAGTGACGGATTCACTGGAGAGCAAAAAACATAGGCTTCGGAACAACTGTGCCTGGGCCCAACGATGCATGGGCGTGTTATCCCAACCGACAAGGAGCTGGCGGCTTCTGAAGGAACCGTCCGGCCGTTGCCAGACCGTCATCAAGTGTTTCACGACACCATCCAGGATCTCGTCAAACTTCGGGGACCGTCCCCGCAGCAATGTGCCGAGGTTGACGCACTCCGCAAAATCATACAACTCGCGGCGATATACGATCAGGCGGGGCGGGCGCGAGAAGGGCTTGGGTATTCCGTTTTGATCAAAGAGGTTCTTGACGTAGTAATCGATGCCCCGTTTAATTGCCTGAGTGCAGTTGGGATCGCCTGTCAGCTTCTCGATCTTTGCCAACGCCTTCAGGACGAAACAGGTATGGAAATGGTCGACAAAACTTCGCTTCCCGTCGCAAGCGTAATACCAGGAGCCATCTGGGTTCTGCGCCTCAAGGACGAAGTTCAAATTCCGCTGCGCGATTTTCCGATAACTTTCGTCAGAAAAATCTACGGCCGCGCTGGTCAGAAGAAATGCTCGGTAGGCATTCGCATTGACCACGGCCACGGACTCTTGCGGATTCGGCGTGTAGGAGCACGTAGATGCGGTTGGAGAGGTTTCAAAATCTTTATAATTCTTGACGGCGTGCTGCGCAATCGAGCGCATGATCCGAAACCATCGATCCTGTCCGTCCATCTCATAAGCCTGTTTGAAGGCTTCATAGACATAAGGCACTGTGGTTATGAGTGGGGTTCCCGCGCGGATCGTGCCGCGGATGGTTACCCAGTCAAACGGGTACCCCCAACAGTAATCGTCGTAACCCTCACATCTGGTCTGCTCGAGGATCTCAAGAAAATGGAGCGCCCGCGTGTAATACTGCCGGTCTTGCAGCATCCGCGAAAGGAAAAGAAAACCCATCGCGTAATGCGCATCCGCGATTGGAAATCGCTGGGGCTTCCAAAATAGCCTCCTGGCGGAGGGGATAAATGCCTCGCACAGGATGATCGGGGCTACCGCGAGGGTCCCCAGCTTCGGCTTGCTGTAATACAAGGCCTTCGCGCTCTGTCCAAGGCGGCTTGCATAGAAAGTTTGGAAGTCGTGGGAAACCTCGCCATAGCGATCGAGCCAACCAATAAACCGGGACACGGTTTGCAGAATGTCCTGTGTAGGGAGAGCCGCTATTTTGGATTGCGGATTGCGTTCCTCAAGTACAGGTTGCAGCTGGTCGAGCGAAGGTTTCATTTAAGAATCCAGAAAGAGCCGGTGTGTCAGCTCCAGAGTCAGGAGCCTGTGAATCTCGGTCGTGTAGTTGCGCTTTCCCTTGAGATGATCATTGACAATGCGTTTTACTGCGGCAGGCTCGACATAGGGCCGGGAGAGCGAGCGGCGGTCGAGCAACATTTCGCGAACGTAATTTGCCAATGCGTCGCGGTACCAGACGCGAAAATGAAAAACCTTGTGCCGTCCGAGCCAGATCCTTTCTAAATGCAGGGGCGAAAATAAGTGATCTACTTGGGCCACCCACTGGGGCATCCCGTAGTCATAAGCGTATTCCGCCTTAAACGAAAATTTGAGAAGGCCATGGAGTAGCGGGTTACTGCGGCCCCCAATGCCAAGATCGGTACGCAGATTGGACAAAACCTGATTTCCGTCCCGGATGAGACGTAGTCTTGCTTGCTCGTTAATCGTCACTGAACCAGGAGCTTGGTAAACCAGCTTGACGACTTCGTTGTCGAGAAACGGCGCACGGATAGCGACCTGGGTCTGTTCCAATCCAAGAATGCCGAAGTGATTCCAGGGCGACTGGCGGAAAGCAACGAACGTGACCGGGTGTACTTCCTGGCTGCGGTGGTAGGTTTTCTCAGCGGCAGCCAGGTACGGCGAAAGTTCCGGCCGGAAAACCCCCTTAACGGGTTGCGTGGCCTTGAACATCACCGCATGCAAAAGCATCTCGCTTCCGTATGTGCCCACGACTCGGACAGGCGCTATCTCTCGGACCTGCTCGTTCACATAGAGATCCGGCGACCGGCTGAGGTCGATGCAAGCATCGGTCAAATAGATCGACCGCTCTGCGTAATGCGAGAACCGGGAGAGAAACTCCTTGCCGGTAGTGATGACCTGGTGCGACTGGCCGCAGATCCGGGCAACCTCGCGCGCCAGCTTAACATCCTCATTGTCGCGATACATGCTGCCAAACGTGTAACACGGCAGAGAACCAGGTTCCGGTTTGCGCCACGCCATGATGATCCGCGTGTCCAAACCTCCGGTCAGCGAGACACCTACACGTTCCCGGCCATTGAAATAGCGCGGCAGCCGTCGAACGAACGCGTCCCGGAGCTGCTCATAGTAAGTCTCCGCGTCCAGGGCTTCCTGTTGTTCCCACTCGCCCGGCTGGAAGTAGGAAGTCTTCTTTTCCAGACCTCCGTTGCGGAAAAGCCAAGCCGCGCCCGGCGGCAGGACCTGAATTTCCTCAAAAAGAGTTCTGTTCTCCAACACGCAGCCACAGACAATAAATTCGCTAAGGCCGCGCGGATCGGTTTGGCGCAACTCCGGCCGGACTTTTAAGATGGCCTTGGCTTCCGCCGCGAAGTAGAAGGCATCTTTCGCCTGGTGATAATACAGCCGCTGCAGACCGTAGCGGTCGTTGAAAAGCGTGGCGGTACCACGCCGGCGGTCGGCGGTCAGGCCGTGAAACCGGCCATTCAATTGTTTGGGGAAATCCGGCTCATCTTCATACCGGTGCACTAAATAGGATGGCCCCTTGGGGGCAAATATGTGCCCTCGTTGGCGAAGTTCGGGGACAATGTGCGGTTCCGGAAACTCTTCGCCGGAGAAGACCAGGGTGACATCGCCGCGCTCATTGTGAACGGGCAACTCATCGGCGAAGGAACCCTGTCGCGCCACCCAGCCCACGTATACACCTTGTTGGCTGTCACTCCACGTACCGCTGACGTAAAATGGCTCGTGGCAAAGCGACTGCACCATTTGGCGCAACTGCTGCTCGGCAACCTCTTTGGGAAGGTTAGTGATAAGGCCGACGATTCCTGGCATTTAGATCAGATACCCGTTTCGATTGTTAGCTTGCGGTTATACCTTAGGAAGTCCGAGTCTTCGATGGGACAGATGCGAGGCAAGGTGCAGCGCGATCCGACCCGGCCAAGTCAGGCTGGAGAATCGGGCATACTGTAATAGTATCGGTTCTTCGCCTCGGACTTAGTCAGTCTCATGTCGTTCAGCACCGTCCCTAATACGACCGCCCTGTCGGATCGAAGCTGCTCCAGGGCTTCTTGGACGCTGCCCTTATCAGTAACACCGACACGGATTACCAAAACCACTCCATCTGCCATCTCGCTGATTACGCGAGCGTCGGCCACCTGTAGCAATGGCGGTGCATCAATCAAAATAGTATCGAATTCAGTTTTTAGCCTTTGGAGGAGCGCCCGAAACCGAGGCGAATATAGCGCCATACTGATATTCTCGGTCCGGGTGCCATTTGGCAGAATCAATAGGTTTGGAACCGCTGTCCGGACGCCCAGGGTTTCTCTCGGGGCCGCCGCGACCGGAAGCTTCTCGTTCAGAAGATCTCCTACGCCATGCGTGTTGGGTAAACCGAAGACTTTGTGAACCCGCGGGCGCCTGAAATCGGCATCAAGCACCAACACTTTGCGGCCGGTTTCAGCCAAAGCAACCGCTAAGTTGCTGGCGATGGTAGTCTTTCCTTCGCTGGGTCCCGGGCTTGTGACCAGGATGACTTTCGGCCGGTGCGCTCCGGCCGATTCGCGCATCAGAGAGGCCAAGGTAACCCTGAAGGATTCGGCCAGCAGCGGGCGCTGCGCGTAGACGGGAGAGATGGTTGAACTCTCGTCTCCGTTGCCGCCGATAATCAAGTTTGATGCGGGCCTATCCTCGGATTCGGAATTCCCGCCTATGCCGGGCAAAAACCGCCGGGTTTGGCGGAGCTCGGCGACCGAAGGAATAACACCCAGCTGCGGTATGTTGAACAGTAAACGGGCGTGACGCGGTGAGTTCACACGCTTATCCGAGCTCTCTAGGGCAAAGCCGATTACGCAGCAGATCGCCAACCCTGCTGCGGCTCCAGCGCCTATGATGGTCAGTGGTTTGGGTTTGTAAGGCCTAAGCGGCGGCACACTGGGTTCCGTCAAGCGGATATTATTGACTGGCAAGGAACCTACAATATTGCTTTGATTGGCCTGCAGGAGCATCGTATTGTAGAGTTGCCGCGCTGATTCGCTTTCTCTCTTCAGAGCGCTATATTCCACGAATTTATTACCCTGCGCAGTAACTCGTGTGGCTTGGGCTGCATATGCGTTCTTAAGCAGATCGCGGTTTCTCTTGGACGTTTCGTATTCATTGGCGATCCGTTTAACCGCGGCTTCCGTCTCTGCTTTCATGCTGCCTTGCAAGTCTTGGATCTGCGATTCGATCCGCCTCACCTTCGGATTTGCAGGCGTAAGCGTAGTCAGGAGGTAAGCTTCATCGCGACGTAGGTTTGCGATCTGGGCCTGGTAGGAACGCACGTTGGGATCGTTGAGGACGTCAGGCAAGGCATCGGGGGCAGTGTGATTAATCATTTCATGGCGCGACTGCTTCAGAAGCAGGTCAGACTCTGCCGCGGACACCTGGCCCTGGAGCGCTCGTAGTTGCGAATCTGCCGGCGTGTCTTCTTTTTCCTGCCTTTCCTGCGACGAAAAGACGTTTCCTGACCTGGCAACAAACGCCTGGAGGCGCCGCTCGGCTTCCAGCATTTTATTCTTGCTCTCCTCAAGTTGTTGGGTCAGCCATTGACTCGTCAACTGTACGGTCTGCATCCTGTTCTGAATGTTCTTCTGAATGTACTCGTCCGCAAGAGCATTTAGAAAGTTCGAGGCCGTGTCGGGATCCGTAGAATCGCAGCTAAGTTCAATCAGGTGCGTGCGTTCCAGAGGAACCGCTTCGAGTGTGTCCACCGCCATGACCAGCGACTTGGCGACACGCGGGCCGTCCAGGCCTTCTTTCAGGATTTCGACCGGAATCTCCTGGCTTGGATTGATCTTGAGAAATCGGCGGATACTGGAAAGAATTCCGGGACGTTCCGGCGCCGGATGCATACTCTCAAATTGAAGGCGCTCGACTACTTGACGCAAAGCAACGTTACTCGTCAGTTTTCGTGCCTCAGTCTGCAGGTCCACGTCTCCCGCCACCGTGTCCAGCCCCTGTAACCTCAAAACACTGCTGTTGAGAGGCTGCACTTCGAGCAACGCTCTGGCTTTATATACCGGTGGGCGATAGGCCGCCACCAGTAAGCCGGCCACTGCGCCGAGGAAGAATAACGGCACGGCCAGCGGACCATATTTCCGAAGGAGCCTCGGAATGTCCACCGAGGGTGCGGCCGTTGAAGCTTCCGACCCATCCTCGAATGCGGAATGCACGGAGGCTGACCGATAATCGTTGTAATAAGGTAGGTTCGAATCCTGCATGTCGATGGCTTCTCTAGAGCTTTGACGCGAGGACGATAGCAACACCGCCCAGGAGCGGCAATGCGATTACTGCTGCTCTACCCAGCGCGACCTTGCTCGAACTCTTAGGAACATAGAGAACATCATTCGGATACAGTGGGAAGTCACTCTCTCTTCCCGCCAGGACTTTTTTCAAGTCGACTGGAATCTCTGCCCTCTTGGACGTATTGAGCACCTGGCGAAGAATGCGCGCTTTTTCCGGAGCCGCATCCTTCCCAAATCCTCCTACCATTGCGATCAATTGGGTTAGCGAGATTGAATCCCGCTCGCCTAATTCAGTCCCTCCAACCTTATTCACCTCTCCGGTCGCATAGACCAGTTCGGCGCGATCCACGTTAATTGTGTCTAATGGTTGCAGGATGAGGTTTTCGGCAGGATTCAGGCTGTCTCTCAAGCCGGCGAGAGTGATTTCAACTGTGCTAACCTTCCGTTCTTCGTCAACAGTCGCATTGGGTAGGGGGATTCGCCCCTCTTCCAGATGGCGTGTGATTTTGATTCGCCGGCTCGCGTTCGGCAGCACTCCACCAACGCTGGTCAGAACTTCAAGTAAAGTGCGGCCGCCTTGCAGCGGCACGATACCAGTCGTCTTGAAGTAACCGGTTACAAACACGGGTTCAGCTCGATAGGTCACTACGGCAACGCTCACCTGAGGATTACGGACCAAGGTCTTCAAGCGCTGGGCCAACTCTGCTTCAAACTGTTCAATTGTCAATCCGCCGGCGTGAACTTTGCCCACAACCGGTAAGTTCACGTCGCCTTCGCTGTCAATCCGATATGGCCTATCGCCGATTTCTTCGACTTCGAAGGCGCGAATGGTAACCTGATCGCCGGGCCCTAGAACATATGCGGGTCGGGCGGTATTGTCGGAGGCTGGAGCAGGCTGTTGGGTTGATGTCGGCGCATTCTGCGCAGAGAGGGGCAATGTGATAAATGCGGATAGCACGATACAAGCAACTATTCTGGTCATTCTC
Organism: uncultured Solibacteraceae bacterium; assembly: GCA_964554945.1. Lineage (GTDB taxonomy): Bacteria > Acidobacteriota > Terriglobia > Bryobacterales > Bryobacteraceae > PSRJ01. The sequence continues at coordinate 11,606 of CAZKQQ010000013.1, read as the reverse complement.
CACTCCACTTTGAGTCTTGGCATCGGTCCTCGGATTCGCTCGCGGACCCGTGCCCGTTTGTGGTTGGGTTATCCCGGCTAAGGATCATCGTAAGCTGGTGAACCCGATCGTTTAGACTGGCGACCATGTTTTCCAGCACGGTGAGCTTATCGAAAAGATGGTTCCGCGGATTCTGTTGCGGAGTTTCGATCATGTGTATCATCGCGGAACGCGCCAATTCGGAAATACTCCGTGCGCCGGTCGCCTGGCAGGCACGGCTAACTTCGTCGAATTCATCTTCCGAGACTCGGAAGTAGACAATTCGATTTCGGGGTCTCAAGACAGACATGATTTAACCGCCGTGCGACAGCACTTGAAAGTATTCTTTGTGAAATTAAAGCGTGGGGTATCCGTAATCGGCTGAGAGCCGAGACGGGGAGCTACATCTGGGCACCGGCGAAGGCTGCCTCATCACAAGTCACTCGCTGGCAGACCGGCCGAATCCAATCTCTCTCGATCTCAGCTGAGATCGATCTTTGTAATAAAGTAATCGAGACGACTAAGCGAAAGTTGCCTTTCAACTGGACCACGAAACCCTCTACTCCAGCCAGGGGACCTCGCTCAATGGCCACAGTTTCACCTACTCGCAAGTACGGCCACGGGTGAATCAGCAAACCGGATTGCAGCGTGGTCCAAACAGCCTTGAGTTCGGATTCGTCAACCGGTAACAAGTCCTTGCCAATCCCCACGACATGCAGTACGCCGGGAGTCGTCATTACCGGCAGCCGACGAGAGGGGTCGAATGCGCAAAACACATACCCGGGAAACAGCGGCTTTTCAACCGTCTTAACCCGGTCGGACCAATTCGTTCGAACCGTGTAAGTTGGGAGAAAGTTTTTATAGCCTCTCTGGATCAGATGGAACGAAGCTGTCCGCTCGAAATTCGACTTGACACGCAGCGCGAACCACTGATGAGGTAAGCTCACGTCGAAAGGAGAGTCACACGCAAACCCGGGTTCGTATATTTCAGTACCTGAACTTACTAACTGGTTCTGTTTAGCCAAGCTACCGCCCTTTCCGTCCCGCCCCGCTTTCTTCTCTCGGGGCTGCATTCACATGATGAAGGAGGGAAGGACAGGTGTCAATCAGATTGGCCGGCGGGCCCGGTATAGAAGGCTCAGTACTTGGTTCGGAAACACTCGAATCAAGCCGGGCTGTTGATGTATTTGAAAATAAAAGGGTTAACGTTCAATCCAGAATTCGAAGGAGAGTGGCCGATTGTAACTGGAGCCCGGCCCCCCGATTCGTTGAGGATCGCATAGAAGCGCAGTCTGGCTGATGCTCCGGATGCCCTGCGTTCGACATTCTGCGGGAGGTTACAGCGGCGGAGCGCTGGGAAAATTGTCAAATTTAATGCGGAGAATACGGGCGCGGCTAGCTGGCTGCGAATAAATACTGCCGCCCAGTCTGTGACTGCGATGTTGTCTCAACTACAAAATTCAAGACTGCCTCCACAACGCGGCGTTGTTGTTCTTCCGTGATTTGCGGAAACATCGGTAAGGAGAGCAATTCCGATGCGACCCGCTCCGTGACGGGAAAATCCCCTTCCGCATAACCGAGATCTTGATATGCCTTCTGGAGATGCAAGGGCACTGGATAGTGGATCCCAGTGCCGATTTTTGCTTCAGCCAGGTACTTCTGCAAATCCTGTCGGTTTTGCACGCGTACCACAAAGAGGTGGTATACGCCTTTAGCCCAAGCCGGTTCGTACGGCAGGACCAAGCTCGCGTCAGCCGCCTGGAACAATTCCCGATAATGTGCAGCCGCTTTCTGGCGTTTCTTATTCCAATCGTGGAGGTGTTTTAGTTTGACGCTGAGAATGCCGGCCTGAATCGCGTCGAGCCTGCCGTTATAGCCTTCGACTTCGTGATAATACTTCTGTACCTGCCCGTGGTCGCGCAGCATGCGGATCTTGCGCGCAATACGCTCATCGTTGGTTGTGACCGCCCCGCCCTCGCCACACGCCCCCAGGTTCTTCCCGGGATAAAAGCTGAAGGCAGCGGCGCTCCCAATTGATCCAATCCTCTTCCATTTGTTATCTCGACTCGACCGGTAGGCCGCGCCGTGAGCCTGGCAAGCGTCCTCAATCACCATTAACTGGTAACGCTCGGCGATTGCGAGTATCGCGTCCATGTCGGCGGGCTGGCCGTATAGATGGACCGGTATGATGGCCGTAACGGGCTTCCGCAGTTTGCGATTAATTAAAATGCCTGTTTGCTGATCCACGTAGCACTGCGTTTCGACATACTCTCGTAGTTGCTCGACGTCCATGTTATACGTTCGTTCGTCGACATCCACAAAATCCGGCTGTGCTCCCGCCTGCGAAATCGCCTCGGCCGTGGCAATGAACGTATTCGGAACCGTGAGGACGACATCGCCCGCCCTAACTCCCGCGGCCAATAGCGCGAACGTCAAGGCATCCGTGCCGCTGCCCACACCTATGCAGTACCGAGCTCCGCAGTACCTGGCAAATTCGTTTTCAAAACTTTCCACACTGGGACCGCCGACGAAGCCACCGGTCTCCAAAGCTGACTCGAATACCTGGCAGAGTTGGGCTTTAAGCTCCTCATGCGGAGCGACCAAATCTAAGAAAGGAATGCTTTTTGGATTTACGCTATTCACTTCGTTCTCCCGTTCTGTGCGCACTCAAGGCTCCTCAATAGCTTCGCTGGGTTCCCCGCCACGATTGTATTCGCCGGCACGTTCTTAGTAACTACGCTTCCCGCCCCAACAATTGCGTTTTCACCAATGGTCACGTTCGCCAGAATAGTGGCTCCCGATCCAATAGACGCCCCTGTTTTCACCAAGGTGCTCTGCACCCTCCAGTCGGCTTCCGTCTGCATCGTCCCATCCGGGTTGGCAGCCCGCGGAAACATGTCGTTGATGAAAACGACGCCGTGTCCTATGAATACACGGTCTTCAATCGTAACCCCTTCGCAGATGAATGTGTGACTCGAGATCTTACAATTATTCCCAATTCTCGCGTTCTTCTGAATCTCTACGAATGCTCCGATTTTAGTCGCATCTCCGACTTCGCATCCGTAAAGATTAATGAATTTCGCCAGCTTGACATCTCTGCCCAACTTGACGTCCGGCGCTATGCAGCAGAATTGATTCATAACGCGACGGGCTCACCACGCTGCTGCAATGAACGATCGGCCGCTTCCAGAATTTCGATTACACGCAAACCGGCTACGCCGTCATTGAGCGGCCGGCTGTCGTTCTCGAGACAATCGACAAAATACCTGGCTTCAGCTGCCAACGCTTCCGTCTGCTCAACCTTGGGCGCCCACATGTCACCCGAGCGGTAGCTCACAAGCAAATCATAGACCGAATTCTGTGAGCCGGTTACCGAAACACCCTTGTCATACACTCTAACCTTCTCATCCGGCTCCAGGTCGTTCCAAACCAACATCTTTTTTTCGCCGCCAATCAAGGTTGTCCTTACTTTCACCGGAGACAGCCAATTGACGTTGATGTGGGCAATAATTTTGTCGCTGAAGTAGATTGTCAGATAGGCCAGATCTTCGAGGCCATTCAAGTGAGATTGTCCGTTAGCGGTCACATACTCCGGCTTCTTGCCAATGATATAATCCATGATTGATAAATCATGCGGCGCCAGATCCCAGATAACATTTACATCGTGCTGGAAAAGGCCTAGATTTACCCTCGTTGAATCATAGTAATAAAGGTCGCCTACTGCCCCTTCTTCGACAAGCTGTTTGATCTTTTTGACGGCGCCGGTGAAAAGGAACGTATGATCCACCATGATCCGGAGGCGCTTTCGGTCCGCGAGGTCGATCAATTCCTGAGCTTGAGCAGCAGTAGAGGTAAATGGCTTCTCGACAAAGACATGCTTGCCGTTCTCCAGGGCAGCCTTCGCCAGCTCGAAGTGCGTCCAAACCGGTGTGATGATGGCTACGGCGTCGATATCAACCGCGGCCAATACTCCGCACAAGTCTGTAGTTACGGAGATATGAGGATGATCCTGCTTTGCGCGGCTTAAGGCGTCCAGGTTCTTGTCGCAGATCAATGCGACCTCGGCGCCCTTCACCCCGTGGAAGTTTCTCACGATGCGGGGGCCCCAGTATCCGTAGCCGATGACTCCAATGCGTATCATATATTTAAAGGGAGCACTGCCTTCTTGGTTGGATTTCTTTAAGGGAAAAAGCCGGAGGACTGATTCAATAGGCGCCTTGGCCGGTGATTACCGCCCTTGGAGTTCGCACAAGGATGGCAAGATCAAGCCAAAATGACCGGGATGTTGCGTATCGAAGGTCGAGTCGCACCATCTCATCGAAAGTTACGCGACTGCGCCCTGCGACTTGCCATAGGCCCGTGATTCCAGGCTTCACCAACAGTATCCGATTCCTGTGCCAAGGCTCGTAGGCGGCTAATTCGTAGGAGATTGGCGGCCGCGGGCCCACCAGCGACATATCTCCGGTCAGGACATTTAAAAACTGTGGGAGTTCGTCGAGGCTCGTGCGCCGGAGAAACCGGCCGATTCGCGTTACGCGCGGGTCGCCGGTCAATTTGTACGTCACTGGCCCCGTGGGCGCGGTTTTATTCCTGGCCGATATGAATTCGGTGACGTAGTTCCGATGTATGGTGTGATCGTTGTTGACGTGCATCGAGCGGAACTTCAGGAACGTAAAAGGCCGGCCGTATCGGCCGATCCTTTGCTGGCGGAAGAGGACCGGCCCGCTTGATGTGAGCTTAACGAGAAAGGCAATGGCGAAAAAGATGGGAGAGCACAGCAGGAGTCCCAACAGGCTGCCCGCGATATCCATCGTCCTTTTCAAGGCGAGGCTGCAATTTTTCACCGGAGAATTTTGCTTCAGATCCGGGTATAGCATCCGATCCACCGGCAGCGTGGGATTCTGCGTTTCCAGCTCTTCCGGATAGACATGAAACGAAAGGTCGGAATCAGCCAGCTCCTGGCCGCCCAAGTAATCGCGCAACGCGTTCCGCACCTTGTTTGAGAGCGCTTGCACGACTGTTTTATTAGCGGCGTCGCCGATCTCGGTGAAGATGACTCCAATGGTCACGCTCTTGTCATACCAACCTTTGATGTCAGTTTCCCGGGTCGACTCGCAGAGTGCGTCAAGTATTCCTTGGGCGGTTGCCCCCGATCGCGCGTAGGCCTGAATCTTCACGACATGGAGGAGCATCAGGACAAAGCGTCGATGGGAACGCTCGCTCCTCTTGCGCTCCAACGCGAGCATTCTAAGAAAGGCGGCCTCACTGAGCATCTCAGTCGAGGAGCTCTTACCCACCGGCAATATAACCGTATCCAATGGACCACCGAACTTTCCACTACGCGAATCAAGAGGCGCTGTCATAATCAACTTAAGCGAGATGAGTTTGCCTGGCCGCAAGCTACCGCCCTGTCGGCCCCATTCGTGCAGCCAACTTCTGAAATGGCCGAGTCAAATCCTTCGAGGGGCAGCACTCCCGAATGACTCGAGCGGCCTCCCCGCGCCGAAGCCTAAGTTTATGCTGGACCCATACAGAGGTCAACGCACATGCGGGTACAGTACTTAGAAACAGGAAATACGGCGTTTATTCACGCAGTTGGCCCACATGCCGCCGGGTAATTTCGGCGAGATCGCTATCTGCTTTGTATTGTCTCTGTTGGCTGAGTAGTTGGCTGACTTATATGGTGCTTCACACTCTCGCCTTGCACCCCTGCGGCAGACAACTTCGGTCCATTCTCTTGAGACTCGCGCTCGCGCGCTCCAACCCGAAGCCCAGTTTCACTCGATCCGCATTACCGCGCGTTTGTTCGTCAGGACGCGGAAGCGCACCGCCGGGTTCAGGTGGCCCTGTTTGTCGCTAGCTGAACGAAAGCCGGCGGGATTTGGGGCAAACTCTCCTGCGACCTCGAGGGTTTCGTCTGTTCTGAAGCCGGGGCTGATCCGGACCAATGCGCGCCCGGCACCGATTTCTTATTTCGATAGGCCCTCCGCACCTTTTGACCAGCACTGTCTTAACTTTCGACCGACATCCACGAGCGGAACTCGGCCCCGGTTGCGGATTTGGAATGAAATCAGCGTTTTGCGGTATTAACAGTTGGCATCGTCGGGCCATAACGCTCGCCATTGTCACTCGAAGGCGTAAACCCTGTCTTACGGGGGGATATTATCGAAGAGAATGCCTAGGGTATAATCGACGAGAAATTGGAGAGCGGCCCGGGTGCGGCGCCACTTTTAATATAGGAAGTGTAGATGAAATTAATTCCGATTCGTCGGCTCATGATGATGGGAATATCATTCATGATTCTATCGGCAGTCATTTGGCCGCAGTCGATCGCGCTTGTGCCCGGTCATCTTACCTCTTGCACATCTATGAGTTGCTCACTTGCGGCTAGTTCGGGGACAGGAAATCTTCTGGTAGTGGGAATCCAGTTCGTCAATACCGGTGCAACAATAACGAATGTCACTGATAATGTGGGAAATGTTTACACAGAGATTGCTGGCTCGCATGCAGTCGACACCGCTTCCAACTGGGCATCTGATATCTGGTACGCCAAGAACAGCACTGCCGGAGCAACAACCATTTCCGTCAGCACTAGTGGTCCTGTCTCCGGCTTCGCCACGGTAATTTGGGAGTTCTCAGGTGCAGATACAACTGCCCCTCTCGATCAAGCGGCCGCGCTCAATAGTCAGCCCTCCAGCTCTGTAGCCTTGGGTGCTCCGGTGAACACTACCTCTGCGAACGAAGCCATTATCTCATTATCTGCGGGAGCAGGAACCATAACGGGTATCTCAGCCGGAAACTCATTCTCAAACGACTCGACGGCAACGGCACATGGATGGGCGCACCTGGTGACCACCGCGGCCGGGGCTTTTACGGCCAGTTGGACCGCGAACCCTGCAGGAACATACGCAAGCAGCACAGCCTCATTCAAGTCAGCGGCAGCTGGATTGGGAGCCGGCGCGACTAGTTGTGACGTGAACGGCGATGGAGCTACTAACGTCCTCGATGTCCAGGTGATCACGGACATGGAGCTCGGCCTGTCCGGATATGCTTGCACGGCAAATGTCGGCGGGGTACTGGGATGTACCGATGACGCCCGCCGGGTCGTTATAAAAGCTGCGCTCGGTCAGGGCTGCCATTTCATTTCCTTGACGTGGGGAGCAAGTACATCCTCGGGTGTCGTTGGTTACAATATCTATAGAGGGACGTCGCCCGGTGGAGAATCCTCAACTCCCATTAACACCGGCGGTCCCGTGGTCGGTCTAACCTACACTGACACGAATACGGTTAGTGGCACAAAATACTATTACTACGTCAAAGCCAGCAACGGGACTGCCGAGAGCGGTGCTTCAATGGAAGCTTCGGCGACCGCGCAATAGATGACCCGTTCTTAGGACTGTAGTAAATTGTCAGAGCCGAGTTAGGGCCTGAAGGCGATGACGTCCGAACTTCGTGCCGTCAGGGCGCTCTAAAACTTGCTAGTACGTCTTTTCAACCATCAGCCGGAATTCACGGGAAGTTGCGAGTACACTCAGGATTAGGCGCGTGACTTTGAAGTTCCGCCTGGAGGGAGGAGGTTCCGATGGCAACCACCGTGACGATAGTCACGGTAACGAGGCGGCGAGTCTCCTTGCTCGCGCGCGCCATTCACTCCGTGGCCCGCCAGGATTGGCGCAAGGGGACCCTAAAGCATTTAATAATTGTCGACGATTGTCAGGAAACGGCCGAGTGGCTGTCGAACCGTGTCCGAGGCCAAAGTAATATTGTCTGGAGGCTCGTCGAACGTCAATCTGACGAAAGCAGCGGGCCGTCCCGGCTGGCGAGACTTCGCAATATGGCAGGCAGGCTGGCGGACTCGCAATGGATTGCATTCCTGGACGACGATAATGAGTTTGAACCCCAGCACGTTCGGACTTTACTCGCCTGCGCGAAGGAGCGATCATGCCCCGCCGTCCATTCCTATCGCAAGTTGTTTCATTTTGACGGTAAACCATTTTTAGAGGAGTTCTGGCCCTGGTGCCGACGGGAAAATGAAGCACGGCAACGATACTGGGATTATGTGGAGAAGGGAATCCTGCAGCCTGGTTCGAATGTAGTGCGCGAACAAACCGCTTCGGTCAAAGACTTCCCGCGAGTCACACATATCGACATGAATGTCTGGCTACTGCAGCGAGAACTCTTGCTGAGATGCACAATGCCGGAACAGTTTACAGACGAAGACTGGCTGGCAAATCTAACAGAAGACGACAAACTGCTCGAAGCGCTCACCGCTGCGGGCGTGCCTGTGGCCGTGACGGGTATTCCTTCAGTTCGCTATTACCTGGGTGGCTACTCTAACGACTTCGAGCAAAAGCACGAGCATTCTGAAGTTTGGGAACGGCCAAGTGCCGGCTCAGCGTTGTTAATCTAGAGAATTCTGCTGTTCAGGGACCGTAAACGCGTTGGTATAACGATGACGACACGATATTCGTGACTTGTCGCCGTTCTCGCAACTCGACCCTCACGGTTCCATGCTGCGTTTGTGGTGGTGCGTGTACCAATTCCAGGCCGTCCCGACCACGTTTTCGAGGGACGAATGCTGCGCAGTCCAACGCAATTCACGGCATGCGCGTGTCGGGTCAGCGACCAGCATAGGAGGATCTCCGGGACGCCGCGGCGCCTCTTTAATGGGCACTTTCCGTTGCGCCACGCGTTCTACCGCCCCAATCACCTCCCGCACCGAATACCCTCGTCCCGTGCCCAGATTAAAGGCACCGTTGGGCCGTCCTTCCGCTAATCCTTCCAGGGCCCGAACGTGAGCCGCGGCCAGATCCATCACGTGGATATAATCACGAACCGCGGTGCCGTCCGGAGTCGGATAGTCGCCTCCGAAAAGGTGCAGCTCCGGTAGGTCGCCGCAGGCCGCTGCAATCGCCCGCGGAATCAGGTGCGACTCTGGATTGTGAACTTCCCCAAGCTCCCCTTCGGGATCGGCCCCCGAGGCGTTGAAGTAACGTAACGCGGTCCACGCCAGTCCGTACGCGGCTCCATAGCACTCGAGTAGTCTCTCCACCATAAGCTTCGATTCACCGTACGGGTTGACCGGCTCTTTGGGATGATCCTCGGCCATGGGTGTGTAGCGGGGATTGCCGTAGACAGCGGCGGTCGACGAAAACACGATCCGGTTCACGCCGGCTTCCCGCATAGCATCCAGCAGGTTGAGAGTATTAACAACATTATTGCGGAAGAAGATGGCGGGATCGCGGACCGATTCGCCCGCTTCGATCAGCGCCGCGAAGTGGATGACGGCAGCGATACGGTAATCTTGAAAAACCGCCTTCAAGGCTGCCCGGTCCGCCAGATCCATTTCCACGAATGGACCCCAACGCACGGCCCACCGATGGCCGTTCTTCAAGCTGTCGAGAACCACCGGTTCATAGCCGGCTCGCGCCAGAGTTTTTGCCGTGTGGCTTCCAATGTATCCCGCGCCGCCCGCAACCAGGATCTGCATGTAATCAGTCCACATTATATATCGGGGCTTTGGGGCGCCCGGCTCATGGATTTGTAACCTGCGGTTTGCTTAATACTGGTTGCTCGCCTCCGCACATAGTTCTAGTAGTCCTAAGTTCCTTGGTGCAATCGGCGGAGTGCTAATATTTCCATCGGGGACCTGAATTCTGACCCTTAGTAAATCAGACCGGTTGGAAGATCTGGGTCTAGCAGCAGCGGATTCCTTTTGTTCGCGAAAGCTGTAAGCGATGACTCTATTACGGGCCTATTATCTCTGCAAACCTTTAATACCTTGGAGAATACGCATTGGACTCCGGCGGGCGCGGGCTGCGTACAAAAAATCCGTTTGCGCCGACAGTTGGCCGATCGACTGGAACTCTGCGGCGATTCCCAAAGACTGGCCGGGATGGCCCGACGACAAGCAATTCGCGGTTGTTCTGACTCACGATGTCGAAGGCACAACGGGTCTGGCGCGCATAGAGCCCTTGGTCCAGCTGGAGCTGGGGTGTGGCGTCCGCTCCTCCTTCAATTTTGTCCCTGAGGGCGAATACCGGGTTCCAGACGCTTTACGGCTCGAACTCAGTGAAGCGGGCTTCGAAGTAGGGATCCACGGATTAAAGCACGACGGCAAACTCTACTCCTCCCATGATGAGTTCAGCCGGCGCGCGGCCCGCATTGCAGAATATCGGCGGAGCTGGGGTGCAATTGGCTTCCGGTCTCCATTCATGCATCACAATCTCGAGTGGATTCATGAATTGGGAATGGAGTACGACGCCTCTACATTCGACACCGATCCGTTCGAACCCCAATCCGATGGAGTCGGAACGATCTTTCCCTTTTGGGTCGCGAATTCACAGGGAGGCGGTTACGTCGAGCTCCCCTACACACTTGTACAGGATTACAGCCTGTTTGTCATCCTTCAGGAAAAAACGATCGACATCTGGAAGCGGAAGGTGGACTGGGTGGCCGCCAACGGCGGCATGGTCTTAATCAATACTCATCCGGATTACATGTGTTTCGGCGGTAAAACCGAACGACACGAGTATCCGGTGAGTCGTTATGAAGAATTGCTGTCTTACATTTGCGACAACTACGGCGGCACTTTCTGGCATGCACTACCTCGTGACGTGGCCCGCGTCTATCGGCCCTTTTTGTCGGGGGAACCCGGTCGATTTACGTCAGATGCCGCGACTGGCAACTCGATCGCCGTCCTCAGTCAGCCGATTCCGAGGTGACCGCGGCACCCAGCGCCGTTGTCATGATGCAGGGATGCGGTAAGCGCGTCGCATATTGATCGAAGCCGTTAAAGGAAGCTCCCGATCACGCACCGCTGAAGACTGGAACTGCGAATGACCGGCGACCCTCCCCTGTCCGTCATTGGCACGATCTCACCTGTGACCTTAGGACGTTTTGAGGGTCAATTCCGTCGCCGATCTCCGGCCTTATTATTGGAAAAACTGTTGTTCAATGATAGGTTTTTCCAGTGATATCTTTCAACGTCTCCTAAAGCCTATCTTGAGTAATCGCCGCGGCGCTTCTACTATCATTCCCTCGGCATACCCATGGGAAAACTACCGGTTTTTTCGAAGTGTCTTTTTTCAGTTCTGATTTTCGTTTTCGCGGCGACCAGTTTGGCAGTCGCACAGACCGCCTCATTGAGCCTCGCATCGGCTGTGATCGGATCTGGCTCTTCGGCATCGCTCAATTTGTCGCTGAGTGGTTCCGCCGGCCCGGCCAGCTTGGAGTGGACGCTGACTTACCCTTCCGCCTCTGTCTCCGCGCTCTCGGTTACTCCCGGCGCGGCTCTCACCGCTGCCGGTAAATCCCTGACCTGTTCCGCAAGCGCGGGAAACTATAAGTGTGTCGCCGCGGCGATGAATTCTACAGGCATCGCCAATGGAGTGGTGGCGACGGTCGTCATCACGCCTTCCATCTCGCTCGGCACTGTGAATACCGGCATCGCCAATCCGTTGGCGGTTACCGCTGCGGGTGGATCGTTGGGTGCGACCGCGACCGGGGGTACGCTCACGGTGAGTTCGACGACGAGCCTGAGTTCGTTCACGTGCAGCCCGTCCTCCCTTACCACCCCGGGAACATCC
>CAZKQQ010000012.1:36868-63766 GCA_964554945.1 uncultured Solibacteraceae bacterium | reverse complement strand
GATTCGAACCTCCGTAGCTCGCAAGGAGCGACAGATTTACAGTCTGTTGCCATTAACCGCTCGGCCACCCGTCCAGACCGTGCTCCCGCAGCACTCCCACCTCAGGCGAGACTAACTGTACGGGGAAACTATCAGGATACAAGGGAAGTGGGCTCTTCCGCAACGTCCGGGAGCAGATCAGACGGCCGGCGTGTTTTGGACCTTGACATTCATACGTATTATTAATACGATTGATTTAATCGAATGATTGACACGAAGCAAAAGATCTTGGACACGGCGGAGCGCCTGATCGCCGATCAGGGATATGCGGCCACCTCGCTGCGGCACATCATCGGGGAAGCGGGCGTCAATCTGGCAGCGGTTCATTACCACTTCGGCTCGAAGGAAGATTTGCTGGACGAATTGATCCTGCGCAAAGCAGTCTCCGTAAACGAAGAGCGGCTGGAATTACTAGGACGCTACGAAGCCGAAGCGGGCGGCCGCCCCGTGGCCGTAGAAAAAGTGCTACACGCATTTTTCGCGCCGATGATCGAGCGCGGAAGCCGCAACCCGCAATTCATCAAGTTAATGGGCCGGATGCATACCGAGGGGCTGATGCCGTCGATCCTGGCGAAACATTTCCAGCCGACTCTTGTGCGGTTCACCGAGGCACTACGGCGCTCGGTACCACATCTGCCCGAGGGGGAGATGACCTCCCGGTTGCAGTTCATGATCGGAGCGATGAGCCATGCGGTCTGCGAACAGCGTCAGATTCCGGTCGAGCCGGCAGGAACGCTGGAAATGCCGGATTTCCGCCGCACGATGAGACGGCTGATGGTTTTCTTGAGCGGTGGCTTGCAAGCTCCCGCCACACCGGAGGTGCACGAGTGAAATATTTGCTGCTATTGGGAACCGTATGGATGGCGGCGGCTCAGGACCGCGGGCCGCTGCAACTGACTCTGAAGCGGGCGGTGGAGATCGCTACCTCGCCGGAGGGAAGCACGCAGATCCAGCTTTCGGGGGAAGCGGTGAAGCAGGCGGAACTCCGGTCGAAGGAAGCGCGCGCGGCGCTACTGCCGGATGTGGAGGGCGCGTTCAGCTATCTGAACCGCACGGCGAACCTGGCCGCGCAGGGCATTACTCTCCTGCACGGGGCTTCACCGATCCCGGGCTTCTCGTTTCCGACCTTCGTCGGTCCCTTCAACACGATGGATGCGCGGTTCTCAGCGGCACAGAGCGTTTTGAATATCCCGTCCATCCGGCAATACCAGGCATCGAAGGCAGGTATTTCGGCAGCGAAATCGGACTCGCAGAATGTCAGCGAGCAGGTGGCGGGAGTGGTGGCGCGCGCGTACCTCGCAGCAATTCGCGCCGACACCGATGTCGAAACCGCGCAGGCCAATGTGATGCTCTCGCAGGCGGTCCTCACGCAGGCGGAAAATCAAAAGACCGCCGGGACAGGCACTGGGATTGAGATTACACGCGCCCGAGTGCAACTGGCGAACAACCAGCAGCGTCTGCTGGTGGCGCAGAACGAACGCAAGGCGGCGCATCTGCGGCTGCTGCGAGCGATGGGACTTCGCCTCGATACCGATCTGCAGTTGACCGACCACCTGCAGTACATTCCGGTGGATGCGGTGACGCTCGAACAGGCTAAGGCGCAGGCGCTCAAGGAGCGGCAGGATTACAAAGCTCAGCAGGACCGGGAGTCGACTGCCCGGCTGATGTCGAGCGCCACCACGATGGAGAGGATGCCGACATTGGCAGCGCTGGGCGATTACGGCTCGAGCGGCGCCGGGTTCTCGCAGGTGTTGCCGACGCGAACGGTCGGCGTATCGGTGAAGCTGCCGATTTTCGACGGCGCGCGGCGCGATGCGCGGCGGGCGGAGTCGGAATCGCAGTACCGCGCCGAACGAGTGCGCACTAACGATCTGAAGGAACAGGTGGAGTTGGATGTACGGCTGGCCCTGGACGCGATTAGTTCGGCGCAGGACGAAGTGACGGTGGCCAAAGACGGTCTGGACCTGGCGGGGAATGAACTGGAGCAGGCTCGGCGGCGCTATCAGGCGGGCGTCAGCGACAGCCTGGAAGTGACGGACGCGCAGACGCGGCTGGAGCGGGCGCGGGATAACCAGACGGCGGCGCTCTATAACTACAACGTGGCGCGCATCGACCTGGCGCAGGCCATGGGAGCGGTCCGGCGGGCGATTCCGTAGCGGAGAAACCATGAAGAAACGATTGATTCTGATTTTGGTGATTGTTGGCGTTGGAGCGGCGGTGCTCTACAGCTTGCGCGGGAACTCGCGGCAGTCGGAAGGCCGCATCATGATCTCCGGCAATATCGAGCTGACGGAGGTGAACATCGCTTTCAAGACGGCGGGCCGGCTGATCGAGCGGAACGTGGACGAAGGTGACACGGTGAAGAAAGGTCAGATCGTAGCCCGGCTGGACCGCGACCAGTTGATGGCGCAGCGGGCTCGGGAAGAAGCGAGCATGGCCTCGGCCGAGGCGCAGCTGGCACAGGCGCAGACGGCGCTCGAATGGCAGAAGGAGACGCTGGCGGGAGACCTGGAGCAGAAAAAGGCCGACTTGTCATCGATGGAATACCGCCTGAGCGAGTTGGAAAACGGGGCCCGGCCCCAGGAGAAGCTCGATGCCAAGGCAGCCGTGGACGCCGCGAAATCCGAAGTGGAGCGGGCCAAGCGCGACTGGGACCGGGCGCAAACGCTTTACAAGAACGATGACATTTCGACTGCTCAGTACGATCAATACCGCAATCGCTGGGAGAGCGCGCAGGCGGCTTTGAATCAGGTCACGGAGCGCGAGGCATTGGTGCTGGCGGGACCGCGCACCGAACAGAAGAGCGCGCAGGCAGCCCTTGTGCAACGCGGCCGGGGAGCGCTCAAGATAGCTGAAGCCAACGCGCTTGAAATGAAAAGGCGGGAGCAGGAGGTGACGCGGCAGCGCGCAGAAATCGCGCGGGCGAAGGCCAACATCGCACTAATCGATTCCCAGCTCGCGGATACGGTGGAGGCTTCGCCGGTGGACGGCGTGGTGCTGGTGAAAGCCGCCGATGTGGGCGAGGTGCTGGCGGCGGGTACGACCGTGGTGACCGTCGGAGACATCGAGCATCCATGGCTGCGCGGGTACATCAATGAGACGGATCTCGGCAGGGTCAAACTAGGCTCTAAGGCGAGGCTGACCACGGATTCCTATCCGGGGAAGATCTACGACGGGCACGTCAGCTTCATCGCATCCGAAGCGGAGTTCACGCCCAAGCAGATCCAAACGCAGCAGGAGCGGGTGAAGCTGGTCTACCGGATCAAGATCGAAGTCGAGAATCCGAAACATGAGCTGAAATCGAACATGCCGGCGGATGCCGAGATCGTTTTGGAATAAGCGATGCCGGCGATTATTGAGACCCACGACCTGACGCGGCGCTTCGGCACCCTAACGGCCGTGGATCATCTCAACCTGTCGATCGCGGAGGGCGAGATCTTCGGGCTGGTAGGGCCGGACGGCGCGGGGAAAACCACGACGCTGCGGATGCTCTGCGGCCTGATGGATCCGACCGAAGGGACCGCGACGGTTGCCGGGCACGACGTAACCCGCGATCCGCAGGCCGTGAAAGACCAGATCGGCTATATGGCGCAGCGGTTCGGTTTATACGGCGATCTCTCCGTGCAGGAGAACATGGATTTCTATGCCGACCTGTTCGATATCACGGGCACGTTTCGCACGGAATTAAATGCGCAGCTGCTGCGGATGACGCGCATGGAGCCGTTCCGCGCCCGGCAGGCGAGCCGGCTCTCGGGCGGGATGAAGCAGAAACTGGCGTTGATGTGCACGCTGCTGCACCGGCCACGCATCCTGTTTCTCGACGAGCCGACGAACGGCGTGGACCCGGTTTCGCGGCGCGATTTCTGGGCCATCCTCTATCAACTGCTGAAGGATGGAATTACGGTTTTCATGACGACGTCGTATCTGGATGAGGCGGAGCGATGCAACCGCGTCGGACTGATGCACCGGGGGAAATTGATTCGGTGTTCGGCGCCCGAGGTGATGAAGCAGGAGACCGGAACAGCCAACCTGGAAGGGGCTTTCCTCAAGACGATCTTCGCGATCGAGGAAGTGAAGCGGCCATGACCGCGAACGGAAACGGATACGCCGTGGAGATACACGATCTGGTGAAGACGTTCGGCTCGTTCGTGGCGGTCGATCACGTCTCTTTGCAGGTGAAAAAGGGCGAGATTTTCGGATTTCTCGGACCGAACGGCGCGGGGAAATCCACGACGATCCGCATGTTGTGTGGTCTCCTGATTCCGACTTCAGGGCAAGCGTCCGTAACCGGGTACGACGTCAGAACGCAGCCGGAGGAGATCCGCCGGAATATCGGGTACATGTCGCAGAAATTCTCGCTCTATGACGATCTCACGGTGGACCAGAACATCGACTTTTTCACGGGAATGTACGGTGTGCCGCGCGAACGCCGGCAGGCCCGGAAAGACTACGTGCTGGAGATGGCGAATCTCAAAGAGCGGCAGGACGCGTTGACGCGCACGCTATCGGGCGGCTGGAAGCAGCGCCTGGCGTTGGGGTGCGCGATCCTGCACGATCCGCCGGTGCTGTTCCTGGACGAACCCACTTCGGGTGTAGATCCGATCGCGCGGGGCGCGTTCTGGAACCTGATTCATGACCTGGCGGAGACCGGGCATACGGTTTTCGTGAGCACCCACTATATGGATGAAGCCGAGTATTGTAACCGGCTGGCGCTGATGTACCGCGGTAAAGTGATCGCGCTAGGGACGCCGAATGAGCTGAAAACCAATCTGGATGGGCACGCCCTGCTGCGTCTCGACACCGCCGCGACGCTCGACACAATGCGGGCTCTGGAAGGCGTGCCCGGCGTGATTGAATCGGCGGTGTTCGGCGGCGGGCTGCACGTGGTGGTCGATGAGCCGGAGGCCACGATGGAACGCATCCGGAGCAAACTGGCTTCCAGCAACATCGAGATTCGCCGGATGGAACCGATCACGCCGTCGCTCGAAGACGTGTTCGTAGCCCTGATCGAGGCGGAGGAAAAGAAAGCCGCATGAGCTACCGGCGAACCAAGGCGATCTTCATCAAGGAACTGCATCACATCACGCGCGACGCGCGCAGCCTGGCGCTCGCGCTGTTGATGCCAGTGATGATGCTGCTGCTCTATGGGTACGCGCTGAGCCTGGACGTCGACCACATTCAGACGTTGATCTACGACCAGGACGGCACCGAGGCGAGCCGCGATCTGATGCGCCAGTTTCAGGGGTCGCGCTATTTCGACGTTGCCGGTTTTGTGAATGATTACGCCGCGATCCAGCGCGGCATCGACACGAATAAGATCCTGGTCGGCGTGGTGATTCCGCCCGACTTCAGCAGAGATCTGCGCTCGGGACATACCGCAACGGTGCAGCTTATCGTGGACGGCAGCGATTCGAACACGGCGGCGATTGCGATGGGCTATGCCGAGAGCATCGTCCGGAACTATTCGGCGGAAACCGGCGTCGAAATTCAGAACTTTCGCGGCCGGCATCTGCCTCCGCCCGTGGATGCGCGCATGCGAGTCTGGTACAACAGCTCGCTCGAATCGAAGAACTATGTGGTGCCGGGGCTGATCGCGGTGATCCTCATGATCATCGCCGGGCAGTTGACCTCGCTGACGGTGGCGCGCGAGTGGGAGATGGGCACCATGGAACAGATTCTGTCGACACCCCTGCGACCGGCCGAAATGGTTCTTGGGAAAATGCTGGCCTATTTCGTAGTGGGGATCATCGATTCCACCATTGCGTTGATTGTGGGAGTGGCCATCTTCGATGTGCCGTTCCGCGGCAGCATTCTGGTGCTGGCCGTGTCGACCTGCGTGTTTCTGTGCGGCGCGCTTTTCTGGGGGATTTTCATCTCGGCCGGGTGTCGCACGCAGGTGGCGGCTTATCAACTCGGCATTCTGAGCTCGTTTTTGCCAGGATTTCTGCTCTCCGGGTTCGTCTTCGCCCTCGACACGATGCCGAAGGTTATCCAGGCATTCAGCCTCATTGTGCCTGCGCGCTATTTCGTGACCATCGTGAAGGCGGTGTTCCTGAAGGGCGTCGGCTTCGGCCTGTTGTGGAATCAGCTCGCTTACCTGGTGCTGTTCGGCACCATCGTATTCTGGCGCTCGGTGCGGAAAATGAATCAGAAGGTGGCGTGATATGTGGGAACGAGTCGGCGTCATTCTGCGCAAAGAATTCATTCAGACGTTTCGTAACCCCCGTATGCGATTCCTGCTGTTCCTGCCGCCGGTGCTGCAGCTGGTAATTTTCGGATACGCGGTCTCGCTGGATGTGGATCACGCGCGGATTGCCTGGATGGACATGGACAACACGCCCGCCAGCCGCGCGCTGCTGGCAAAGTTCGAAGGCTCGGGGCGGTTTGAAGTGGTGGCTACGCCGCGCAGCGAAGCCGAGGTGCAAAGCGTGCTCGACCGCGGCGAGGCGCATGCGGTGGTCCGGGTGCTGCCAAATTTCGCGCGCGATCTGCAGCGGGGGCGGAGCACCGAAGTGCAGATCCTGGTGGACGGCACTAATTCGAACACGGCCTCGCTGGTTTCGAGCTATGCGGCCGCGGTGATCGCGGGCTTCTCCGCCGATGAAGCGCCCAAACCGCAAGGCTTCGGGGCCGCCGCAGCCACCGCAGGCAGGATTCCGATGACTGCGGGACTGGTTTCGCCGCGCTCGCGAGTGTGGTTCAATCCCGACTTGCGCAGCCGCAACTACTTCGTTCCCGGCGTGGCGGCGAACATCCTCATGATGATTACCCTGATGCTGACCGGCCAGGCGATCATCCGCGAAAAAGAGATCGGCACCATGGAGCAGCTGATGGTGACGCCGATGCGCCCTATCGAGTTGATGCTCGGCAAAACGCTGCCGTTCGCTCTGGTGGGGATCGTCGACATGCTGATCATCACGACGGTGGCGCTGCTGATGTTCCACGTTCCGTTCCGCGGTAATTTCTTCCTCTTGCTGTTCTGCGCGGTGTTGTTCCTGATGACCAGCCTGGGGGCAGGGTTGTTCCTTTCCACGATTTCGCAGACCCAGCAGCAGGCAAATATGATGTCGTTTTTCTTTAACACACCGGCCTTCATGCTGAGCGGATTCACCTTTCCAATTCGAAATATGCCGGTTGCGGTGCAATACCTGACCTATTTGAACCCCCTCCGCTATTTCATGGAAATCGTGCGGGGCGTGTTTTTGAAGGGCGTGGGCATCGATATTCTGTGGCCGAAGATGCTGGCCCTGGCGGTTTACGGCGTGTTGATTCTGGGGCTCAGCGCGATGAGGTTCCGCAAGACGCTGGATTAGCGGGTCCGGCATAGGCTCCAGAACGTACTGAAGCGCGCGATTTTCCTTTCGCGTCGAGAACATTTGCGGTACATTTTGTTTGTATGGACAAGAGCGATTCGTCCTTATTGCGCAGTCTGGCCGTCGCTTTTGGGGATGGTCTGGCTTTTGGCGTGGGAATCAAACTCACGCAAAACGCACCCGGCAAATCCGGGAAGGCCCCTGCTTCCTCCGATGAAGCCGCGCGGTTGGCGCGCCTGGAGCAGCGATTGGAACGTGTGGAACGCGCTCCGGCGGCTCTTTCGGGTTCCGCCAATCTGGATCCGCGCGTGTTCGACGCTCTGAGCCGGGCGCTAGAAGCCCGCATCCAGGAAAACGCCGCCCTGATGGACCGCCGGCTGGCCGAGCTGGACGTCAACGTGTCGCTCGAGTTGAAGGGTTTGCGCGAGCAGGACCGGTCGCTCGCCACGGCATCCGAGACCGGTCTCGCGGAGATGCAAAAGCACCTCGACGAAAAGCTGCGTTCCCTGGTGCAACAGGTAAACGAAGACCGCAACACTTTGCAGAGCCAGGTGATCTCGCTGCATCGCGAGTTTGCCGCCGCAGTGGCCGATATAGTGGAAGAGCAGGTGGCCACTCAGATCGAGGAGCGGCTTGCAAGCCTTGTGGAACAGCGCCTGACGGCATTAGTACGCGAACAAGTGGCGCCGCTGGAACAGGAGCTGCGGGAAGAGATCCGCCAAGCCTCGGCAGCCAAGCATCGCGAGATCTCGGACCTTCGCCAGCGTGTCACCGAAAGCGACCGGAATGTGCTCGATGTCATGCTGTCAACCGGCGAATTCTTCCGGCAGGCCGCCGGCCGGCTGGGCGCGCCCACCGTCCATCCGCCGTCTGCTCCGCTGGAAGAGCCGACGCTTGCGCCGGAATCGATCGCCACAAACGGAGGCGGGTCCGCGGAGCCAGCCAGTCCCGCAGTGCCGCCCGAAACGGCGTTGCCGGCCGAGAGTGCCAACGGACCCGCGCTCTATGCGGACTCCGAGCTACCGGGTTTCGCCCAACCCCGCAAGGCTGCTGCCGCAGCTTCGTGGAGCATTCCCCTCGTCACGTCATTTCTGGTCACAGCCGGCTGCGTCGTCCTACTGCAGTACTTCTAGCCGGCGTTTCTAGCTCCGTCTTGATTAGCCTACCCGGGACGGTGGGTACTCGGCAGCGGTCCGTGGTATGCTGATTCCGCGTCCTGATGAAGATCGCCAGTGTCCGCTCCTATCTTCTCTCGTACCCCTTCAAAGAGCCGATCGTGCTGCGCTTCCGCGGCGGCGAGCGGATCATAGTAAAGCGCGACGCCATGTTTATCCGCGTCGAGACCGACAACGGCCTGGTAGGATACGCTCCGGGACCCGGGAGTGAACGGGCAAGCCGCATCATTGAGGACATAATCGCTCCGTTCCTGCGCGACCGGACTCTGGTTGACCCTGACGCGCTGCGCGTTCAGTTTCTGCAAGGCCCGGGCGCCGAGCCCGACGTCGCTAAGACCTACTGTTCCGTGGAGATAGCCCTTTACGACATCACGGGAAAGATTCACGGCGTGCCGGTCTCGGAGCTCATCGGCGGCCGCCTGCGCGACCGGATTCGGGTTTACGGTAGTGCGGGGATGTATATGCCGCCGGAAGCCTATGCCGCGGAAGCCGACGCCATCGCCGAACTCGGCTTTAACGCTTACAAGATGCGTCCGGCCGGCGGCGCCGAACAAGACCTGGAAACGGTGCGCCTGGTGCGCGAAACGGTGGGTTCCGACTTCGATTTAATGGTCGACGCGCATACCTGGTGGCGCATGGGCGACCGCAGCTACCCCATTGACATCATCGAGCAATTGGCAGAGGAAATGGCCGGCCATAACGTCTCCTGGCTGGAGGAGCCGCTACCGCCTCATGACCATGATGGATACCTGCGCTTAAAGGAGAAGGATCTGATACCGCTCGCCAGTGGCGAGCACGAGCCGACTGAAGAGAGCATGCTCGATCTTGTGCTGACCCAGGCCGTCGACTACATCCAGATGGATGTTTGTCTGCAAGGCGGCTATGCCATGGGGCGGCGCTTGTTCGCCGAGGTGGCGCGGCAGGGTTTGCGGTTTGCCTTCCACAGTTCGGGAACGGCGCTGGAGGTGATTGCCGCCGCGCAACTCGGCATCTGCTGGCCCGAGATGATCGTCGACTGGCTGGAGTACCCCTGCTATTCGAGTCCCGATCGCGCCGGCATGTATCCGTTCCCTCTGGCATCGGAGATTCTGACCGAGCCGCTGCATCTCGATCGCGGCCAACTGGTGGTTCCGCGTTCGCCCGGCCTGGGAGTAATGGTCGACGAGTCGATGGTCGAGCGCTATCCCTGGATTCCCGGCCCCTGGTCGTACTTCCGCACCGATTCGCCCGCCGAAACCAAGCCCGTTACCAGCGACCGCATGGTCCGCCGCGAAGGCCGCACGGCCTGATTGCCTCGTGCATTCACCGGCCGTTTGCTCAGCAGGACGGCGCCGGACGTACAATACTAGTCATGTCCGCAACCTTAAATATCGCTGGCCGCCAGTTCCGTTCGCGTCTCGTGGTCGGCACGGGCAAGTACCGGACTTTTCAGGAGATGCAGCGGTGCCACGAAGCTTCCGGCGCCGATATGGTGACCGTCGCAGTGCGCCGCGTGAATCTCACCGACCGCTCCAAGGAATCCCTGCTCGACTACATCGATCGCGACAAGATTTTCATTCTTCCCAATACGGCCGGCTGCTATACGGCCGAGGACGCCATTCGCACCGCCATGTTGGCGCGCGAGGTGGGCCTGTCGAACTGGGTCAAGTTGGAAGTGATCGGCGACGAGAAGACGCTGTTTCCCGACAATCAGGGGTTACTGGAAGCCACGCGCGTGCTGGCCAAAGAAGGTTTCGTGGTGCTCCCCTACACAAACGACGACGTGGTCAACGCGCGCAAGCTGATCGATGCCGGGGCTGCGGCGGTGATGCCGCTGGCCGCGCCCATCGGCTCGGGCCTTGGTGTGCAGAACCCGACGAACCTTCGTATCATGCGCGAAATGATCAGCGAGGTGCCGATGATTGTGGACGCCGGCGTCGGCACGGCATCAGATGCCGCCGTCGCCATGGAGTTGGGCGCCGATGGCGTCCTGATGAATACCGCCATCGCAGCGGCCGAGGACTCCGCCGCGATGGCCCGTGCGATGAAGCTCGCCGTGGAAGCCGGCCGCCTCGCGTATGAAGCCGGGCGCATGCCGAAGAAGCTTTACGCAACGGCCAGCAGCCCGCTGGCAGGCGTGGTGGGCAGCTAAAGCGGGACATCGATTTCCCGGTAGTGGCAAAGTACCCCTTAAAGGCGCGGTGCGACCGTTGATTGCTCGGCCGGAGTCTTGTTCTGAACGAATGCCAAGACGCGAGCCAGCGCTACCGTTTGCGCACCACGCGTCCGAGGGCTTTCTCGATCACTGGTTCGCGCGCGCCGCTGGACCAGCGGCGCTGCGTCTCCTGATCGGAAAGTCCGGCCATCCGGCCTACTAGGACGAATGGCGGCAATGCGTACCGCAGATTTTGCCAACGCGCCATTTCCACAAGTGAGGACAGCGCGCGGGCACGGATCTCGTCCACCACCGCGCTATCGCCGCGGTCAGTCAGAGTGATCAACAGATCGATGGATTGCATGCGGTCGCCGAGCACGGTCGAATTCAATAACTCGATCAGCCAGGTCGGTGCAACTCGCAATCCGAGAGCCGGCTGTCTAACGGACAACAAGGCAAAGACGCGTAGCGCGCCGAGAGCATTTTCGCGCACCGATTCATCGGGATCCTGAAGGGCGTACTGAAGATCGTCCACCACGCTCTGCCTGCGCGGCGCAAAACTCAGAATGGTGGCGGCCATGGCGCGTTGCTCCGGTTCGGCGGCGGTGCGCAGGACCCGCTGCAGATCATCGGGATGCGCTTCGGCGAAAGCGGTGAATTGCTGTTCCGTTTCGCGCGTTTCGGAACTGCTGCGGATACTGCCTGCCCGCCGCACCGCGCTCACGAAGCCCTCATACGCGGAAGCGAGCTCGGCGGGTAAGGCGGCATCGCCCGCCGGCTCGGAGCGAAGCGCGACATGCGGTCCTCCCCGCTCTTCGATGCCGATAAACAGATCGGCATCCGGACCATCGCAGCAAACGCCTTCCACACGCGCCGCGACGATGCCCGGAATCTTGGAAATGCGGTCTTCCAGGTCGCCGCGGGACCCGGGCAGCGTATCTCCAGCCTGCAGTTTCAGCTCGCGGAGAATCCGCTCCGGCGAGATCTTGCGCAAGCCATAGAAGTTAATATGCCGGACGTGCGGCGCTTGCGCGGCTGCGCCCGCCGCCAGGGCCGCCAGCCCCGCGATTGCGCTCCAATAATAACGTTCCGCTCTCACGCCTGTTTCTGCGCCAAAGGGCCGATGACGGGGAGAACCACGGTCTTACCTTGATACGTAGTGACTATCATGTAAATCCACAACGCAATAAAAGCCAGCGAAATTACTGGCGACAGGAACAACCCGACACGGATTATTCCAATGACGACGCTCACTACAATCCAAGCAATGTTGAGGAAGATCGCCTGGAAGGCATGGAATCGAATCACCCGGTTGCGGCTGTACGGCTCCAGCACCAGAAAGAGAATTCCGGTGATCACCAGGCCGAGATAGCACAACGCGCCAATCGCGTTGTCGGAGAGGCCGGCGGCCACTGGAGGCGGCAGGGACGCAGATCCGGCAGCACCAGGTGGCGGAGGAGCGGCCGCTCCCACCGGGGTTCCACACTTGGCGCAGAATCGCCCTTCCACCTCGGCTCCGCAATTCGAGCAAAACGGCATGGCACCTCCCAATCGCCCAGGTCAACGCCCCGGCGGCCCCAGCACCAGCAAGGGGACGATCGCCCCGACAATACCGCCAATGACCAAAGCGGGGTTGCCCGCGCCCAGAAAGGAAACCAGTAGCCCAACGAGCGAGCCGATTCCGGCGCCGACGACGGCGATCATGACCCTTTTCGCCATAACTGGGGTTACTTCTCACAATAACAGCCCGCGCGGGTGCTGCGAAAATGGAGTCATGAAGGCGTGCTTGCTGGCGGTTCCCGCCCCCGTTGAATCCAACCCGCTGCGAGTGGCCGATTTACCTCGCCCGAAACCTGCGGGGAATCAGGTTTTGGTGCGCGTGCATGCGTGCGCGGTGTGCCGCACGGATCTGCACGTGGTTGAGGGCGAGCTGCCGCCACGCAAGAAACCAGTGGTTCCGGGACATCAGGTGGTGGGCGTAGTAGAAGAGGGGGGGCCGGACGCCACGCGGTTTCGAGCCGGCGCGCGCGTGGGAATTCCCTGGTTGCACAGGACCTGCGGTGTTTGCGAATTCTGCCGTTCGCAGCGGGAGAATCTTTGCGAGCGCGCGGAGTTCACTGGATGGACCGCCGACGGCGGCTACGCCGAATACGCGCTGGCGCCTGAAGATTTCGCGTACGCGCTGCCCGAGGGGTTCGGCGATCTGCACGTCGCGCCGCTGCTGTGCGCCGGCATCATCGGATTTCGAACTTTGCGCCTTTCCGGAATCGGCAGCGGCGGCCGCCTGGGGATGTACGGGTTCGGCGCGGCCGCGCATGTGGCGATTCAGGTTGCGCGACATTGGGGCATCGAGGTGTACGCGATCACCCGCGACGCGCGGCACCGGCAGCTGGCGCTGGATCTGGGGGCGGTCTGGGCCGGAGGATCGGAAGAGCAGCCGCCCGCTCTCCTCGACGCCGCGTTGATCTTCGCGCCCGCAGGAGAACTGGTGATCGCGGCGTTACGCGTGCTGAAGCGCGGGGGGACGGTCGCCCTCGGCGGCATTCACATGAGTCCGATTCCGCAACTGGACTACAACCTGCTGTACCACGAGCGCGTAATTCGCAGCGTCGCCAACAACACGCGAAACGATGGCGAGGACTTCCTGAAGATAGCCGCCGCCATTCCGATCCACACCGAGATTCGCGAGTTCTCGCTGGAACAGGCTAACGAAGCCTTGCAGGCGCTAAAAAATGACGCGATTCGCGGCGCGGCGGTGTTGAGGGTCGGCGCTACTTCGTGAGAATGTAGACCTTCTCGTCCGGATGCACAAGCTTTAGCCGCTGCCGGATCTCCAGCTCCTGCTCGGCGGGATTATTGGTCAGGCGCTGAATATGCTCCCGCCTGCGCTCGTTCTCCTGAGCCAGAGCGGCGTTGCGCTTTTCGAGCAGGTCGATCTGGCGGCGCTTCTCCCAAAGGCCGGGCACACCGGTTGGACCGCGCAACGTGAAAATCGCATAACTGGCCACCACCAAAAACGCGATCACGTAAACGTATCGGGCGGGAGTGAATTTCATCGCGAAAACCTTGGAAGATAATGGTAGCATTGCTTTCGCGATCCGCTCTGGAAATTTTCATGACAGACAAGATTGTTGTGCTTAGCACGTGTGCCTCCGAACAGGAAGCGGAAACGCTGGCGCGCTCTTTGGTGGGACAACATGTTGCCGCGTGCGTCAACGTAATTCCGCGCGTTCGGAGCTACTATCGCTGGAAGGGATCGATTGAATCGGCAGACGAGTATCTGCTCGTGATCAAGTCGTCGCGCGATCGCATGCAAGCGTTAATGGCATCCTTGGAAAAAGAGCACTCGTACGAAGTGCCCGAAGTGATCGCGCTGGCCGTGGTGGATGGCGCCCCCAACTACTTGAACTGGCTGCAGGCCAGCCTGCAGGACTGAGCCGGTTGAGCGATCGGCTACAATCAGGGAGGATCCGGCGGGGTTATAGTCCCAGGTACCACCGATGGGAACTTGCCGATGACTGAGCTAACCATCGATAATCTCGGTTGAAGCGGGAATCTGAGAGCATGGTTCGAAGCCCAACGCCCGGCCTGAACCGATTGAGTCTGGCACTGGCGCTGGCGGCGGCAGTGTCCGCCTGTCTGGCGCAAGCGCAGACCAGGCTTACTCTGGGACAAGCTACCGCGCGCAGAGCCCCGGATTACACTCCCGCATATGCCGGCCAGCGGGTGATTGTGCAGGGCATCGTTTCGGCGGCCCCCATTAATTTCCCGGCATATCGCCTTTTGCCATTTCAGCAAGGCGGCCATGGCGCCGTGCTCGATGTTCCCGATGTCGATCACTCGATCGACGACCGGAAGCCCGGCGATGAAATCCAAGTGGAAGGAATAGTCTCCTCATGGGCCGGTATGGTCACCATCCTTCCGGTGAAAATCGAGTTATTGGGCCGCAAACCGGCCCCACAGCCGGAGGAGGTCGGGGTCGATGACCTGATGGATTTCCGGCATCTTGGCAAGCTGGTCCGGACTTCCGGAGTGATCACCGAAATCGGCGATACCACCAGCGGTCCGTACGTCTTGCTAAAGGCCAGGACGGATAATTACAAGCTATTCTTTCCACATCCCCCGGGCGCGCCATTACCTGTGTTCGCCGGCTTCAGCACCGGAGACAGCGTGCAGGTGAGCGGCATCGCCCTTCAATACAGCCCGCGCGCCCCATTCAATCGTTTATTCGAATTGGTAGTGCCAAGCCCCGCCTTAATGGTCCGCACACAGCGGGGTTGGGGCTTACCACCCTTGGCGGTGGGCGCCAGCATCGCCATATTGCTGATGATCGGACTGTCTTTGTGGACGCGGGAGCGGCGCTTACGAGGCCAGCGGGAACGGCTTCGGCGGACCTATCAGCTCGGGGAAGAAATCCTGGGCGCCTCGTCGCTGGAGACCATCCTCACGCAAATCGCCGGAGCTCTGCCCGGCATTCTCGGGGTGACGGGCGTTCACCTGTACGTTTACAATCGCGGCACAAAGGCGCTCGACGCTGTAGTATCCGGAGGACACGAGCCAATCTCGATCTCGCTCTCGGCCCCGCCGGGGGGGCCGCAGGCGGGCGCCGTCGCGTGCTTTCATTACCGCACGTTGCTGGTGATTCCGGACGTGGAACGCAGCCCGTTCCCGATAGCATCGACCGCCGGAAACCGGACTCCGAAATCCCTGCTCTTCGTGCCAATGCTGTCGCAGGGCGATGTGGTTGGCGTTCTCGAACTCGATGAGGACGACCGCGCCCGCGATTTCACCGCCGACGAGCAGGCTCTCGCGCAACATTTGGGCAATCAGATCGGCGTGGCCATCCGCCTGCTCGACCAGCGTTCCGTGCAGGAACAACTCTTCCGCACCGAAAAGCTGGCTGCCGTGGGCCGGTTGATTACCGGCGTTGTAAATGAGTTGCAAGCGCCGCTGGCATCCATTTCCGAGTTGGCGGGGCGTGCGGTCGAGAAAGCGCGCGCGACGCCGGCCGAGCGCGAGGTGGCGGGCATAGCCACCGAAACGCAGAAGGCGTCCGCCATCGTGGCGCGTTTGGTTTCGTTTGCCGCCGCCGAACAGGTGGAAGCGCGTCCCGTTTGCGTAAATACTCTACTGCGCAATCTGATCGAGTTCCGGGAGCGGGATTGGAAAGCCTCGGGTATTCGCGTCCGCGATCTGACTTTACGCGAAACTATGTACGTTCTCGGCTCCCATGGCCAGCTCGAGCAGGCGTTCCTGACTCTGCTGGTTCACGCGGAACAGTCGCTAGCTCAGGCTGAGCAAAAGACCATCACGATTCGCACCAGCGTGCTGGCGAAACGGCTGCTGGTCGAACTGGCATTCAGCGCGCCGCCGGATGCGCGCACGCCCCAGGAGACGGCGGCCGTGCTGGGAGTCACGCGCAGCGTGATCACCGGCCACGGAGGCGAGGTTCGCCTGATCGAAAAAAACAACGCGGAGCCCCGCTTCGAAGTCGAGTTGCCGGTCAATATCAAAGAGCGCGCGGGGACCATCGCTCCCGCAAGTTTACCGACGCGCGACTCCTCGCGGCGCATGACGGCGCTGGTGATCGACGCCGAGGATGCCTCACAGCGCCAATTACTGGGTCTGCTATCGGCGCGCGGCTTCCGGGTGGTACCCGTGGACAACGCCGATACGGGCCTGGAGCTGGCGCAACGCATGCGCTTTGACGCCGCGTTTTGTTCGGTTCACGCCCCTGGCCTGAACTGGGTGGAACTTTCGGAACGGATGCAATCCCGCGTGATCGGTTTTATTCTCCTGTCGGACGGCTACAATGCGGAGCTCGCCGCTGACTTTGAAGGTGAAGGCCGCTTCGTGGTCGCCAAACCCGTGCAGGAAGCCGATTTGGAGCGGGTCCTGCGCGCCATGGATGCTCCGGTTCCAAGCCGGTAACATGGATCCTTTTCCAATCGCGAAAACCTCCTGGGAGCCCGGCGACACGCGGGAGGTGGAGCAATCGCGCGTGCACAAAGAAATCGGCATGGAGTACGACTCCTACCGGCGTATCTACATTGCCGAGGGGCACGAGTGGAAGATCGCCGGCCAAATTGCGCGCGAGGACGGAAAGAAATACTACATCTTCGAATGCGTGGGCCCGGCTTGACGGCGCCGGCGCTGGTCCCAGCCAGAGCCCCCCGGGTGGCGCAGAACCGATCGGAGGGTTATAAGCGCCTTATTGTACGGGGATCACGATGCCCGCAGGAGAGGTCTTGCCTCCAATCGAAATCGTGACCGGCTGGCTGCCCGGCGTTAAGCCGGCGGGCACTTGCACGTTGACCTGGTAGATAGCAAGGCCGGGCGCGAGGCCGCAGAAGGGCACCTGGCTAGCCGGCAACGTCTGGCCGCCGATGCTCACGGCACAAGGTGTCGTTGTGGTCGATGAGGCTCCGGCGGGAGCCCCATCGGCGGGCGGATTGCTCACGGGCCCCAGGCCGTTCGCATAGAGGGCGATGAACTGGCCGCGAATGGCTGGATTACTGGCGGTGATGACATGATAACTGCCATCCAGCGCGTCGGCGACATTACCGCTGTTGGTGAAGAAGGCGGGCGTGTAGTCGGAGAGTTGCGCGGTGACGACGTTGCCATAAATGGCCTGCCCGAATTCTTCATCGATAGTCACTTTGACTTGAGCGGATGGCTGTCCCTTCAATTCCCAAGGAACCTGAACGTTAATCTGCCCCGCGCTCACGGCGACAACCGGCGCGGCAACACTGATCCCGGCGCTCGGAACGTCGAAGCTCACGTTGACGCCATCGAGCACCAGAGGAAATGAAGTGAGCACGGACGGGATCAGGTCATAACCTTGCGCCGTATCGATCAGCAGATCCGGATCCATCAGGTTCGCGCCTTTAATGGCAGCGATCGACCCGGGAGCCAGGGTGGGCTGGAACGCGGCATTATCGAGCACCTGGCCGGGCGTGATGGCGGGCTGAGGCAGGATAAAAGCCGTAAATTGGAGCGGAATGTTGTTGGCCGTAGCGGTGATGGTGGGCGAGCTTACAGCAGGGCCGAGAATAACGTCGGCATAGGCGACGCCGTAATTGTCGGTGGTGCAGGTGGCGGCGCTGGTGTTATTCGGAGAACAGGCAGGCTCGCCCGGCACGGTTTGGAAAGTAACGCCATTCCTGGGACTGACGGTGAACGCGACTGGCGCGCCAATCACCGGGACTCCGTATTTGTCGGTGATTTGAACCGCGATGGCTCCGCCATCCTGTCCCGGTGTGCCCTGGAGACCACCAGCCACCGGAACTACATTGTATGCCACCCCATCAGGCACCAAAAACAGATAGGGAATGCGTTGAGTAACGGCGCCGGAAACCGAAAGAGTAACGGCGCCGGAATACGAGCCGGGAGCGGGGACCGTGCCGGACAGGGTAACGTTGAGCGTAGCGGTAGCGTTAGCGGCCAGCGTCAGACTCGTTTTGTCGGTGGCAACCGCGATTCCGGCAGGCTGGCTGTTCGGCACGACAGCAACAGCCGCCGTGACCGAACTCGTGCCTTTGTTGGTAATGGTTAAAGTCCTGGTGAGGGGCAGCGTATTGGTTCGCAGATAACCCAGCGACACAGTGGCGGGCTGGACGGTGATCGCGGAATTGAGAGCCGCGGCCGCATCCAACCGGCCTCCGCCGAGCCATTGAACATTCACCGGGACCGGGCTCTGACGAATTCCGTTCACGTCCGAAGCGCCGTCATCGGTAGTAGTGTCCTGAGCGGCTGTGTTCACCAGAGCCGATTTGACCTGCGCCGCCGAGTAATTCGGATGCGCCTGTTTGACCAGGGCCGCGGCGCCGGCGACGATCGGCGTGGCAAAGCTGGTGCCGTCGCCAGTGGCGTAGCGGCTCACGCTGTACAAAAAACCGTTCGGATCGAAATTCTGCGCGGCCAGGTACATGCCAGGAGCCGGGGAGATATCGACGTCAAGGCCGCCCGTCGCCACGAGATCGGGCTTGACCGTTCCATCGGGAGCGGGACCGAAAGAAGAATAACTCGCCAGCTGATTTGGGGCGATGGGCGGGCTAAGGGAATAAAGTTGGCTGAAGGTGGTCAAATCCATCTCTTTACCGGCCACATCGATGGTCACAAGCTGACTGGGATTGGCATCGATATAGCTTTTCAACGCAAGTCCGTCGCTATTGGAGATCATGACGGAAGGCCCGATAAAAAAGGCGCCGCTGGAACCGAGCCCACCCGGAGCGATAATCGGCGAGGCATCCGCCATGTAGAATACGATCCCAACCGCGCCGGCCAGTTGGGCATTCGTGGCCTTGGTGGAGAAGGTGCAGGTGCCCCGTTGGATTAGAGCGTAGGCTCCGTTCAGCGAACCACCGGGGAGTGCCGTACAGGCGAGTCCGTCATTCCCAAGCTGGGTGACATCAATCAAGGGTGCCGAACTCGCGCCTTGGCTGGAAGGGAAGAATAAGGAATCGCCGAGTCGCGCCGACAGCGATTTGAGATTGGAGGGGGCGGAAGGCGAACTGGCGCTGACTGCGGGCGTGATGGCATGGGAACTGGTAGTGGCGCCCACACTGATAACGGAAGGAGCGCTGGATGGGGACGAGATGGAGTTGAAATACGGGTAGTTCTCGCTAAACGACAATACGGCATCGGAGCCGTTATTTCCGGCCGCGGCGACCACAATCAATCCCTTTTGGGCCGCAGCTTCATAGGCGAATGCCACCGGATCGCATGGCTGGCCTGCCGGCAAACCGCAAGCCGCCCCTGTGTCGGCGCCGCCGGTGAAAGCCTGCGATCCCACCGAGAGGCTGGCCACATCCATGCCGTCATTGAAAGCATCATTGATTGCCAGGATCATGACGGCGTCGGTCGGGCCGTCATTCACTCCCGGCGATCCGAAAATCTTGTAATTTCCTAAAAACGCTTTAGGCGCCATGCCGGTGAAGGTCACGACGCCGCTGTTCTGGTTGGCGGCGGCGGCGGAGGCCGTAGCCGTGCCATGACCGACGCGATCACGCGGGGTGTAATCATCAGGCTGCGAAGTGGCCGCGGGAGGAGGCACGGAAGTATCGTCGGGCTGAGTAGCCGGGCTTTTGGAAGTGAATCCGGCCAGTTGGCGCACATAGCTGCGAGCCACAATTACCTTGCTGTTGGTGAACGCGCAGTCCTCCGGATGGCCAACGGTGCAAATCGGGAATCCCGCGGGCGGAGTGAGCGAAGAATCCTGAAACGCGGGGTGGGTTTGATCGATACCGGTGTCAATGATCGCGATCTTCATCCCTTTCCCCGCACTGCCTTGTCCTCCCACCGCGGTCCACGCCGCCGGCGCATTCATGAGTTGGGTAGCGCGGTTGAGCAGCATCTGTACGCGTCGCGCGGGGCGCACCGCCGCCACACCGGGGATTGCGAGTAATTCGGAAACGCGACTGGCGGGGGCGACGACAAAGATCGCGTTCAAAAGCGTAGATACCCGTCCCGTTACTTGAATATTAAGGGCAGCTAGCCGAGCCAAAACCGTCCTTTGAGTAGCCTCGATTTGATTGCGGTATTGAACTCCGGCGGCGGATTGCATCTGCGCACGGGTTTGGAATCGCGCGGCGACGGACGGCGAATCCAGGAGCAGCGTGTAGCGATTCGGAACCAATTGGGAAAACGCTGGAAGCGCGCAGAAAAGAAAACAGATCAGCGCAAACACAAAGCGCCCATTATGACGGCGTGGAAACATAGTCATGTGACGGTTAACTCTCTCCTGTGGTTCCAAAAACTACTTTTAGCGCAACTACAGTGAAGTTCCCTTATTGCGCGGGTGTTGTTGGTAATTCTATCTCCACTTCGAGGCCGGGATGGGCGTTGCGCGCGCGGATACTACCTTTGGTTAACTCAATAGCCCGCCGCGCGATGGACAAACCGAGGCCGATGCCGCCGCTGGAACGGGCTCGGTCGGTTTCGACGCGGTAAAACGCATCGAAAATGTGCGGCAGCGCATCTTCCGGAACGCCCGGACCGTGATCGCGTACGTCCAGAACAGCATGGCCGTCATGGCGCGCCAAAGAGACTTCGACCGAGGACTGACGCGGGGCGTAGCGAATGGCGTTGCGAACGACGTTCTCAACGGCGCGGCGCAGCAACTCCGGATCTCCTTCGACGGTGGCGGGCTCAACGGCGTTGTACTTCAGCTCACAACCGTGAGCGTCGGCTTCAATCGAGGAATCATCGAGAACCTGTTTCACCAGGTCATCCAGGCGCACGGGTTCGCGATGCAAATAGGATGGATCCCCTTCGGCACGCGTCACCTGAAGCAGTTGTGTCACAAGCGCATTTAAGCGGTCGGATTCCCGCTGAATCCGGTTGAGCGCAGTCTGCAGGTCGTCTCCGGAGCGTGCCAGTTCAACAGCGACGCCGAGCCGGGCGAGCGGCGAGCGCAGTTCATGGGAAATATCCAGGAGGAGGCGGCGTTCTGCGGTAAGCAGAGTTTCGATCCGATTAGCCATACGGTTGAAGGCGCGGGCCAGGCGGCCGATTTCGTCACGCCTGTTGGAGTGAACACGCACGGAGAAATCGCCGCGGCCAAAACGCTCGACAGCTTTCTGGAGATCGCGTACCGGGCTGGAGAGGTGCCAAGCCAGCCAGTAACACAGCAGAACGCCCGCGACAATAACAAATATGTGCTCGGGAAGCAGGAACCAGGAGCCCACACTGACGCGGGGTTCGAGAAAGAAGAACCAATAACGCCCGTCCTCGGCCGCGCTGCCTACCAGGTTGCCGGAACGAAAGAATGGATAAGAAACGCGATGGCGGGTGCGCCGGAGCAGGTCGGACCGGTCCTGGTTAGTGAGCAGATCGCGTCCGCTTTCATCGGTTAAAACGCCCTGCGCGTCATAGACGTGCTTGAGATCGTCCAGAAAAGCCTGTAGCCCCGGCCTGCCTCCGGTTTCGTAAGCGAGGCGCGCCTGTTCGAGCTGGAAATGAACCATCCGGGCGGCGGGCGCACGCTGGTCGGTATCGTCGAGGTCCACACTCCACGCCGAAATGAACGCGGAGCCGATGACGGTAATAATCACTGAACAGCCCAGCCACAACAGCAGCCTGGCAAACAGCGAATTCATTCGGCGCGGGCGTCCTCCGGCGTGCGGCAGAACTGATAGCCGACTCCGCGGATGGTTTTGATGAGCGTGTCTCCGTGCTCGATTTTTTTGCGTAGATGGCTGATGTGCATGTCAATCGAGCGATCGAAGGGAGTGGCCTTGCGATTATAAAAATTCTCCATGAGGCGGTCCCGGGAAAGCACACGTCCCGCCGAGCGCATGAGCATTTCGAGGATGTCAAACTCGAAGGTGGTGAGTTCGACCGGCTTACCCTGGACCAGCACTTCGCGGGTTCCCGGGTTAAGCGCTACGCCGTTAATCTCGACGCGAGCCGAAGAGTCCGGAGGACGCTGTTCATAGCGCCGCAGGACTGCCCGGATGCGGGCCGCGAGCTCGCGCGGGTTGAAGGGCTTTGGAAGATAATCGTCCGCGCCCAGCTCCAGTCCGACGATGCGGTCGACATCTTCACCGCGCGCCGTCAGCATGATTACGGGCACCTTGCTATGAGGACGAAGGCGGCGCAGGATCTCGAAGCCATCCAGGCCCGGGAGCATGACATCGAGCACGACCAGATCCATTCCGCCGGCCAATGCCTTGGAAAGACCGCCGTGGCCTTCATGCTCACAGTCGACCGTGAAACCCTCGCGTTTCAGAAATTCACCGAGGAGGTGGCACAGCTCCGCATCGTCGTCGACGAGTAAGATCCGCACGGCTCGAATGTAGCACGAGCGGATGAGACCGGGCGTAATGCTTGTTGAGGTAAGGGTAAGGTTTGGTAAAGAAATTGAACGCCGGCCTGTTGGCCCGACGGGCAGCCGCGGGGCCACTCCCAGTTGGGGGCGCCGGGTGAAGGTGCGGTGCTGCGACTACGGATAGTCCCACTATCTCGACCGCACCACCCGGAGCCTTTGTTACAATACTTACCAAACGAAGGCGGACCAGGGAAATACATTCTTTCTATACCGCCAATACATAATTTGAGTAGGTGCCCATCCCCGAAGTGCCTCGGGAATGGCGGCTTATGGATTTCGACCAGCTCCACACGTTTACCGAAATTGTCCGGCTGAAGAGCTTTTCCAAAGCGGCTCAGACCTGCTATCGCACGCAGCCGGCGATTAGCGCTCAAGTCCGGCAACTTGAGCAGGAGCTGCGAACGGAGCTGTTCGAGCGCTTCGGCAGCCGGATTTCACTGACCACAGCGGGCAAGATCTTCTCGGAATACGCCGAGCAGATGCTGGAGTTGCGCAAGCGAGCCCAGGATGCCATCGCGGAACTGGAGCAGAATCCGCGGGGGGAACTGGTGATCGCCGCCAACGAGGCCACGTGTATTTATGTGTTGCCGAGAGTCTTTTCGGAATACCGGCAACTGTTTCCGGCGGTGCAGTTGCAAGTGGACCGGTCGTATGGCTCCCGCGTTGTGGATGCCGTGATGGAGAACACGGCCGATTTTGGGCTGACTCAACTCCCGGTCGAAGAGAAGCGCCTGCAAGTGGTGAGCATTCATTATGACGAAATCCGCCTGATCGTTCCGGCGCGCCACCGGTTAGCGGAGAGCCGGGCCGTGACGCCAACGGATGTGGTGGGAGACTTCCTGCTACTGCCCAAGCAGGGAAAGACAAGGACACGCCTCAACGAGTGGCTGGAAATTGTCGAAGACCAGCTTCAAATCTCCATGGAACTGGATTCCACCGAGATGATGAAGCGTTTTGTAATGGCGGGACTGGGGCTGACGTTTCTAGCTCTGTCCAACTGCAAAGAAGAAATCGCTGCCGGCAAGCTGCGGGCGGTCCCGTTGGCGCCGGAACCAATGATGCGGCGCCTGGGACTGATTTACCGCAAAGACAAGGCATTATCCAAGGCGGCCTTAGGATTTATCCAGGTTGTGATGGAGAATGTATCTAACGAGGCGGGGCTCGAAATGCCCAAGCTGCCTCGGGTGGTTGGCGGATGACCTGCAATCGGTGCCGAAAGAAATTCGCGGAAGAGGAAGCGAAATGCCCGCATTGCGGCGAGCCGCGGGCGGATAGGGGCTCGGGCGTATTTCAAAGTTCTACCGTGTTGATATCGACTGAAGGGGCCGAGACGGTGTACCGATCGGTAGAGGACGTGCCGTTCCCGCTGCGGCACCGGCTGCTGAAATCAACCAACAGCGCGAATTCGGCGACCATATTGATCGCGGACCGGCGAGGCCGCCAAGAGATCGCCAAAGCGATGCGCAACCTGCCGGGAACCGGGCAGCGCCGGTTGATGCAATCGCTGCTCAGCGGCGGCACTCGTGGGGTCGGCAACGGCCGTCTAACGCCCGCGTGGAAGAGGACGATCCTGGCACTGGTGTTGATGCTGACACTGGCGTTAATCGCCTTCGTGTTCACCCATCGCTGGTAAGTGGAGAAGCCGGCGGAACCTAGGACGCCAAACTACCAAGCCCCTGCCAGACGGACACCGTCAATACTAAAAGTAAGGCAAGAAAAAGCACGATGGCGGCGTTCTGCTCTAAGTGTCCGCGCATCAGTTCCCGGTGGAAGACTCGCATCATACCCGCTCCCAATCTCTGCTGATAAGGATAACGCGGGATGGATTCAAGCCGTTACACAAAAATTCCCTAAAACTATCGTTAACAGTACCTTGAGATCTACCGGACTAGTCTCTGAGTTATGCTTGTATTCCAATGAGCCGAAAAGCACTGGTGTTCGGCGCCTCAGGGCAACTGGGAGTGGAGTTGGTGCGTACGCTGCAGGCGCGGCAATACGCAGTGACCGGTTTCGGGCGGGCACAGGTCGACATTACCAACGCAGCGGCGGTGGAAAAGATCCTCGCTCAATCGCAAGCGGATGTGGTCTTCAACTCCGCGGCCTATAACCAGGTCGACGTGGCTGAAAGAGAGCCGCAGGCGGCCTTAGAGGTAAATGGGTTGGCGGTGCGCAACCTGGCGCTCGGCTGCCGCCAGATTGACGCGCAACTCGTTCATTTCTCCACGGATTACGTGTTTGATGGGCGCGCCGGCCGTCCTTATACGGAAGCGGACTCCACCCATCCGCTCGGGGCTTACGCCGTATCGAAGCTCACGGGTGAGTTGTACGCCCAGGCATACCTGGAAAGGGCGCTGATTGTGCGCACTTCAGGCGTCTTCGGGCCCGGGGGACGGAACCGGGCACATGGTAATTTCGTGGAACTGATGCTGCGCCTGGCGGGCCGGGGTCAACCCATCCGGGTGGTAGAAGACCATATTGCCTCCCCGACATATGCGCCATGGCTGGCTGCACGTACAGTGGACTTGGCCGACCGCGGGATCACCGGCACCTTTCATGTTGGAGGGGGAACGGCGATTTCCTGGTTCCAATACGCCCAGATGATCTTTGAGATCGCGCGTGTGAATCCTCCTTTGCAAGCGACCAACGAGAGGGAATTCCGCACTGCCGCGCGACGACCGAAGTACTCAGCGTTGTCAAACGGCAAAATGGAACGAGCGGGTCTGGAGCCGTTCCCGCCCTTGCGGCGGGCGATGGAAACCTACCTGGCAGCGCGATCCGGCGCTTAGCGGGCCTCGGGCTTAATGGCGTAGTAGCCCTTCCGCGCCTGCGCCTTCAGATCCTTGTTGGCAAGCCGGACTTCCAGTCGTCGGTAGCTGCCGTCCTTAACGTCATTCGATGGTGTGTAGCCGATCGCATATTGGCTGCGCATCTCGTCCTGAATTTCCTGGAAGACCTCATCCAAAGTGTGCTTGCGATCCACCTTGAAAACGCGGCCGCCGGTTTCATCAGACATGCGCCGCAGCTCGCCTTCCCCGCCTCCGCCTCCGAAGCCGAACGGGCCATAGGCACTTGGATCCTGATAATCGATGCTATAGATGACCGCGTCGGCTTTCTGCGCCGCTTCGATGGCCTGATTGCGCGTCATCCGGCTGCCCTGGTCGACGCCATCGGTGATGAGCACCAGAACTTTCCGGCCCACCTCGCCTTTCAATTTTTCACTGCCCGCGAGGTAAACGGCATCGTAAAGTACAGTACCGCGCGGCTGACCGGCAGTGGGAACCGGACCGGGATGCAGGCCACCCACTCCGGAACTGACGCGGAGCTGGTTTAATCCTTCCTCCAGCAATCGAGGGCTGGCGGTGTAATCCTGCAGCAACTCGGATTCTTCGCCAAAGCTGATCAGAAACGCCTCGTCTTTCTTGCGTAGAACCTTCGAGAAAAACTGCGAAGCCGCATTACGTTCGATGCCAATCAGGTTCTCCTGGCTGCGGCTGACGTCGACAAGAAGCCCGATGGTGAGCGGCAGGTCGGTTTCGCGGGTGAAATATTTGATCGTTTGCGCTTTGCCGTCCTCAAGGACAGTGAAGTCATTCTTTTCGAGATTCGCTACCAGAGCATTTCGCTTGTCTCGAACGGAGGCCAGAATATTGACTACGTCTACATCGACGGTAATGGGCGCGGGCAGATCTTCGGCCCGAGCGCTCTTGGGAGGCGCCTTTGAGGAAGGAGCCTGAGCCAGAAGACAGGCGCACAGTGCCGAAACGAACAGAAGTTTCATACCGTTAAAATAATGGACGTGCCACTGAGATCTATTGTTTCACTATGAAGGAAGCACTTGTCCACCTGAAGCGGGCCGACCCCGTGCTGAACCGGATCATTGAGCAGGTTGGGACTTATCGCATCGAATTTCGCGATCCCACCTTTGAAACTCTGGTCAAATCGATTGTGTACCAACAGCTCAGCGGGCGAGTCGCGAGTGTGATCTTCGGCCGGCTGGTTGAGGCGGCAGGGGGCCGAGTGACTCCGGAGAGCATATTAAAACTCCGGCCGGTCCGGATGCGGGCAGCGGGCCTTTCCGGGCAGAAAACGGCCTACATTCGCGACCTGGCGCGGCATACCCGCGATCGGCGTGTTGTCTTCGAAGAACTCGCGGCACTGTCGGACGACCACGTGATCGAGCGTCTGACGCAGGTGAAGGGCATCGGGGTGTGGACTGTCCACATGTTTTTGATCTTTGCTCTGCGGCGTCCGAATGTCTTGCCGACAGGAGACCTGGGCATTCGTAACGCGGTGCGGAAGGCCTATGGGATGGCAGAACTGCCGAAGCCAGCGGAAATCGAGCTGCTGGCGGAGTCTTGGCGGCCGTTTAGAACGGTGGCTAGCTGGTATCTGTGGCGGAGCCTGGAG
>CAZKQQ010000012.1:0-36858 GCA_964554945.1 uncultured Solibacteraceae bacterium | reverse complement strand
CCTCCATGACCGCGTATGTTTCCATCACAACAATGGAGCCGAACGGGAATTTGTAGCAGGAGGGGCGAGCTCCGAGCGAAACCCGGCGGCAAACGCGGAAGGGGCCGAGTCCGCTGGCCCTACTGTGTGATACAAGAGTATACTGGCGTGAATAATAGGTCCGAGGTGCTCGGGCCTTTCATCGAGCAAACCGTAAGATTTGGAGGAGAGAATTCATTATGGCAACCAATCGTGGAGTTGCGTATGTCGCCACAGGCAAGGTCGAGATACGCTCGATTGACTTTCCCAAGCTGGAACTGGGCAATCGAAAATGCGAGCACGGCGTGATTCTGAAAATTATTTCCACGAACATATGCGGCAGCGATCAGCATATGGTTCGGGGGCGCACGACAGCGCCGGCCGGGCTGATTCTCGGACATGAGATTACCGGCGAGATCATAGAAAAAGGCAAGGACGTTGAATTCCTGAGCGTCGGCGATATTGTTTCGGTTCCGTTCAACATCGCCTGCGGGCGCTGCCGGAATTGCAAAGAAGGCAAGACGGGAATTTGCTTGAACGTGAACCCGGCGCGGCCGGGCGCGGCTTATGGGTATGTGGACATGGGCGGCTGGGTCGGCGGTCAGGCCGAGTACGTGATGTGCCCATATGCCGATTTCAACCTGCTCAAGTTTCCGAACAAGCAGAAGGCGATGGCGAAAATTCGCGACCTGACCCTGCTATCGGATATTTTCCCGACCGGATACCACGGCGCGGTAACGGCAGGCGTGACTACGGGTTCGGTCGTGTACGTGGCTGGCGCGGGTCCGGTGGGACTGGCATGCGCAGCGTCTTGTCATCTGCTGGGCGCGGCTGTGGTGATCGTAGGCGACATGATTCCGGAACGGCTGGCGCAAGCCAAGAGCTTCGGATGCGAGACGGTTGACCTTCGCAAAGACGCTTCGCTCGGCGACCAGATCGCGCAGATTGTCGGAGTGCCGGAAGTAGACGCGGCGGTCGATTGCGTCGGATTCGAGGCGCGCGGGCACGGACACGATGCCGGCGTGGAGCGGCCGGCGACGGTTCTGAACTCGGTGATGACGATCACGCGGGCGGGCGGGGCGATCGGTATTCCCGGCTTATACGTGACCGACGATCCGGGCGGCGTGGATAATGCAGCCAAGACTGGAAATCTCAGCATCCGGATCGGGTTGGGCTGGGCCAAGTCGCACACGTTCACTACCGGACAATGTCCGGTAATGAAGTATCATCGCGGCCTGATGCAGGCGATTCTGCATGACAAGATCAAAGTCGCCAAAGCCGTAAATGTGACGGTGATTTCGCTGGACGATGCCCCGCAAGGTTACAAAGACTTTGACAAAGGCGCGGCCAAGAAGTTCGTCATCGATCCGCACAAGATGATTCCTGCCGCCTAGCGGCTGATGCTTGTTTCGCAGTAGGGGCACGCGCGTGCTCCTACTGCTTCTTCGCCGTGAATCCAGCTGCCACTGCAGTTTTAGAGATCCGCAATCTTTCCCACCGGATCGGCGAACGGTGGGTCCTCGACAACATCAACTTGACGGTGGACGCGGGCGAGACCGTCGTTTTGCTTGGCCGCAGCGGCTGTGGCAAGACTACGCTGCTGAAGTGCGTGAACCGGCTGATCGATCCAACCCAGGGCGAGATTCTGTTCAAGGGGCAGTCAACATCGGAGTGGGATCTGTTCCGGATGCGGCGATGGATCGGATATGTAATCCAGGACGCCGGCTTGTTTCCGCACTGGACGGTCGCCGAGAATGCCGGGCTGGTTCCGAAACTCCAAAACTGGGAAGCCGCGGCGATCGAGAAGCGGGTGAACCTGCTGCTCGAGGCCGTAGGCCTCGCGCCGGCGGAATTCGCAGGAAGATATCCGCGGCAACTGTCCGGAGGGCAGAAGCAGCGGGTCGGAATTGCGCGGGCTCTGGCGGCGGATCCGCCACTGCTGTTGCTAGACGAACCGTTTGCCGCGCTCGATCCGATTACCCGGTTTGAGCTACAAAAACACTTTCAATCCCTACGCTCCACGATGCAAAAAGCGGCGCTGTTCGTCACCCATGACGTGCGTGAAGCGCTGATGCTCGCGACGCGGATTGTGCTGCTCAGAGACGGCGCGATCGACCTGGTGGCGACTCCCCCAAACTTTCTCTCCGGAACCACCGAAGAAGCGCGGGCATTCCTCGCCAGCATGGAAGAAGGATGGGGGGGCGCTGGATGAGTTTTAGCGGCCAGATTCTCTCCCTGACCTTGGAGCATCTCGAACTGGTGCTGGTCTCTATTCTCGTAGCGGCCCTGATAGCGGTTCCAAGCGCGATCGTGATGACGCGCCGCGCCGGGCTGCGCCGCGGGATGATGGGATTGGCCAACGTGGTGCAGACGGTGCCCAGCCTGGCTTTGTTTGGCTTTCTGCTACCGCTGCCGTTCATCGGCGGAATCGGCAAGCATACGGCGATCATTGCTCTGTGTCTCTACGCGAT
The DNA here is from genome assembly GCA_964554945.1 of uncultured Solibacteraceae bacterium. Classification (GTDB taxonomy): domain Bacteria; phylum Acidobacteriota; class Terriglobia; order Bryobacterales; family Bryobacteraceae; genus PSRJ01. The sequence continues at coordinate 34,369 of CAZKQQ010000012.1, read as the reverse complement.
CCTGCCCATTCTGCGGAACACGTTGGTGGGCATCCTGGGAGTGGACGCGGCGGTGCGGGAATCGGCGGTTGCAATGGGGATGACTCCCGCTCAGATCCTGCGGCAGGTGGAATTGCCGCTGGCGTTTCCGGCGATTCTGGCTGGCTTGCGCATCGCGACCGTCACCACAATCGGAACCGCAACCATCGCCGCGGCGATCGGCGCCGGGGGCTTGGGAGTCTTTATCTTTCAGGGCATCGCCAGCGTGGATTCCGGTATGATTCTGGCGGGAGCGGTTCCCGCCGCAGCCATGGCTGTGCTCGCTGACGAAGGATTGGAATGGATCGAAAAACGCTGGTCGCCTGCCTGAGCGCAGGGCTCCTCATTGGAACGATCTCCTGCTCGCAGCGAAATGCGATCGTGGTGGGATCCAAGAATTTCACTGAACAAATCGTGCTGGGCGAGATCCTCGCACAGCAGATCGAACGACGGCTGGGGGTGCCGGTCATCCGCAAGCTCGATTTAGGGGGTACGATGCTGGCGCATGAGGCGCTGACCGGCGGCTCGATCGACTTGTATCCGGAGTATACGGGGACCGCTCTGACGGCGGTTCTTAAGCGGCCGGCGATGCCGGATGCGAAGGCCGTTTTCGATGCAGTGCGAGAGTCGTACCACCGGGAATGGCAGTTGGAGTGGGTGCCGCCTTTCGGGTTCATCAATACGTTCGCCATGGTGGTGCGGCGGGAGGCGGGCCAGTCTACGCTTTCCGGAGCCGCGCAAGCGCGCCCATGGCGTCTCGGAATGGGTTACGAATTTCGCCAGCGGCCGGACGGCCTGGACGGATTGCTTAAGACCTATCATCTCCGTCTTGAGGGCGAGCCCCTCACGATGGACCTGGGGCTGCTCTATTCCGCGCTGCAGAGCCGGAAGGTAGATATAATCGCCGCCAACTCCACCGACGGCCAGCTTTCCGTTCTGGACGTGACAACCCTAGAAGACGACCGCCATTACTTTCCGCCCTACCAGTGCGCGGTGGTTGTGCGCGAAGCGACGCTCGCCAGGCATGGCGGTCTGCGCGCCGCACTCGAACAGCTCTCGGGAAAGATCACGGAGAGCGTAATGCGCAGCCTCAACTACCAGATCGATGGAAAACACCGGCGGGTGGCGGACGTAGCCGAGGAGTTTCTGCGGAGTCTGCCTGGCCACTAGCCCCGCCAACCGGCCCGGGGTCCGCGACGCGTTCTGACGCTCGTGAGCCAAGCGCCTCAACGTGCACGCGCCACCATCCTGATAGCCCGAAAGATCCGTCTGTATATACACCAGGGTTGCGGTAATCTAGTCTCTATTAGTCTCGTTGCTCACGGGTATGCTTCGCTTACGATCCGCAGTGTGGCTGCTGTTGCTTGCGATTGCCGCGCCGTGCGCCGACGGTCCCGTTGTGCCGTACTCGGTTTGTGAAATTCTCGGCGATCTCAACAAGTTTCAAGCCGCTCCCGTGGCCGCGCTGGGCCGCTATTCTTTCCGTGGACAAGGCCGCTGGTTGAGCGAACAGGCGTGCGATGGATCGTCCAATCCGCCGATGCTTTGGCTGATCGAGGATGGGAAGGAAGGTCCCAAAGCGCCCGGCTCGTTCGAACTTGATGCGGTTACTCTGAACCGTAAATTCGAGGACCTGCGGAAGCGGACGTCGCTCGGGAAGTTTCGCTTCGGTTCCCCGGATTACGACCGCTGGGCAGTCGTATACGGCCGAGTCCAGGCCCGGACGGGCGACACGGCGAAAATAGCCCCTGCGGATTTAGTCTTCCGCGGAGACGGCGTGGTTGTGTTTCTGACGCCGTAACAGTGAGCGGGCTTCGCCGGCGACCAGCGCTACTTATTTCCGCGATAGATCACGCGCCAGATCCGGCCCTTCTGGCTATCTCCAATGTAGAGCGAGCCATCCGGCGCTTCCGCCACGCCGTCCGGGCGGTACACCGCATCATTTGGACGCATCAGCGGCGACTTCCCCGCAAAGCCATCGGCAAAGACTTCGAAATTTCCGGAAGGTTTCCCGCCGGCGAACGGCTGGAAGGTCACGTTATAGCCCGCCATTGGCAGGGGGGCGCGATTCCAGGAGCCATGGAACGCGATGAAGGCGCCGCCCCGGTATTGCGCCGGAAATTGAGAGCCTTCATAGAACATGATGTCGACGGGCGCCCAGTGCGCGGGGAAGGCGGCAATCGGCGGAGTGAATTCCGTGCACCGGCCCGTAGTCTTGCCGTCGCCCCCGTACTCGGGATTCAGCAGCATCTTCTTCTGCGTATAGTCGTAAAAGCAGAACGGCCAACCGAAGTTGGAGCCCGCCACAGCGCGGTAAAGCGGTTCGGAGGGACGCTCAGCATTCTCGTCCGCGGTGAACAGGTCCGGCCAGAACTGATCCAGCGAATCGCGATTGTTCATCGCAATGTACACTGCGTCGTCGTGCCAGGTGATCGCCGGAAACTGCCGCAGGCCAGTGGCAAAACGCGTGCCGTCTTCCTGAGTCTGCCCCAGCTTATTCTCGTCGAATTTCCAGACGCCGCCGTGCTTTTCCAGGATCGGGCAGGGATCCTGGCCTTTCACCTTAGGCTGCCGGTCCGGATTCTGGCAGGCGTTGGATGGCGCGCCGACATTGATGTAGAGCCCACCTTTGCCGTCAAACGTGAGTCCCTTGTCCCGATGTTGCCTCTCGCCGGGCAAATCCTTCACGATGGTTTCCGCCGCGTCCGTAGGCTTCAATTCACCGGCGCCCAACTTGTACCGCTCAATGCTCGTCGGATGCGCCAAATAAATATAACCATTGCGGAGCCCCACACCCGTGGTGCTCTCATCGCCGAAATGCTCCTTCATCTCGAAGCGGCCGTCGCCATTCGTGTCGTGAAGGCCCACTACGCCGCCCTTTTCGCCGGCTCCTTGCAGCGCGACGAACAAGTCACCATTGGGAGCAACAGCCAGGTGCCGCGCAGGTCCCAGATCATCAGCCGCAACCAGCGCGCAAAACCCGGCGGGCAGTTTGAGTCCGCCGTTATCGGCGTCGCAGGAGGGTGTACCGGCGCCCAGTAACCAGGATGCGGTGAGCAGCAGCCCGCAACCGGCCGCCAGTCCCGCGGCCACCAGACCGGGAGTGCGATTCATCGAAAAAATCATTCGATTACTCCTCTATCGATCATCCTAGCCTACCTGCTTGTCCTGTACTATTCTCAAGACTGTATGGCCAATCTCAAAATCCGCGTCAACGAACGCTTGCGCACCGTTTCGGCCGCACCGGACACGCCCCTCCTGTACGTGCTCTCGAACGATTTGCAATTGCAGGGACCGCGGTTTGGGTGCGGTCTGGCCCAGTGCGGTTCGTGCTCGGTGCTGGTCAATGGTGTGGAAACGCGATCCTGCGTGACGCCGGTTTCGGCGGTGGAAGGCAAATCGGTGACCACGCTGGAGGGCTTGCCCGCGTGGTACGCCGCACAAAACAAGCTCGCCAGCACGCCGGAACTGCATCCGATGCAACAAGCGATGATCGATGAGCAGGCAGTGCAGTGCGGTTATTGTTTTAACGGCATGATCATCAAGGCTTCCGAATTGCTGTCCAAAAACGCGCAGCCAAGCGAAGCGCAGATCCGCACGGCCATGAATGGGCACCTGTGCCGATGCGGCAGCTACCCGCGGGTGATCAAGGCCGTTCAGCGCGCCGCGAATATGATGGCGGGCATAGAGGTGGCGCGATGAAGAGCGTACGGCGGCGCGACTTTCTCAAAACCGGCGGCGCCCTCGTGGTCGGATTCAGCCTCCGCGACGCGCTGGAAGGCCAGGAACGGGGCAACACCGCCGGCCCTCCCGACCCAAAACAGGTCGACACCTGGCTGGCGATTCATTCCGACAACACCGCAACCGTATTCATCGGGTTCGCCGAACTGGGACAGGGCAATTCGACGTCTCTTCTGCAAATTGCGGCCGACGAACTCGATTTGGACATGACCCAGATCAAAACAGTTCGGCTGGACACGAATGTCACACCCAACCAGGGCGGCACTTATTCCAGCGCGTCGATCCAGCGGGGCGGCCCGCAGATCCGCACGGCTTCGGCCGAAGCGCGGCTGGCGCTGCTGCGCATGGCGTCCAAGAAGCTCGACGCGCCCGTGGAAAGACTGGCGATTGCAAAGGGTGTCGTTTCGGTCAAGGACAGCGCAAAGCAACCGGTCACCTTTGGCGAACTGGTCGGCGGCAAGCTATTCAATGTGCCCTTTACCGGATCGGCGCCGGTGAAAACGCCCGGGGAGTACAAGGTGGTCGGCACTCGTGTGCGCCGCAACGACATCCCCGGCAAAGTGAGCGGCACGTACGTCTACATGCAGCACGTGCGTGTTCCGGACATGCTGCACGGGCGCGTGGTGCGACCGCGTGGCCAGCGCGCCTACGGGGCAGGAGCCAAGGCTCTGCAAATCGACGAAACTTCGATCCGAAGCATCCGCGGAGCACGCATGGTCCGCCGCGGCGACTTCATCGGCGTGGTGGCGGAGAACGAGTGGGACGCCGTTCGCGCAGCCCGCGAGTTGAAAGTCACGTGGGATGTTACTCCGACGCTGCCAGGCACCCCGGGCCTCCATGAGCAGATGCGCGCGGCCAAGACGACGGACCGCCTCGTAAAAGAGGCCGGCGATGTTACCGCGGCGCTCAGCTCGGCCACGCACGTGGTTTCGCAGATCTGCCGCGGCCCCTATCAGGCGCACGCCCCATTCGGACCGAATTGCGCTCTCGCTGACGTCAAGGCGGATTCGGCCTTGGTCATGTGTTCGACACAGGATGTATACGGCACGCGCAACAGCCTCTCCCGGCTGCTAGGCCTTCCGCCCGAAAAAGTCCGCGTCCAGTATTACGAAGGATCGGGCACGTACGGTCACAGTTGCTACGATGACGCGGCGCAAGCTTCCGCCCTCCTGTCGCAATTGGCAGGCAAACCGGTACGGCTGCAATTCATGCGTTGGGATGAGCTCGGCTGGGACAATTACGGGCCCGCGCATGTCGGAGAAGTGCGCGCCGCCGCTGATGCAAACGGCAAAATCGTCGCGTATGAATATCATGGCTGGCAGCACAGTTGGGCTGGCGTGGAGACGTCTGCGCAACTTACGGGCGCCGCGATTTCGGAATGGCCGGCCGGCGCAGTCCAGGGCGTCAGCGCATTGAATTGTGGTGGCATGTACGCCATCCCCAACCTCCGCCTGATCAGCCACATGGTTCCTGGAAAAGACTATCCGAAGGGCGGCTGGCTGCGTTCGCCACTGGATCTTTCATTTTCATTCGCCTCCGAACAGGCTGTCGATCAGCTCGCCTATCTGGCGGGCTTGGATCCGTACGAGTTCCGGCGGCGCAATATCACCGACGAGCGCTGGCGGGGCGTGCTCGACGCGGCCGCGCAAGCCGCGAAATGGACACCAGGCCGCGCCGGTGCGAATCACTCCGGCTCCAAGGTGGTGGCCGGCCGCGGCATCGGAGTGGGGACACATCTCGCGTCCTACGGCGCTGCCGTCGCTGAGATCGAAGTGAACAAAGAAACCGGTGGCGTGGTGGCGAAGCACCTGTACGGCGCCATCGACGCCGGACAAGTCGTCAATCCGGCGTTCGTCGAAAACCAGATCAGCGGCCAGCTCGTGCAAACGGCCAGCCGCATGTTCAAGGAGGAAGTGACGTTCTCGACAACTAATGTGACCAGCCTCGATTGGAACAGCTATCCGATTCTTCGTTTCGAGGAGTCTCCAGAGGTTACGGCCGTGGTGGTACAGCACCTGGATCAGCGATCAACCGGCGCGGGTGAGGAAGTGATGGCCGCAGCCGCAGCCGCCATAGCCAATGCGTTCTTTGATGCGACCGGCGTCCGCATGAGCGAATACCCATTCACCCCTACGCGTGTCGTCACGGCATTGAAGCACGGTTAGGCGGCGGCGCAGGCGGTAGAAGGCGCAGGCGTGTGCCACCGGGTCAGTAGAAGTAGTTCATGAGCCGGCGAAAGAAGCGAACGTTGGGGGATCGCGCAGGCCTTTGGTCCGGCTCGGGCTTCCATTCGCGGCAGGCCTCGTGCAATTCGACCAGACACTTGGTCACCATGCCGCGCTCGCTACGGCCAATGGCGGAATCCACGCGCTGCTGCGGGGCGTATTGGCCAAGAGAAAGTCGCAGAAGGCCGCTGAATGGTTCTGCCAGCTGGTGCTTAAGACACAAACGCCGGGCGCGCGGGAGCATTTCCTCCAACTCGCGCCGCCGCTCGTCATACTCCCGCTGTTCGGATTTCAAATCGTCGCTGATCGGGCTCCCGAACGTGGGGAGACGGTAATATTTCTGATACGCCGTTTCCCATTGATCTACCGCATTGAAATATCGTTCTATCGCTGCCCGCAAGTCGTTTACGAAGGCGCCATCCGCAATCTGGTCCGTCCGGGCCATTTCAAATGCCAATCCTATCGTAAAACGGCCACCAATACCGGAATGGCGCGCGGCCGCGGGGCGGCCCTATCAGTGTCTTACCCAGGCCCGCCGTCAATGCTACCCTGTATGTAATGGTCGTTTTTCCGGCCTGAAGGCGTATTTTCCCGTGCAATCGCGACGAAATTTTATCGGCAAGGTAGCCACCGGTTTGGCCGGCACGCTGGCGACTTCCAACGTCCTGGGCGCGAATGACCGTGTGCGCATGGGAGTCATTGGCGCCGGAGCGCGAGGCACGGAGTTGCTCCGCGAGGCGCTGGCCTGCCCCAATACCGAGTGCGTGGGCATAGCCGACGTCTACACCAAGCAACTGGATGCGGCGCGGACCATCGCTCCCGGCGCCAAGGGTTATCCCGATTACCGCCGGCTGCTGGAGGATCCAAGCCTGGATGCTGTGCTGATCGCCACGCCCCACCACCTCCACGCTGAGCAATTCATCGGCGCACTCGATGCCGGCAAACACGTCTACCAGGAAAGGTGCATGGCGTTCACGGTAGAGCAGGCCAAGCGCATGCGTGCTGCCTGTGAGCGGGCGGGCCGCCGCACGGTGCAGATCGGGCACCAGACTTGCTCATCGGGACAGGCGGTGGATGCGGCGCTGTTTCTTAGGCCCGAGCTGATGGGTCGGATTACCGCGATCCGCGCGCATTTCTACCGCAATTCGCCGCATGGCAAGCCGCAGTGGCGCAAGCCGGTATATCCGGACATGACGCCCGAAAACATTGCGTGGCCGGCTTTTTTAGGCGAAGCGCCGCTGCGCGAATTCGATCCCCATCGCTACTTGAACTGGCGGTTGTATTGGGATTATTCCGGCGGTAACGTAACGGAAAACCTCTCCCAGCAGATCGCCTTCTGGTATAAACTGCTGGGCCTGCAGATTCCGGCTGCCGTTACGATGACTGGCGGCGTCTACCTGTGGAAAGACGGTCGCGAGGTGCCAGACACCATGCACGTTTCCATGGAGCACTTCGAAGAAATCTTGTTGAGTTGGGATTCGGGATTCGGCAACAATCATCTCGGTATCGCCGAGGACGTGCTGGGCACCGATGGCACTGTGTCGAGAGGGCAGCAAATCCGGTACCTGCCGCAGAAAGTGAACCGGCCCGCCGCGAGTGAAATGATGGGCTCCACGCGCACCGAACCGCGGGCGCACGTGCAGGATTTCTTTGATTCGATCCGCACCGGAAAGGAGCCGAACTGCCCGTTTGACGTCGGCTTCCGCGTTTCGATCGCCTGCCGCATGGCAATAGAGAGTTTTCTTCAGCAGCGCACGGTGTGGTGGGACCCGGCCCGCGAAGAGATCGTATAAGGGCGCCCCCACCGTGGACTTCGAGTACACGCCGGAACAGATTCAACTGCGGAAATCGGTCCGCGAGTTCGCCGAAGCGGAAATCGCTCCGCATGTCATGGAGTGGGACGAGGACCAGACTTTTCCCTCCGAGGTCATCCGCAAGCTCGGCCAGCTCGGGTACATGGGCTCTGTCTTTCCGGAGGAACTGGGCGGCGCAGGCCTGTCGTACATCGACTACTCCATCATCATTGAAGAGCTTTCGCGCGTGGATGGCTCGGTTGGCATCATCGTGGCCGCGCACACATCGCTGTGCTCCAACCACATTTACAAAATGGGGAGCGAGGAGCAGCGGCAGCATTATATTCCCAAACTTGCTGCCGGCGAGTGGCTGGGCTGCTGGTCTCTGACCGAGCCAGAAGCCGGTTCCGACGCCGCCGGTACGCGCACCACCGCCACACAGGAAGAAGGCGGCTGCTGGGTGCTGAATGGGGCCAAGACTTTCACGACCAACGCGCATTATGCCGATGTTTGCGTAGCCATGGCCGTGACCGACCGCGCGGCCGCGCAGCATGGCATTTCGGCCTTCATCATCGAAAAGGGAACGCCCGGATTCCGTCCCGGCAAAAAAGAAAACAAGCTCGGACTGCGCGCCAGCGCCACCGGCGAAGTGATCTTCGAGAACTGCCGTCTCGGGCCTATGCAGCTTTTGGGCAAGTTGAATGACGGTTTCGTCGATAGCTTGAAAGTGTTGGATGGCGGCCGCATTTCGATAGCCGCGCTAGCCATTGGAATGGCACAGGGAGCGTACGATGCCGCGCTCAAGTATTCCAAGCTGCGCAAACAGTTTAGCCGGCCGATTTCCGAGTTCCAGACCATCCAGAACAAACTGGTGGACATGGCGGTGGATCTCGACGCGGCGCGCCTCCTGAACCTGCGCGCCGCCTGGATGCTGGATCAAGGCAAGCGAGTCACGCGCGAGTCGTCAATGGCCAAGCTGTTCTCGTCGGAGGTTGCCGTGCGCATCGCCAATGAGGCGGTGCAAATCCATGGCGGCTACGGGTTCATCAAGGATTATCCGGTGGAAAAGTTCTATCGCGACGTGAAGCTCTGCACGATAGGTGAGGGCACCAGCGAGATTCAGCGCCTGGTGATCGCGCGCCAGTTGCTCAAAAGCGGATGAGCCTCGAAGAACGAGTCTTGGCCCACATGGCTACGGGCATCGAGAACCGCGATCCTCACGCGCTCGCGATGCTCCACATGCTGAAAGGTGGACATGCCCGCATCGTTGGCATTACCGGACCGCCCGGTGCAGGAAAAAGCACGCTAGTCGCCGCCATAACGGCCGCGCTTCGCAAGCAGGACAAGACCGTCGCTATCATTGCCGTCGACCCGAGCAGCCGCTCGACCGGAGGAGCTTTGCTGGGCGACCGCATTCGTATGCAGCAGTTCCATGCCGACCCTGGAGTCTTCATCCGCTCCATGGCCACCCGCGGCAGCTCCGGCGGGCTGGCGCGCGCTACCGCCGATATGGCGCGGCTGATGGATGCGGCCGGCAAAGATTTCGTGGTGATCGAAACCGTGGGTGTCGGACAGGCCGAAGTCGAAATCGCGGAACTGGCGCACGTGACCGTTGTGGTGCTGGTGCCGGGCATGGGCGATGATGTGCAAACCATCAAGGCGGGCATCATGGAGATCGCGGATATCTTCGTGATCAATAAGGCGGACCAGCCCGGCGCCGATCGTGTCGAGCGCGAACTGCAGGCGATGTTGAGTCTGACCGACGGTCCCAAGCCCGCGATCGTGCGGACAGTGGCGACCGAAGCTACTGGGATTGAAGAGTTGCTGGAAGCGGTAGCGCACGCCTCCGGCTTGCGCAAACCGCGGGCACAAGGCGCAGCCTTATGCCACATCGATCACCTGGGCATCGCGGTCAAATCGCTCGAAGACGCCATGCGTTTTTACGAAGCCCTTGGCCTCTCCGCCACGCACCGCGAGACGATTCCGCAGGAACAAGTCCATGTGGCCATGCTCCCCACCGGCGACTCGCGCATCGAGCTGCTGGAGGCATCCAGCGCCGATTCCACGATCGCCAAATTTCTCGAGAAGCGCGGGCCCGGGCTGCATCACGTCGCGTTGCGGGTGCCCGATCTTAACGCCACAGTCGAACGCCTGCGCGGATCGGGCGCCCGCTTGTTGAACGAGCCGCGCGCAGGCGCCGGTGGCCATCTGTATGTCTTCGTGCACCCCGCCTCCACCGGGGGCGTGCTGTTAGAACTTATTCAGGAGAACGCATCGTGAAAGCGGAGATCGGAATCATCGGCGGCAGCGGTCTGTACGCGATGCCCGGATTTGAAGCCCAGGAGGAAGTTCATATCGAGACGCCGTTCGGACCGCCATCCGACAATTACGTGCTTGGAAAGCTTGCCGGCCGCGAGGTGGCGTTTCTGGCGCGACACGGGCGCGGTCACCGGCTGTCTCCGTCAGAATTGAATTTTCGCGCCAATATCTACGGGATGAAGTCGCTGGGCGTCCAGCGCATCCTTTCGCTGAGCGCCGTCGGCTCTCTCAAAGAGGAACATCACCCGCTCGATTTCGTGATCCCTGACCAGTTTTTCGATCGGACTCGCGGCCGCATCTCGACCTTTTTCGGCGAGGGCCTGGTGGCTCACATCAGCTTCGCGCATCCGGTTTGCCCGGAGCTCTCCTATGTAGCGGCCGACGCCTGCAAAAACGCCGGCGTGAATGTGAAGCGGGGCGGCACGTACCTCTGCATGGAAGGGCCCGCGTTTTCGACCAAAGCGGAGTCGATGGTCTACCGAAGCTGGGGCATGGACGTGATCGGCATGACCAACCTGCAGGAAGCCAAGCTCGCGCGCGAGGCCGAGATCTGCTACGTCACCATTGCGATGGTTACCGATTACGATTGCTGGCATCCGGATCACGATGCCGTCACCGTGAACGAGATCATCGCGCACCTCATCAAGAACGCCGAGAATGCATGCCGTGTGGTGGCGGAAGCGGTGGCGAACATGCCGGCCGTCCGCGGTTGCCAATGCGGCTCGGCGCTTTCGCATGCCATCATCACCGATCGGAAGAGTGTTCCGGAAGCGACGCGCCGCAAGCTGGGGATCCTGATTGACAAGTACTTCGTGTAGCCGGATCGCCGAGGACTTGCTGGCGCAGTGCCTGGCGGGAGCTCCCCCGGCAGAATTGCCAAGCGCTTTGCTGGAGGAGCCGTGCGCCCAGGCCCTGTTCGGGATCTGGGTGGAAGGCATGGCCGACCGCTTCGAACCAGCCCTGTGCGATACGTATTCGCGTTTGTTCGCTCAGGCAGTGGCTGATGTAGACCCTGGGATTGATATTGAGGCGTTGGCCGGCCGGTATGAGCGCGTACGCCGGGTGCGGCCGGCCGTTGGAAATCCGCGGCGCGTTTTTGTGCTGTCGCGCGTTACGCTTGGCGCCGACATTGCCGTGACCAGCGTGCTCATGTCTGCGGCGCGGCAGCGTTTTCCGGGGGCGGAACTGTTTCTGGCAGGGCCGCGCAAGAATTTCGAACTTTTCGCGGGCGATCCCTGTATCCGTCACGCTCCCGTCGAGTACCGGCGCGGCAGCCTACGCGAGCGTCTCAGCGTGGCCGCGGAGTTGAAAGACCTCTTCCGCGATCCCGGGACTTTGGTGATCGATCCCGATTCCCGCCTTACGCAGTTGGGCCTGCTGCCGGTGTGCGAAGAAGATCGCTATTGCTTCTTTGAAAGCCGTGCCTATGGTGGGACCAGCGAAAGCGCGCTTCCCGAATTGGCGGCCGCCTGGGCCAAAGAAACCTTCGGTGTTAGCGGAGCGAAGCCCTTTGTTGACTTGGAGAGCGTGCCGGAGCCGGGCGAGCACATCGCGATCAGCCTCGGCGTGGGCGAAAATCCCGCCAAGCGTTTACCCGACCCCTTCGAAAAAGAGCTGCTGGCGCTTCTTGCCGGAACCGGCCACCATCTGGCAATCGACGCCGGCGCGGGCGGCGCGGAAGCCAGGCGCGTGAAAGAGGCCGTCGCCCATTCGCGTGTTCAAGCCACGCTCTGGGATGGGTCCTTCGCGGGTTTCGCTTCGATTATTGCCGCCAGCCGTCTGTACGTCGGATACGATTCGGCCGGGCAGCATGTGGCCGCCGCTTGCGGCGTGCCATTGATCAGCATCTTCGCCGGATTCCCCGCACCGCGCATGTTCGCGCGCTGGCGTCCAACCGGAGATCATGCCACGGTGATCCGCGTCGATCGGCCCGATCCGGCCGAAACGCTCCGGCGCGTCCGTGAGGCTCTGCAGTCTCGTGCCTGACCTGGAACAAGCACGCCAGCGGCTGGCCGCGGCGCAAAAGGTGGCCGTGCTCACCGGCGCGGGAATTTCCGCCGAGAGCGGAATTCCGACCTTTCGCGGAGCCGGCGGCCTTTGGAACAACTATCGCGCTGAAGACCTGGCCACGCCGGAAGCGTTTGCGCGCGATCCGCGCCTGGTTTGGGACTGGTACAACTGGCGGCGCGAAATCATCGCTAAAGCACAACCGAATCCCGCGCACCGTGCCTTGGTTAAACTGCAAGTCGCCAAGCCGACATTTACTCTCATCACGCAAAACGTGGACGGGCTGCACGATCTGGCTGGAAGCGGCCGGATTCTGAAGCTGCACGGCGACATCTGGCGGCTGCGCTGCACGGAGTGCGGCTCCAACTGGCCCGATCGCCGCGCGACTCTTCCCAAGCTCCCGCCACATTGCGCCTGCGGCGGTCTCGCCCGTCCGGGCGTGGTCTGGTTCGGCGAGCCGCTTCCCGAGGGCATGATGAATGAAGCCGAGCACGCCGTCGCCGCCTGCGAAGTGTTCCTGGTGATCGGCACTTCCGCTGTGGTTTATCCCGCAGCGGGCCTGGTGCCGTTCGCCAAGCAAAGTGGCGCCACGGTCATTGAGATCAATCCCGAATCCACGGCGTTTTCTAATTTGGTGGATTTTGCTTTGCAAGGCCCGGCGGGTGAGTTGTTGCCGAAGCTTCTCTAGCTTGGTTTCGGCCGCAACAGAGCCGCAAACCGTAAGGGAGCGCCGCCCAAAACAACGGTTTCAACAAGCTCCTGGAAGCCGCAGCCGTTCAAGGCGCCGGCACGGCTGTCAATTCCGTAACGGGTAGCGAAATGATTTCGCCGTCCACTCCTCCGATCACCGCCGCCGTATGCGCGAACGCCAGAGGGTCGCCGGTAACGAAGTGAGCCACACGGCCCAGTTCGAACGTGCGCGGCGGCCGGTCGAAGTTGGCGCTGACGGTCTCGGCCGTCACCTCGGCGCTATCCACCAGCGATACGCCTTCGCCCGCTGCGCGCTGTAGCACCTTGCGGAGCAGCGGATAGTGGGTGCAGCCTAAAATCAAGGCGTCGATCTCCGGCCGGCCGCCCAGATACTGGCGCACTAGCAACTCGGCCTCCGGAGATTCTGCCAGCCCTTCCTCCACGACGTGTACCAGCATCGGACATGCCTGTGACCAGACCCGCATCCCGCGCGCCTCCAGGCGCCGCTGGTACGCTCCGCTGCCAATGGTCCCTTTTGTTCCGATTACGCCCACGCTCCCGGTGCGCGTGACGCGTGTCGCCGCCTCCACACCTGGGTCAATGACTCCCCATACCGGTACGCGGGAACGCTCCATAAGAGCAGGCAACGCTACCGAAGATGCCGTATTGCAGGCCACTACCAGGCCTTCCACGCCTAAACCGCAGAGGAAATCCGCGATCCCGATCGCGAACTCCACCACCATGCCCGGCGGTTTGCGCCCGTACGGCACGCGTGCCGTGTCGCCTAAATAATAGAAATCGCGATGCGGCAGGCGGCGGCGCAAAGCCTGCAGCACCGTCAGTCCCCCGACGCCGGAGTCGAATACGCCGATCGGCCGATGGAGAGGCGGAATAGTCATCGTTCTCTTTTCATATTTGCACGTTCAGGACCATACCGAAAGAATCCGTCCGCGCCATGCGATAATCGAGTTTCTCCATGAAAGCCCGCGTGTTTGTCTCTTTCAAGTCGACTGTTCTCGACCCGCAGGGAGCAACCATCTGCTCCAAACTCCATGATCTTGGCTACCCCGCGATTGCGGACGTCCGCCAAGGCAAATTCTTCGATATCGCGCTGGCGGATGGAACATCCCGCGAACAGGCCCACCAACAAATCGAAACAATTGCGCACGAAGTCCTCGCCAACCCCGTAATCGAGGAGTATCGCGTTGAAATACTTGATTAAAAGTTAACAGAGAGTACTGTAACCGGTACTGCAATTGTAAGCAATCCCGCTCCCCCTATAATGAAACCATGTGTGGAATTGTTGGCTATGTGGGTTCGCGGAAGGCCGTTCCTATCATTCTGGAGGGACTCAAGCGCCTCGAGTATCGGGGATACGATTCCGCGGGTCTGGCCGTCTACTGCGGGGATAACCATCTGGAAGTGCGCCGTGCCCAAGGCAAGCTGCGCAATCTGGAAGAAGCAATTCAACTCAATCCTGTCGACGGAACGTTCGGCATCGGGCACACCCGCTGGGCTACCCACGGCCGCCCCACCGAAGAGAACGCCCACCCTCATCGCGATTGCAAAGGCGACGTCGTGGTGGTGCACAATGGCATCGTCGAGAATTACCTGTCGCTCAAACACCAGCTCGAGGCTGAAGGACACATTTTCAAGACAGAGACCGACACGGAAGTCATCGCCCACTTGGTGGAAAAGCACTTCAAGGGCAATTTGGAAGAGGCGGTGCGCGCGTCCGTCAAAGAATTGACCGGCGTATTTGCGCTCGCGGTCGTGTCGAGTTCGGATCCGAATAAAATTGTGGCGGCACGCTCTGGGCCGCCGGTGGTCATCGGGATCGGAGACAAAGAATATTTCGTGGCGTCCGATGTGCCGGCCATTCTCAGCCACACTCGCGACATGTTCTTTCTCGCTGACGGCGATATGGCCATCCTCACCGCCGAGGGCGTGCGCCTGAGCGATTTTCAGGGCCGTCCGGTCAACCGGCAGGTCTCCCACATTTTGTGGGATCCGGTCATGGCGGAAAAGGGCGGCTATAAGCATTTCATGCTCAAGGAGATCTACGAGCAGCCGCGCGCCGTCAAGGACACCACTCTCGGACGGGTCGGGCAGGAAACCGGCCGAATTTTCCTCGACGAGATGGATATCGCGCCCGCGGAGTTCGCTCGTTTCCGCCAGGTAAAGATCATCGCCTGCGGCACCGCATGGCATGCCGGGATGGTTGGCAAGAACATGATTGAGCGGCTGGCGGGTATTCCGGTCGAGGTCGATTATGGCAGCGAGTTCCGCTACCGCAATCCGATCGTCGACGAAGACACGCTTACGGTGGTTATTTCGCAATCGGGGGAGACTGCCGATACGCTCGCTGCGCAGCGGGAAGCCAAGCAGAAGGGCTCCCGAACGCTGGCCATCTGCAACGTGGTCGGGTCGATGGTCACACGCGAAGCCGCCGGCACCATCTATACGCATGCAGGGCCGGAGATCGGCGTCGCCGCCACCAAAACCTTCACCGCCCAGCTCACGGCTTTGTTCATACTCGCGATGTACCTGGGACAGGCGAATGGACGCCTCGACGAAAGCACATCCCGTTGCCTGGTGCAGGATCTGCTCCACATACCTGGAAAGCTGGAAACCGTGCTTTCCCAGGATGCCCTGTACGAGACGCTCGGCCGCGAATTGCACCATGCTACCGACGCGCTGTACCTGGGCCGCGGCATTCATTTCCCGATCGCGCTCGAGGGAGCCCTCAAGCTCAAGGAAATCTCTTACATTCACGCCGAGGGATATCCGGCAGGAGAGATGAAGCACGGCCCCAACGCGCTAATTGACGAACGGCTGCCGGTAATCGTGCTCGCCACGCGCGAACCGCATAATGAAAACAGCCGGTTGCTTTACGAGAAGACGCTCTCGAATATTCAGGAAGTCAAAGCGCGCGAGGGCATCGTCGTGGCGGTATCCACGCAAGGGGATCCGGAAGTCCACAAGATGGCCGATTACGTCATCGAGCTTCCGCCGTGCTCGGAACTGCTGGCGCCGATTCTGGAGATCGTGCCCCTGCAATTGCTGGCGTATCACATCGCCGTCCGCCGCGGTTGCGATGTCGACCAGCCGCGCAATCTGGCCAAGAGCGTAACGGTCGAGTAGCCGGGCGGCCGCACACTTTCCCCACGCCCTCTCCCAATCATGCATAATGTACGGCGGAGGTACTGATGAGCTTTAAGGCAACCGTGCGCCATACCGGAGACGTCTCGATCGTCGATCTCGCGGGCCGCCTGACCCTCGGAGATGGATCTGGTACGTTGCGGAGTACCATCAAGGATCTGATCGCTCAAGGCAACAAGAAGGTTCTGATCAATCTGAAGGAGGTAACCTACATCGATAGTTCGGGGCTGGGCGAGATGATCTCCTCCTATGCCAGCGTTACCAACGCCGGCGGGCAGATTAAGCTGTTGGGCTCGCAAGATCGGGTCCGCGATTTGCTGACGGTCACTAAGCTGTACAGCGTGTTCGAGGACTTCTCGAATGAAGCCCAGGCCGTCGCCAGCTTCGGCGCAGAAGCGGCGCGGGCCTAGCAATAAACCCGCACACTACGGCTGGCCGCGGCCCAACGATTTCGCCACCGCGGCGAGCCTTTGCTGATACGCGCTGGTATCCAGCTGCGGATCAAGCGCCTTCACGGAATCCAGTCGCTTGCGTTCAAAATCTAAATCGCGCGCCGGGTCCTCGCCGCGCGCTAATCGCGCCGCCGAGCGGTGATAAACATATTCCGCCAGCGCTTTGGCTTCCGGCCGCTCCGCTTGCGAAAGGTATAAAACTGGGGCCAGCGTGAGAAGCGCTGTCCGCTTCATCCACGTGGGATCAAGCCGGTCGACCGTGTCTCGATCGCTGTGAATCAGATCCAGCGACGGCACCGCTATCGCGATTCCGGGAATTCCCCGCTCACGCGACTCGAATGCTTCTTGATCGGTAATCGCCTGATAATCCCAATACACCGTCCGCAGCGACTGATGACTACCACCGCCGGCAATTAGCATCGGGTCGGGCTCGTGCTCGGCGGGAGCATACCGGTCCTTCACGAATTCCGCCAGATTCTCGATCAGATCATCGGCGTACGACGGCAGCCAGCTGGGATTGTTGATGATGATGAGATTGTTTTCCGCGCTGCGTTCGCCCCCGGCCTGATCGAGCACCACCGAGAGCAGAATCCGATGGGCGTCGTCCGGGTGTTGGCGGAAATAAGCGCTTTCGGAAACTATCTCGGTGGTCCACCAGAAACGGATCGTACGCCGCGGTTTGGGAATTTTGCCGGCGGCAATCAGCCGATTTGCGGTCCGAACGATTTCCAGCAGCGTCCCGCTGCCCGACGCGTTGTCATTGGCGCCAGGTTTCTGATGATCGAGGTGCGCCGCAACCACGATGTCATGGCCGCTTTCCACTCCGGCAATTTCTCCCATCACCATCCCTACGGCTCCGGGCATCGCCCGCTTCGCCTTCGCCCGCAGGTGGACCGCGACCGCACCGCGCTGCAACAAAGAGCGCAACTCATCGCCGGAACGAGGGCTGATCATCAGCGCGATTTTGTCACGCGCAACGGTGCTCCAGAGGATAGCGTCCGGAGGGGTCCGCCGGCCGAAATATTCGCCGGAAGCAGCGGAAACTACCGCCGCGGGCCCGCGCGCGCCTAAAGCGAGCCACGCTTCCTCCGGCTCCCTGGTGGTGAGCACAATCTTCCCGCGGATATCCTTGCTGGAGGAATCCGCGAGTGGTGCGGTGATGTCGCCGTCGGCGCTGTGCTGCGCGAGGACTGCGGCGATCTGCTGTTGGCCCGGCGCTGTTACGGACAATCCGGCTTCCACCTCGTCCCACATCGGCTCGTTTTGCGCGAATCGCTCGACACGGACGTTCTGCAGCCCGTACTCGCGCGCGCGGCCCGCAACGTATTCCGCGGCATCAAAGAAGCCTTGCGAATTCGGATAACGGGCCCGCGAAGCGATCGCCGCGGTTTCCTTCAGAGCAGTCTCAACCGACAACTCGCCCAAAATTACGCGAAGCAGCGAATCCGGAATGAGCGGCGAGTCCCCCGCGCCGAAGCACGCCGCGGCCAGCACTACGCTGGCGACCCATCCCGCCGCGCCACGCGCGAGACGGCGTGCACCAGCTTGCGAAACGGTATATCGTCGTACGCTTTGAAACTCAGCCATTCGCCATCCCGCCAACTCGAATAGTACCAGCGCGCCAGCACAGCCAGATATTCCTGCCGTTCCCGCACAGTCAGCTTCCGCGGTTCCACCGCGGCGCAGGTTTCGCGAAGCTGGTGATCCATCGGCATCGGCTTGCCTTCCTGCACCTCGAAGCTGAATTGCCGCGGCGTTTGCCAGGTCCCCCCGCGCACGAACCATAACTCGACGGCGCCCGGCGCCACCGATCGCGTAATGGCCACCCCATCGAGATGGTCCACCTCGCCTGCCAGTTCGTCGCGAAACTTCATTACTTCCTGCACTTTCTCCAGCCGTTTGTGCAGCCGCGCCGCCTCTTCGAAATTCATCTCCTCGCTAAGCCGGTCGCGTGAGTGCACGATGGATTCCACCAGGGAGCCGCCGCTGGTGCGCAGAAACTCCGCCACCCGCTCTACCTCGTGCCCATATTCGGCCGGACCCACTACCTGCTGGCAGGGCCGCAGGCACATGCCCATCTCGCCGTAAATGCAGCCCGGATGCGCGGGAGACGGCTCCAGATCCTCCTGGCAGCGCCGCATCTGAAACAGGTCGAGGAACTGCGCTTCGAAGCGCTCGGCCGAGGCGCGCGTTCGGAACGGCCCGAAATACAGAGCGGCCGTCCGCGTCAGATGCGTGGTGATGTGACTCCGCGGGAACGGATTATTCAAAAGCAGCTTCACATAAGGCGGCATCCGCAACCGAATCGCGTCGAGGTACGTTTCCGGAAAATGTCGTTTCGCGGCTTCATAGTGAGCAACGCTGGACTCCAGGCCTGATGCGGTCAGCTGGTACTCGATACGCGCCGCGGTATGCCGCAGATTGAGGATCCGCGATGGTTTCTCCCGCTCCTTGAGCAATCGCAGCAAGCGGCGGCGCAGCAGCGCGGTTTTTCCCAAATACGGCGCGCCCTCCTTCGGCCAAAGAAGGAAAACAGCGGGAGCATTGGGAATGGTTTCGAGAGCGGTGTCCAGTTGATGGAGATCGTCCGTAACTTCGAGCGAAGTCATCATTGATGAAGCCGCTGATATTCCTCGAGGGCAAGGGACCGTACGCGCGCGATTCCGAGATTGTGCTCCAGGTGGGCGCGCCGTCCCATGCCCACCAGAGCTACCGCGACTCCGGGTGTCGAGCGCGTGAATTGGATGGCCCGCTGGAAATTGCTGACGAGACCCGGCATGTTTCGCGCCAATGTCTCGGGCATGTGATCGATCACCTTGGTCTGCAAGAGCGTAGCGCTTGCGATTACGGCAATCCCCAGCCTGCCGGCGGTCTCGATCGTGCTGCCGGATCCGCCAAGATAGGCTTCCGTCATCGCCAGATTGAAGGGAAGCTGGATAAACCGGAAATGGTGATCGGCTCCGCCTTCTGCGGCGGCGATTTCGGCCAGACGGCCGAGGTTCAGAGCGCCTTTCTTTCGGAAGCCGTCCCAGGTGGCGGCGCCGTACCAGCGGATTCTTCCTTCGCCCGCAAGTCGTTCCAGTTGGCCAAACGCGCGGCGAATGCGTTCCTCGAAATCCGCGGGGGTGCGGAAGCCGAGCTGGGTTTCAGGATTATGAAGATAGAAAACGTCAATGGAATCAATTCCCAGGTTGGCCCGGCTGCGCTCGATCTGATCGGCCAGGAACCGCGGCGCCATCGAATGCATCTGGCCCACCATGTCATCTTGCTGCAAAGATGCCGGAACGGCCCCCGGTGTGACAAACCCCGCCTTCGTGCAGATGACAATCTCGTCGCGCTGCAGCCTCTTCAATGCTGCTCCGACGCAGCGCTCCGAACGCTGATTGCGATAATTAATGGCGGTATCGAAGAAGTTGACACCGCCTTCGCCGGCTGCGAGCAGAGAGTCGATGTACGCCTGGTCTGCGGCATCATCGGCGGCGCCAAGATAGGTCCCGATGCCCAGGCTCGATACGCTCAGATTTAAGATCGTACGGTAAAAGCCGGCCGCCTGAAATTCCGTGTGGCGGGTGGCGTAACGCGCGGTGCCTTCGGCGGTGGCGTTCATGAGTGTGTGACTCCCCATCAGAACCGCGACCTAAGGGAGCGGAGCCCGGTATTTCAGAGCAGCCGCGACCCTCAAGAAGCGGTCATTCCGAGACGGCTTTGGAGTCGATCAGCTTTCCGATTTCGGCCACGAACTCATCGAGAGGTTTGGCGCCCTGGTCGCCGTGCTTGCGGTTGCGAACCGCCACCTGTCCGTTCTGCTGCTCGCGATCGCCTACCACGAGCATGTATGGCACCTTCTGCAACTGCGCTTCGCGAATCTTGAGGTTCACCTTCTCGCTGCGATCGTCGAGAGTCGCCCGGATGCCGGCTTCTTCCAGGCGCGTCCGAACGCTGCGCGCGTATTCGATCTGGCGATCCGTAATCGGCAGAACCGCCGCCTGCACCGGGGCCAGCCAGACCGGAAAGGCGCCGGCATATAGCTCGATCAGATACGAAACCATCCGCTCCATCGTGCTGAGAATGGCACGGTGAATGATAACCGGACGGTGTTCCTTCCCGTCCGCGCCGACGTACTTCAATCCAAACTGGTTGGGCAAATGGAAATCCACTTGAATCGTCGAGTAGGTCTCTTCATGCCCCATGACGTCCGCGAGTTGGATGTCCAGTTTAGGGCCATAAAAAGCGGCTTCCCCTGGAGCCGGAGTATAGGGCAGCCCGAGCGCATCCAAGGCCTCGCGCAGCATGCGCTCGCCAAGCTCCCACATCTCGTCATTATCGACGTATTTTTCTTTATCCGCTTTGTCGCGCAGCGACAGCCGGTAGCGGTATTGCGTGATGCCGAGATCCCGATACGCCTGCTCCACCAGTTTCATCACCCCGGAGAATTCTTCCTTAATCTGTTCCGGAGTACAAAAGATGTGAGCGTCATTCAATGTCATGCACCGGACGCGGCTCAAGCCGCTGAGAGCACCCGACCGCTCGTAGCGATACATGCCTCCCAGTTCCGCGATCCGCACCGGCAGGTCGCGATAGCTGCGCTGTTTCGATTCGAAAATCAGGATGTGGTGCGGACAGTTCATGGGCCGCAGCACCATCTGCTCGGTTTCCAATTCCATGGGCGGGAACATCGAATCTTTATAGTGCGCCCAATGGCCCGATCGCTCGTAAAGCTCGACCTTCGCCAGGTCGGGTGTATAAACGTGCTGGTATCCGGTCGCCCGTTCGCGCTCGAGGATATACTCTTCCAGCAGCCGGCGCACGGTAGCGCCTTTCGGAAGCCAGAGCGGGAGACCTGCGCCTACCGACTCATTGACGGTGAACAGTTCGAGTTCCTTTCCCAGCCGCCGGTGGTCCCGCCGTTTGGCTTCCTCCAGCCGGTGGAGATAGTCCTCCAGGTCCTTCTGGCTGAAGAAGGCCGTTCCGTAAATGCGCTGCAATTGCTTGTTGTGTTCGTCGCCCTTCCAGTACGCGCCGGCAATCGAAAGCAACTTAAACGCCTTGATTTTCGATGTGTTGGGCACATGGGGGCCGCGGCAGAAATCGATGAAGTGCGGCCCGAGAGTATATTCTGTGAAGACTTCGCCCGCCCGCTCCTGGATCAGCTCGCATTTCATCCAGGCGTCGGAATATTTCTTCAGGCCATCGTTTTTTTGCGTATAGATACGCTCGTACGGGAGGTTCCGCTTCTGGATCTCCCACATGCGCTTCTCGATCTTCTCCAGGTCCTCGGGAGTGAACGGAGTGGCCCGGTCGAAATCGTAGTAGAATCCGCTGTCGATCGGCGGTCCGATTCCAAGCTGGGTCTCCGGGTAAAGCTCCAATACCGCGGCCGCCAGCAGGTGCGCGGTGGAGTGCCGATAGACATCGAGCGCCTCGCGATCCTTGTTGGTCAGAATCTGCAGCGTGGCATCGGATTCGAGGGGTCGCGTGAGATCGTACAGTTCGCCGTTTACCTTCGCAATAATGGCCGCTTCCGCGAGCCGCGGACTGATCGACTGGGCGATGTCGATCGGCCGTGTTCCTGAAGCCACCGACTGTTTGCTGCCGTCAGGCAGAGTGATCTCGAGCAGACTCATAGGGAAATTTCAGCGTAACATGTGCCCGCGCGGCCCGGCGCGACATCCGCAACGCGTGCGCTATGATGAGAGCAGCACTCATGGCGGTTTCCAGTCAAACCGGGTTCGACGAAACCGGCTTGGTCACCCAAGCCCGCGAAGGCGATAATCGCGCGTTCTCCGAACTGGTCAAGCGCTACGAAGCCAAAATCTTTCGCCTGGCGCTCCACATCACGCAAAATCGCGAAGACGCCGAAGACGTTCTGCAA
Source organism: uncultured Solibacteraceae bacterium (assembly GCA_964554945.1). GTDB lineage: Bacteria > Acidobacteriota > Terriglobia > Bryobacterales > Bryobacteraceae > PSRJ01. The sequence goes on along the minus strand of CAZKQQ010000012.1, from coordinate 12,090 downwards.
GAAACGTTCCTGAAGGCTTACGAGCACCTGGACCAGTTTCAGGGAAATTCGAAATTCTACACCTGGATTGTTCGCATCGCGGTGAACCAGGCTCTGATGAAGCTACGCCGCCGCAAAGCCGATAAGTCGGTCTCGCTCGATGAAGATATTGATACGGGCGAAGACACGGTAACTCGCGAGATCGCTGCCTGGGACGAGGATCCCGAGCAGCGGTTTACCCGCGAGGAACTCGGCGAAATTCTGAATTCCTCCGTCGACAGCCTGGCGCCTTCGTATCGTTCGGTCTTTGTGCTGCGCGATGTGGAAGATCTGTCGACCGAAGAGACCGCCGAGACCCTGGGCATCTCCGTGCCTGCTGTGAAGAGCAGGTTGTTGAGGGCGCGCCTGCAGTTGCGCGAAAAACTGACTCGCTACTTTAAACGCAAGGGAGACGATACCTTTGCTTACATGTAGAGATTTTTTGGCGGAACTAAGCGACTATCTTGACGAGCGCATCGACGCTGAGCTGAGGGCTAAGCTGGAGCGGCATATTACCGAATGTCCGAATTGCTGGGTAATTGCCGACACCACCAAGAAGACCATCCAGGTCTACAAGGGAATGGAGGCTTACCCGATTCCCCAAGAAGTGGAATCTCGGCTCATGAAGGCGCTCGAGAAGAAGATGGCGACTAAGCAGTCATAGCTTTGTTCCATTCGGCGCTGCCTATTTCAGCCCGATGGTTACGCCGCTTTGTGCGTTGGCGGTCCCGATACTGATCGTCACCGGCACAGTCTTACCTGCAGTCGCAGCCGAAGGCACTGTAACATTCAACTGCAGCAGCCCAGGGAATGACCCTTGCGGCACGCCCGTTACTACTGGCGACGCCGCCTTCCCATCAATAGTCACGGAGGCTGGTGTGTTCGTGTTAACTCCGCTTCCCGCCTTGGCCGTGGAACCGCTGGCTGGGTTGGTGATTCCGAAACCCGTCAGATAAAGGACCACAATCGGCGTGTCCTTTAAGAGAGCGGGATTGGCCGCTGAGTTGACGGTGTAATCGTTGGTTGAGGCAATGTAGTTCAGCGCCGCGGCCTGGCCTTTGCCGGAACCGTCGGCGGTGAAAATCCCTGGTACTGCTGCCGCCACGATCAGGGAGAAGGGCTTTGAGTTCAACACCGCGCCCACTGGCCCGTAACTGACCGTCATCGTTACCGAACTCGCGCTAGCCACCTCGAATGGAACCATGGCGCCGACTTGCGTTGCGCTGGTATAGACAAGGGCCGCGTTCCACGTCGTAGTGCCATCGGTGAAGCGCACTCCGGTTACTCCTGCCGGAGGGGAGCCTGACGGCAGTGCGGTAGGTAAAGGGCTCGCGTTTGGATCGTATATCGTCAACGTCGCTGGACCTAAGCTAGTTCCGAAAATAGAGATCAATTCCCCAGGCGCCACTGCTCCGGCCGCATAACTGGCAGCGTTCACGACTCCCAATACGCGCGGTTCGGGACCATAGACTTCAAACTGAGCCTCATTCGAGTCTCCCCCTCCCGGAACAGGCGTGTGCACGGTCATGCGAACCACCCCTTGCTTCGTCAGGTATGAATTCGGAACGGTCACCTGGAGCGCGCCTTCGTTCAGACGCTTTAAAGTTAAATTTCCGGTTGCACCCACGGAAGTCGGCGTGCCGCTGATTGCCGTGGTCGCTCCCGCTGCTCCCATCGACAAACCCGCCGGCAACGGCGTGCCCGTATCGACGGACCAGGAATACGGTCCCGTTCCGCCGGCGATTGACACGTTCACCGAATATGCGGCATTCACCGTCCCTGAAGGAAGTACGTTCCCGACGGTTATCCAGGTGGTTCCCGCGGGCGGTGTCGCGGCGGATTGAATGGTGAGACTGACCGGCATATAGGCCGTCAGCAGGTGTGAGTCGGTCACTGTAATGACGATGCTGTAGTTGCCGGGGATCGGCGCGACCCCGCTCAGCACCCCGGCCGAACTCAAGGCCAAACCGGAGCTGGCTAGTCCGGTTGCGGACCAGGTATAAGGTGGAGTTCCGCCGGCCGCGGAGGCGCCCAAGTCCGCAGAATAGGCAACGCCAAAGAACCCAGTGGGTAGAGGCGAAACCAGCTTCAACCGAAGGAAGGTCACGCCCGCCGCATACACTGGGATCGAAATGGTCTCCGAGGCAGTGAGTGGCGTGCCGGCCGTCGAGTCGGTCACCGTAATCACGCTCGAGCTGGTTATGCCTGTCACCGATACGGTAGAGGTATCGAAGAACCCGCCCCCATTCAGCACTACTGTCGTAGTACCGGTGCTTCCGCTGCTGAACACCACCCCTGTAGGCCAGGTATCTGTCACCAGAGGAACCGCCGCATTCACGTTCAAGGTGATCGGGTAAGTGGTGGATTTGTTGATGGCTGTGGGCGCCGACACGCTGATGTTGGCGGAGTAGGCCTTTGGCGCCAGCTTGGCCAGCTCCGTAGGGTCGATGCTGACGGAAATGGGCTTAAACAGACCACCCAACTGGACGGAGCCCGTCGGAGTAACCTTAAGCCACGGCGCACCTGACACGGTCACTGTCACCGATAGCGGCGCGCCTTCGCTGTACATCACGAACTGCTGACTGGCCGGGGCGGTGCCGCCGGTCGTGTAATTGAAAGTCAGCCCACCGGGAGGACTGAAGTCCAGTTGTGACGGCGCCGGAGACACGATGAGCTTGACCGCAACTATCTGACTGACCGAAGCCCCAGTCGAATCGACAGCCGACAGGGTGATCGCGGCGTTATACGTCCCCGCCGCCAACGAGGTCGGGGTGGCGGTGACGCTGAAGCTTCCCGGCAGCTTGATTGAAGTGCCGCGGCCGATCGAGGGCTCCAGCCAATCTCCATTGCTCGGCAGGTCTCCGCTCACCGTCAGGGTCGCCACGAGATTTGTCTGGCTACTTTTCAGGCTCACGCTTTGGGCGACCGGCAGTTTCGCCGTGAGCCCCAGCGTGTATTGGAAAGTCAACGAGGCGGGCGTCGCGGTGATGGTGGTGGTCGTGGTGCTCTGGGACCGAAGCAGCGTCGGTAAACTCAGCAGGCCCGCACAAACCAGCAGGGTCGTTGGACCGGGGACGACAGACATCACTCGTCTGATCGACGGATGCGCGTTTGAACCTTAGATCTGGCGGCGCGGATGAAATGGATCGGGCGGCGCTGCCGAGGGCTCTGGACTTTGGATGTCCAGATTCACCACAATCGGGTCCTGTCCGCTGCGCACCACCACCGCCTCGACCGGTTGGTCGCGGCGCGCATTGATTTCCTGGTGAGGGACGAACGGCGGAACATAAATGAAGTCGCCGGGGCCCGCTTCATCCACATACTCCAGCTTTTCGCCCCAGCGGAACCGCGCGCGGCCTTTCACAATATAGAGCACGGTTTCCAACTCGCCGTGGTGGTGCGCGCCGGTTTTCGCGTCGGGCTCCACCACCACCGTTCCCGCCCACAGTTTCTGAGCGCCGGCGGTGGCATGCGTGATGGCGGCGGCTCGCGTCATGCCCGGACTTTGCGGAGTATTCGAGTCTAGTTCGCCGGCGCGGACAATCCGGATCCCGTGAGCTTTCCAGTCCATCCCTCAATGCTACACTGGCGGTGCATGGCGAGCCGGACCGAGGTGGAACCGCAGCAGGACACACGGTTTTTCGGCCATCCGCGCGGCTTGGCGACTCTCTTTTTCACCGAGATGTGGGAGCGATTCAGCTTCTACGGGATGCGCGCGATCCTGATTCTCTATATGGTGGCGCCTGCGAGTTCGGGCGGTCTTGGCTTTTCAGACGCCAAGGGCGGCTCGGTCTATGGATTCTATACCGCCATGGTCTACCTGATGAACTTGCCGGGCGGCTGGCTGGCCGACCGGATCATCGGGCAGCAGCGCGCGGTGCTGTACGGTGCGATTCTGATCTCGGCCGGAGAATTCTGCCTGGTAGTGCCGGGGCTGCCGATGTTCTACCTGGGGCTGACACTGCTGATGTTCGGGACCGGGCTGCTGAAACCGAACGTCAGCACGATTGTAGGGCAACTTTACGGACCGACTGACGTGCGGCGCGATTCCGGATTCTCCATCTTCTACATGGGGATCAACGTGGGCGCGCTGATCTCGCCGCTCATCTGCGGGTACGTGGGGGAGCGGATCAGCTGGCGATGGGGCTTTGGCGTCGCCGGGATCGGTATGCTGGTCGGGTTGATTCAATATGTGCTGAGCGGAAAATATCTTGGCTCGGCGGGCCGCAATCCCAGTGCTGTGGCGGCTCCCGCGCAGAAGCGGAATGGGGTGCTGGCGGCGATAGGCGCGCTGGCGGCTCTGGCCCTCGTGGCACTGCTCGGCCGCTCGGGAAAGATCAATCTTACTGCCGAGGTGATTTCCGCGGCATTGGGGTGGGTGCTGCTGGCGATCTCGGCGGCGGTCTTCGCCTGGCTGATATTCGGGCGCGGCTGGTCGCCGATCGAGCGCAAAAGGGCGGTCGCGACGCTGGTGATCTTCGCGGCGTCCGCAATATTCTGGGCTGCGTACGAGCAGGCCGGATCGTCGCTGAATCTCTTCGCCGAACGGAACACGGACCGGCACATTCTGGGATGGGAATTTCCAGCAAGCTGGTTCCAGTTCGTTCAGCCGGTCTTCGTAATTGCGCTGGCGCCGGTGTTCGCGTGGCTGTGGATCGCGCTTCGTCACCGGGAGCCGTCGGTTCCCGCGAAGTTCTCGTGGGGGCTGTTGTTGGGCGGCCTGGCATTCGCCATCCTGGTACCGGCGGCGGCGTATGCCAGCGGAGGGAAACTGGTGTCGCCCTGGTGGCTCACCGGCACCTACTTCCTGCAGACGCTCGGGGAGCTATGCCTGAGTCCGGTTGGCTTGAGTGCGATGACGAAACTGGCGCCCCAGCGAGTGGCCGGCTTCATGATGGGGGTGTGGTTTCTTTCCATCAGCATCGGCGATTGGGCCGCGGGCCAAGCGGCATCGGTCTACGATTCCATGCCGCTGACGGAATTGTTTCGCGTGGTAGCCGCGCTCAGTGTGGTGGCGGCTGTGGTTCTGGCCCTGGTGATCAGGCCGACCGTCCGTTTGATGGCGGGGGTGAAGTAGGGTTGTTGATTACCTTCTGATAGGCGTCGTTGAGGTGCTTCCGGGCAAACTCCAGGTCCTTGCGAATGGCCTCCAGCCGATCGGCAGCCGGATAATCCGATTGCAGCGTGAGCGGGCCTGAGAATTTCGCGTGGGCCATAGTGTCGAAGAACTTTCCCCAGTCCACGATCCCATCGCCCAAAGGACACGGCGCCAGTTGGCCGTTCTGCCGCCGGGCGTCGCGAAGCAGGAACATCTTGACGCGCGGCATTGCTTTTTCGAGCGGCAGATCGGGCGTGGCTTGCGAGGGATCGAAATCGTAGCCGACCCACTTCGGATCAAGGTCGCCGAGCAACGCCTCGCCGGCCGTGTTCGGAAGCCCCATGGCCATGTTGTAGGCGCGACCGACGTTTGCTAATCCGACGATCTGGGCTTTCATCTCGATGAGCCGCGCGCCGGGAAATTTCCAATAACCGGGCCGGAAGAACGGCACGCCCGAACCGCCTGTTATATAAATTACGTTGCGCGCCCAGGGTTCGGTCGCGCTGATGAAGGTTGTGGTGATCAGGGGAACCTCAAGGCCCCGGCCCTGAAAAACCTCCACAGCGCGGACCAAGTCCACTGAGATCTGAAAGGGTTCGACGGTGCCGCCCTGTTGCACGGAAAGATCGCAGCCATCGAAGCCCATACCGCTCAGAATCGGCGCCATATCGGAGTACTCGACGTCAGGGAGCAGGCGCGAGTAGAGGCAGATGAGCGGGCCGGTCCGGACCTTTGGCTGGGCGGCGAGACGGCTCGCGGCCGTGACGGCGAGAAAGCGGCGTCGGCTGAGAACCATAATTCATTCTCAGAAGCAAAGAGTCAAAAGTCAAAGCGAACCGCTGCGCGGCACAACGCGTGTGGACGACCTTTGACTTTTGGCTTGGCGCATTCCCAGAATGGATCAGGGTCCTCGCATATGCGCCCGATCTTACTCCTGGCCTTCGCCGTTCCGCTCGCCGCCGCTCCCTTGGAAATCGTCCGCCCTGTCATCTCCGAAAGCGACGGAGGCGCTGTGTTTCCCGCGAGCTTCGAGCACGTGCCGGGCGAAACGTTGTTCTACTTCTGCCGCGTCGCAGGCTTTCAGAAAACGCCGGATGAAAAAATACATCTCGGCTACACGGTCGAGGCGACCGACCCGAGAGGCATCGCGATCATGGAGCCGTTCCACCAGGAGATGGTCGACGAGGTGACCCCCGAGGATAAGGAATGGCTGCCGAAAATCCAGAGTGAGATCATGATCCCGCCGCTGGCCGGATCGGGGAACTACAAGATCACCGTCAAAGTGGAGGATCTGGTTGCCAAGGCCAATACGGAAGCTTCGATTGTGTTCCAGGTGCGCGGGCGCGATGTCCCCTCCAGCGATACTCTGACGGTCCGCAATTTTGAGTTCCTGCGTTCCGAAGAGGACACCCAGCCTCTGGAGAAAGCGGCCTATCGTCCAGGTGACGCGGTCTGGGCCCGGTTCGATATTACAGGTTTCCAGTTCGGGCCGAAGAATAAGATTGAAGTCAGCTATGTGACCTCGGTCATCACGGAGTCCGGCAAGGTGCTGTGGACGCAGCCGCAACCGGAGGGCGAACAGTCCGAATCGTTTTACCCGAAACGATACGTCCCCGCTTCGATGGGAATCACGCTGCAAAACAACATTCGTCCCGGAACGTATACCATCGCCGTCCAGGTGAAGGACGCCGTCGGCAATCAAACCTACGAAACCCGGCAGACGTTCGCGGTGGAGTAGCGCGCTACTCTACAGGGATGGCGGCCATCCTGGAAGTGGGCGCGCGGACGCTCTCGATCGAAGATGTGGAACGCGTCGCTCGTCAAAGCGTCCCGGTACGTTTGGGCGCTCCGGCGCGCGCGCGGATCGTGCAGGGCCGCGACCGTTTGTGGGAGCGAATCGCGCGCGGCGAACGCATCTACGGCGTCAATACCGGAGTCGGCGGCAATCAGGATTTCGTGGTGCCGCCGGAAGACATGGAACGGCTGCAGCATAATCTGATGCGACACCTTTCCTGCGCGACCGGGGCCCCGTTGCCGGGGGAAGCGGTGCGCGCGGCCATGCTGCTGCGCATCGCGACGTTTGCGACGGGAGCGTCGGCGGTGCGAACGGAGCTGGTGGATGCCTTGATCGCCGCGCTCAATCGCGGCCTTACGCCGGTGGTGCCGCGTTACGGATCCGTGGGCGCGAGTGGCGACTTGATGCCCTCGGCCTATATCGCGCGCCTGCTGGTGGGCATGGGAGAAGCCGAAATCGACGGGCGGCGGGTGCTCGCAGCCGAAGGCTTGAATCTTGCCGGCATGGAGCCACTCCGCTTTGCGCCAAAAGAAGCGCTGGCGTTGATCAACGGCACCACGGTGATGACCGCGGTGGCTTCGCTGGTGTGGGCCGATGCGCGCCGCGTGCTGCGCGGGCTTTTGAGCGCTGTGGCGCTTTCAGTGGAGGCGTTGCAGGCGCCGGTCCAGCCGTTCCATCCGTGGGTTCACGAACAAAAGGGTCACCCCGGGCAGATGTCCGTGGCGGCTTGGATCCGCGAGGCGCTCTCCGGGTCGGAGAACGTCGCCGTGTCCACCCGGCAAAGCGGTTACTCACTCAGATGCGCGCCGCAAGGCCTCGGCCCGGCTTGGGAAGCTTTCGAAGACGGCCGCGCCGTGCTCGAGCGCGAAATCAATTCCGCCAACGATAATCCTTTAATCGATCCGGAAACCGGCACGCTCTATCAGGCAGGTAACTTCTACGGAGGGCACATCGCGCGCCTGCTGGATGCCTGGAAAATCGATTTCGCCACAATGGCGAGTTGGGGCAATGCCCTGATGGCCGTTCTGGTGGACCCCCGTTTCAACGGCGGCCTGCCGGCCAACCTTGCGCCCGAGCCCGGCGTCAATTCCGGCTTCAAAGGCATGCAGCTCAGCGTGACCAGCCTGGCGTGCGCGGTGCGCCAGATGGCCGGGCCGAGTTCGATCCATTCGCTGCCGACCGAAGAATATAACGAAGACGTCGTGAGCCTGGGCATGCATGCCGCCGTCACCGCCATGGACGCGCTCGAATGCGTTCGCAATGAAACCGCCATGGTGCTGCTGGCCGCCGCACAAGCCGTCGACCTGCGCGGAGGCGCGCGGCGCCTGGGACAGGGCACGCGCAAGATTTACGACGCCGTGCGAAACGTCGTGACGTTCCAGGATAAAGACCGCCCCATGGAGGAAGAGATCGGCGCCGTGGCGCGCGCCTTCAGTATGCCGGCGCCCTTATGAAACCAGCGCCTGCGTAACGCGCGATGCCAGTTGATCGAAGGTGAGGATTTCGTATAGCGAAGGGTCCGACATTATTCGTGCCACTAGCGCCGCATGCATGGCGTGGCCGGCACGCTCGGCAATCACATGTCCGAGCAAGGGGCGGCCGAGCAAGGCCAGGTCGCCGATCAGATCGAGCGCCTTGTGGCGGCAGCATTCGTCCGGCATGCGCAGGCCGCCCGGATTGAGCACATTGTCGCGCGTGAAGCAGACCGCGTTGTCAAGCGAGGCTCCGCGAATCAGACCCATGTCGCGCATCTGGGCGAGCTCGTGCTCGAAACCGAAAGTCCGTGCAGGTGCGATCTCGGCGGCGTAGCGGCCCGGAGTCACTTCCAGTTCGAGCGACTGCCGCCCCACCATCGGATGCGGAAAATCGGTCTCGCAGGTGAGCCGGAAACTCTCGGCGGGAAGAATGCTTATGCGTTTGCCGTGGTCTTCGACCGAAACGGGACGGCGAATCCGCAGGTAGCGCCGCTTGCGCCGGTACTGCCGAACACCCGCTTGCCGGATCAATTCCACGAATGGCTGGCCGCTGCCGTCGAGAATCGGGACTTCCAGGTTATCGATCTCCACGAACGCATTATCAATTCCCATCGAGTAGAAGACGCTCAGCAGATGCTCGGTGGTGGACAGCAGCACGCCCTGGCGCATCAAGCTGGTCGCGTAGCTGACACGCGCGACATGCCGCCAGCTCGCGGGAATGGGAAAGTTATCGAGATCGGTTCGCAGGAAAACAATGCCAGTCGAAACCGGCGCCGGAAGAATCCGAATGTGGACGGGTACGCCACTGTGCAGGCCGACGCCCGTGGCCTCGACCGGACGCTGCACCGTGTTCTCAAATCTCAAATTGGAGCTCCGGCATCGTTACCATTCGGTTGCAAGTTTTGCACCCAAGCTTAAGCCTCTGATTTTAAACTATGTCACCCAACTAAGGTGTGGCTTTTTTGGGACACATTGCGGCCGATCTGCAGCGAAAAAGCATCACTTCTGCGCGTCCGGGGTGCCGAACCGGGTTGTATGATGACCGCAGTGCCCCACAAGCGACTTTTCTTGATTGACACCTTCGGGTTCATCTTCCGTGCGTACCACGCCCGTGCCCGGAGCGGAGCGCCGCCAATGCGGACCAGCACGGGTCTTTCGACGGAAGCGGTCTACATTTTCAACAATATGCTGCGGAAGCTGTCCAAGCAGCACGACCCGGAGTACATCGCCGCCGTCTTCGAAAGCGGGGGACCGACACATCGCGTCGAGGAATTCGCCGAGTACAAGGCGAACCGCACGGAGATGCCGCCGGACCTGGGAGAACAGATTCCCCATGTGCGGCGGGTGCTTGAAGCCATGCGCATTCCGATTCTCGAGTACCGCGGCTTTGAAGCGGATGACGTGATCGGGACCATCGCAAGGCGCGCTGAGAAGGACGGCATCGAGGTAGTCATCGTTTCCAGCGACAAGGACATGCTGCAGCTTGTGTCGGACAAAATCTCCATGCTGAACCCGGCCAAAGACGATGAATGGTACGACCCGTTGAAGGTGAAGGCGTTCATGGGCGTGCGGCCGGAACAGGTGGCGGACTTGCTGGCGCTCAAAGGCGACGCCATCGACAATATTCCCGGCGCGCCGGGCATTGGAGATAAGGGAGCGACCGATCTGATCGAACGGTTCGGCTCGGTGGAAGCGGCGCTGGAACGGGCCGCCGAAGTCGAGCGCAAGATGTACCGCGAAAGCCTCCAGAACAACGTGGAGCGTATCCGGATGAGCAAGCGGCTGGCCACCATCGCGACCGAAGTGCCCATCGAGTTTTCCGTGGAATCGGTGAAAGCCCAGCCGGTGGACGCGGCGCTGCTGAAAACGGTTTACAAAGAGCTGGAATTTTACAGTCTGCTGAAAGAACTCGGACCGGGCGAGGACACGCGCCCGCGCGATTACCGTGTGATTGGCAGCGCCGACGAGCTGAAGGCCTGGCTGCCGGCGGGAAAACCAGTCGCGGTAGCGATCTCGAAATCGGCCGAAGGAGAGTTCGCCCTGGATACGGTGGGACTGGCCCGCCAACCCGGGGAGGCGGGAGCGGTGACCGCGGAGAACCTCGCTCATCTCAAGCCGTGGCTGGAGGACGCCGGCGCTCCCAAGATCATTTGCGATGCCAAGGCCGCGCTGCTGGAACTTGACCGAATGGGCATTGCGGCGCGCGGTTTCGATCACGACGTGATGCTGTACGCTTTCCTGCTGGACGCGGATCCCTCAGGCTGCCCGCTGGAAGAGCAGGCGCGGCGGCGGCTCGACCTTAAACTCGGTCCGTCGCCCGAGCAGCGCGCCGACATCACGCTCGAGATCTGGGACCAACTGGCGCCGGCGGTGGAATCGCGCGGCTTCGGAAAACTGTACCGCGAAATCGAATTGCCGCTGACCCGCGTGCTGTACAAAATGGAACGGGCCGGCATTCGCATCAACCGTCAGGAGCTGGGGCGGCTTTCCGCCCTGATGGAGGGGCAGATCACCGCGCTGACTTCCGAAATTCACGCCCTGGCGGGCAAGACGTTCAACATCAGCTCGCCGCAGCAACTCGGCCGCGTGCTGTTCGAAGACCTCGGCCTGCCGGCGCCCGTGAAATACGGCAAAGGAAAAGTCATATCTACGGCCGCGGATGTGCTGGAAGAACTGGCGGCCGATCACGAGATCGTACGCAAGGTGCTCGAGTATAGGCAATTGACGAAATTGAAAGGCACGTACGTGGACGCGCTGCCGGAGCTGATTGACCCACAGACCGGCCGCGTGCACACCAGTTTCAATCAAACCGGCGCCGCCACCGGGCGGCTTTCCTCTTCGAATCCCAACCTGCAGAACATTCCGATCCGCACGGAGCTCGGCCGGGAAATCCGCGCGGCGTTTGTCCCGCGCGAAGGGTGGAAGCTGCTGGCCGCCGACTACTCGCAAATCGAGCTGCGGCTGCTGGGGCATTTCTCGGACGACCCGCTGCTGGTGGAATCGTTCCGCACCGGAGAGGACATCCACACGCGCACCGCTTCGGAAGTGATGGGCATCCCTCCGCTGATGGTCACTCCGGACGCGCGGCGCGCCGCCAAAGCCGTCAACTTCGGCATCGTATACGGCATCAGCCCCTTCGGATTATCGGCGCAGCTGGGAATCTCGCGGGCGGAGGCGGAAAAGTACATCAAGAATTATTTTGCGCGGCATACGGGAGTGCGCCGGTTCATCTACGAGACCATCGCACAGGTACGGCAGACCGGAGTTACCCGCACTCTTTTCGATCGGGAGCGCCCGATTCCCGACATCAACAGCCGCAATCCCAACGCGCGCGGTTTCGCGGAACGTACCGCGGTGAACTCGCCCCTGCAGGGCACCGCGGCCGACCTGATCAAGCTGGCGATGGTGCGGATCGATGCGGCGCTGGAACGCGACCGCCGCCAGGCGGTGATGCTGCTGCAGGTACACGACGAACTGGTGTTCGAGTGCCCGCCCGAGGAAGTGGACGCGGTCTCGAAGCTGGTGAAGCGCGAAATGGAATGCGTTCGTGAACTCAAAGTTCCGCTGGTGGTGGATGTCGGCGTAGGCGACAACTGGCGCGACGCGAAATAGATCGCGCTCCGAAACACCGGTTACCCGCGCAGATTCTGATTTAACTCCATCCCCTTGACACCGCCTGCGGCTGGGAATATAGTCACGCCAAT
>CAZKQQ010000011.1:63364-64103 GCA_964554945.1 uncultured Solibacteraceae bacterium | reverse complement strand
TTCTCTCCCAGAAAGACGTGCTGGATGAAGAATTCGACAAGAAAAAGAACGAAACTATCGCCGTCTATGACATCGGCGGCGGCACCTTTGATATCTCCATCCTCGAAGTCGGCGATGGCGTAGTCGAAGTGAAGTCCACCAATGGCGACACTCATCTGGGCGGCGACAACATCGACCAGCGCGTCATCGATTGGATCGTCTCTGAGTTCAAGAAGGACAACGGCATCGACCTTTCGAAGGATCAGATGGCGTTGCAGCGCCTCAAGGAAGCGGCCGAGAAGGCCAAAATGGAACTCTCGACTCTTCTTGAGGCCGAGATCAACCTGCCGTTCGTCACGGCAGACGCCTCCGGGCCCAAACACCTGCAAATGAAGCTGACTCGCGCCCGCTTCGAGCAGATGGTGGAAGACATCGTTCAGCGCTCGGTTGGCCCATGCAAGCAGGCCTTGGCCGATGCTGGTGTGACTCCGCAGCAGATTGATGAAGTCGTGCTCGTCGGCGGCCAGACCAGAATGCCGCGCATCCAGACCATCGTTCGCGACCTGTTCGGGAAGGAGCCCCACAAGGGCGTCAACCCCGACGAAGTCGTGGCGGTCGGCGCCGCGGTGCAGGGCGGCGTCCTCGGCGGCGAAGTTAAGGACGTGCTGCTGCTCGACGTCACACCGCTGTCGCTCGGTATCGAAACCCTCGGCGGAGTCTTCACCAAGCTGATCGAGCGCAACACCACGATTCCGACGCG